>JANYKT010000014.1 GCA_025358085.1 Deltaproteobacteria bacterium | reverse complement strand
CTTGATGAACATGAGGGTCGTGCCGGTGCGGTGCGCGATCGCGGTGAGCTTACGAAGCGCCTGGCTCATGAGGCGGGCCTGCAGGCCCATGTGCTGATCGCCCATCTCGCCCTCGAGCTCTGCCCGCGGCACCAGCGCCGCCACCGAGTCGATCACGACGATGTCCACCGCGCCGGAGCGGACCAGCATTTCGCAGATCTCGAGCGCCTGTTCGCCGGTGTCGGGCTGGGAGATGAGAAGGTCTTCGGTGCGGACGCCGAGCTTGCGCGCATAGCCCACGTCGAGCGCGTGCTCCGCATCGATGAAGGCCGCGACGCCGCCGGCCTTTTGCGCTTCGGCGATGATGTGCAAGGTCAGCGTGGTTTTGCCCGACGACTCCGGCCCGAAGATTTCGACGACGCGACCCCGCGGCACACCGCCGACACCGAGCGCGAGGTCCAGCGAGATGCTGCCCGTCGAGATGGCGGCGATGTCCTGTACCAGCGGCTCGTCCACGCCGAGCCGCATGACGGAACCCTTGCCGAACTGCTTCTCGATGGCAGACACCGCCAGCTCAATTGCCTTCTCTTTTTCTGCGTTGGCCACTCGTGTCTCCTCGGGATCCCGGTCGAATCGCGCTCCGGCGCGACTACTGTACACTTGTACAGAAGGGATCCAACGAATGCAACCTCGCACGGGGGTCTGACATAGAGCCCTCGCGCCAGAGGAAGAAACGCGCTGCCGGCCCTTCTGCACGAGGGCCTTTGTCCGGCAGGGCGCGCCTACTTGCCCGCGGGTGCGGGGGGCGTCGCGGGCGTAGCCGGCATGATCTCGAGCAGCTCCACGTCGAACACCAGCGTCGCGCCTCCGGGAATGGTGGGCGGGTGGCCGTGGTCGCCGTAAGCGATGGAAGACGGGCAGACCAGCTGCGCCTTCTCGCCGACCTTCATCTTCTGTACGCCCTCGGTCCAGCAGGGGATCACCTGGCCCAGCCCAAACTCGGCCGGCGTGTTGCGCTTGTACGAGCTGTCGAAGACCGTGCCATTGGTCAGCTTGCCCTCGTAGTTGACCTTCACCTTATCGGTGGCGGCCGGGCTCTTTCCGGTCCCTGGCTTCAAAGTCTTGATGATCAGGCCAGAAGGCAGCTGGGTCGCGCCGGCCTCTTTGGCCATCTTGGCCTGGAAGTCCTTGGAGGCGACCTTTTCCTTGTCGGCGGCAGCAGTGGAGCGGCCCTGGGCAAACGACTGCACCTTGGGTCCGTACTCTTCGAGTGAGACCTGCCCTTTCTTGCCCAGCGCCGCGTCGGTCATGCCGCGCTTCACCAGCTCGACCTCGGCAGGCTTCATGTTCAGCGTCTTGAGGTTGCCGCCCATGATCATCCCGAGCGCGTAAAGCGTCTTCTCTTCATCGGTCTTGAGCGGCGCCTCCGCGCGGACAGCGAGGGGCAGGAGGACGAGCGCAGCGACCAAAGCGATCCGGTTCATGAGTGTTCCTTTAGATAGGTAGGGCCAAATAGAAATGGGCCAGAAGATAGCTTGAATCAGGGCGGTGACCGACTCACTACCTTATTTCTCGACCGCCTGGGTGATGGCGATGAGCAGCGTGCCGGCCTGCGGGTTTTGCGGGTCGACCAGCATGCCGCCGACCAGGATGGTGCCACCCCGCTGGATGCTGTAGTCGGTGTGCAGCTTGCGCGAGTGTGCCGGATGCTCCCCGAGCAGCTCCAGGTGCACCTTGATCTTCCCGTCCGGCGCGAGCTGGCGCGGGGTGACCTGCAAGCTGCGCGAGCCCGGGAGCTCCATCTCCAGGGGCGTCTTCCAGTCGAGGTCGAAAGTCTGCTCCTCGACCAGCTTGTAACTGCGGAAACGGAACTGCTCGCCGAAGGAGCGCAGGTGCGACTCGATGGGGGCGAGCTTCGCGTCCATCCCACCGTCAACGTCGGTCGCGGCGATGGCACGCACCGTGATGCGCACGCGGTTGTTCATTCCGCCGTCCGCCTGCGCGAGCAGCACCGACGCCAGCAGCACCAAAGCTTTCATTGCGCGTGGTCCTCGCCCAGCCAGATCACCGGCGTCCGGTCAGGCAGCCTCATGACCGCGCCATCGTGGGTGCCGAAATCCACCTCGTCGACCTGCGACTGCGCCGCGTCGAGCTCGGCCAGCTGGGCAGAGTCGTCCGGAAGCACCGGCTGCAAGAAGACCGCGAGCGCGAGACAGGCGGCGAGCGCGAAGCTGCCCGCCGTCGCCATCATGACCCGGTGCGCGCCCCACATCTCGCTCGACCAGAGCGACAGCCGTTCCGCGGTGCGCAGCCGCTGGCCAGCAGCGATAGAGCTGGAGTTCGCGACGCGCGCCATCACCTGGTCGGTCAGGCGCGAGAAGTCCTTGCCCGCAGCGCGCGCCACCACCCGCTCGCGAAGCGCGGCGCCCTGCGCGGCGAAAAAGGCAAGCCGCCCGTGGCACGCGTCGCAGCCAGGCAAATGCCGCAGGACCAGCTCGCCCTCCCCAGGCGAAAGCTCTCCGTCCGCGTGCGCCGAAAGCAGCGGTACGATTTCCTTGCAGGCGCTCATGACTCGTCTCCTTCGCCAGATTGCCTGGGCGCGTCTTCACCCAGATATTCGCGCAGCTTGCTCTGCATCTTCAGCCGGGCGTGGAAGAGCCGGCTCATCACCGTGCCCTTCTGGATCCCGAGCCGCTCCGCCAACTCCTCGTAGGACAGCCCCTCAAGCTCCCTGAGCACGAGGATCGTCCGGTGGATCTCCGGCAGCTGCGCGAGCGCCGCCGTCATCCGCGCCGCAAGCTCCCGCCGCAGCATGTTGTCCGACGGGTCGAGCCCCAGCGGCGTCGAGAGGATCCCCTCGCCGCCGTCCACCAGGACCGTCTCGGCCACGTCCTCGAGCGAGTCCTTGAGCGACTTGCGCTCGCGCCGCAGCGCGTCGATCGCCAGGTGGCTCGTGATCCTGAAGAGCCACTTGGCGAACGCTTCCTCTCCCTCGAGGCCGGCGAGGTTGGCGTGCGCCCGCACGAACGCCTCCTGGGAGAC
>JANYKT010000007.1 GCA_025358085.1 Deltaproteobacteria bacterium | reverse complement strand
CCTCGCAGGTTCCGGGGGCGCCCGACCCCTCGAATGGCAATGAGACGCTTTCGCTCAACAGCGACGCATTTGATCTCCTCGCCCATCACAAAATCAATCCCAATGGCAGCGCGCTGATCTCGATCGTACGGTGGCGCTCTCTACTGCTTGCGGGAGCGGCGCCATCGGGCTCGCCGGCGCTGCTGCCGCTGCCACTGGGCAGCACCCTTTCTCCGCGGCAGGTCGTCATCAGCACCGTCGGTTCCGGCACCTCCAACCTTTTCATTCTCGATCCACAGGGCGGGCTGGTGCAGAAGGCAGCGGTCGGGCGCATCTCCAACGACGTCGCTGTCGACAAGGCGGGCGTCATTTACGGGGTTGGCATCGACTCCGTCTCATCGCCGAGCAAGCTGAGCATCTTCGACTCAACGATTGCCCAACCGGTCCCCTTCATTCCCTGCGACGTGCCCGACGCCACTATCGGCGTTCCGCCAGCCATCGCAGGTTTTCCCGACTCGCCGCTGGCAGTGCTTGCGGGAACCAATACCAATGGCCTCCACAACGTCTATGTCTTCAAGAAGGGGAGTTGCGCGCCGTTCGATCAGGAACTCCTCCCCCTTGCCACGGAGACGACGTTCACCGGCGCCAGCGCTGACGCGAACCAGATCTTTTTCGCGCACCCATCCGGCTTCACCTCCATCTTCTTCGACGCGGTTGGCAAGACCTTCGTGCAGTCCGGCGCGGCGTCTTACAGCGGTAACGGATCTTCGGGCGCGCGCGGCGGACCCGCACTCGGCATCTCACCCGAGAATCCATTTTTCGCAGGCACGGACCGGCGGGTGCACAAGACGCAGGCTGCCACCTGCACGGGTCAGCAGCCTTGCTGGAAGGAGCCATTGAGCCCGAGCCCAGCCGCCGCTGCCCCCCTGAACGGTACGCCGGTGTTCGACAGCAATGCCATCTACGCGACCGACGCGAATGGTGTCGTCTATGCCTTCGCGCAGACCGACGGGCACCTGTTTGCTCCGGGCGTCGCTCCGATCAATGGCTCGACCGCGATCGCAGTCTCTTCGCCGGTGCTGGTCGGTGTGAATCAGGTCCTCGTTGTGCAACGGGACGCGACGGTTCGGTTGTTGACTCCGGCGTTACCGTCCCCCTCGAACGCGCTCAACCTGCTGCAGATGAAGTCCCAGGCGGGTGCCGTTGCTTCTTATCCGGCCTCGGTCCTGCTGCCGCCGACGCCGGTGGTGGACGTGCGCGGGACCGGCGGTGTCGCGTATATCCCCGACGGCACGGGCTGGGTCTGGGCGGTGCAACTCGATCAAGCGCCGGTCGCCGCGAGCCCAACAGCGTGGCCGCGCCCGGGTCGCGACACCTGCAACAGCCGCAACGCCTCGGCATCGTATTGTCCATGAAGAGAGCCGCGCTCGCGCTCATCGGGGTCACGGCCTGCGCCGCCTGCGCCCACCGGCCGGCGGCAACGACTACGCCTCCCGTGCCTGACCAGGACGCGATCGCGGAGGCCACTCGCGAAAACTACGACCCCCAACCGTACGTGAGCGCGCGCGCCTACAGTCACTATCTCCAGGCGCTGCTCGCCCGCGGAGACGACAAATACGACGCCGCCGTCGCGGAGCTCCGCGAGGCGCTGCTGTACGACCCGGAATCGCCGCATCTCCACAGCGTGCTGGCCGAGGTGCTCCTGCGACAGGGCCGCGCCGCCGAGGCGGAAGAGCACTTGCACGCGGCGCTCGCAGCGGACCCGCGCCACGCCCCGGCGCTGCTGTTGTCGGCGCGCATCGCCGAGGCGCGCGAACGGCCCGACCAGGCTCGGGACCTGCTGCGCTCTGCCGTCGAGGCGCAGCCTGACGACCCGGAGGCCGCGCGCGAGCTGGTGCGGCTTGAAGTGGCGCAGGGCGATCTCCTCGCGGCCAAGGCTGCCGCGGTCGCGTTGACGAAGGCTTTGCATGCGGTGCAAGAGCAGGCCGCTGCGGGCGCCAGGGCCGACGACGATGGCGAGACCACCTGGACCGCTGAGAAGCTCGGCGAGCAGGCCGCGGGCGCGTGGGTGGACGTGGCGCGCGGGCTCGCCGACCATCATGAAGATCCCACGGACGCGTTCGCGCGCGCGCGTGAGGCGAAGCCGTCCGATCCCGAGGCGCTGGCGGCCGAGGCGGCCTGGCTTGCATCGCGGCACAGGTACGAGGAGGCGCGTGCGCTGCAGTTGCGACTGCTGGCGCAGCGACCCGAAAGTGCGGAGGTGATCGCGGCGCTGGCGCGGCTTTCGCTCGAGGAGGGCGACGCCCAGAGCGCTTCGGCGCAGGCGAAGAAGCTGCTCGCGCTCGCGGCCGATCTGGACCCCTTCGACGCGACCAGGAACGAGCGCGAGGACGAGCGTCGTGAGGTGGCGGGCGCGCTGTTGCGCGTAGCCGTTCCGCTGCTCGGCGCGCGGCGTTCTGGCGAAGCGGAGGCGGCGCTGAATGCTGCGCTGCGGCTCTACCCGGACCACCCGGAGCTGGCTTTTTATCGCGGCCTTTCGCTCGGACAGCGCGGGCACGCGCGAGAGGGGGCGCTTGCGCTCGAGAAAGTGGAGCGAACACTGCGCATTGGCGGCTCGTTCGCGCCT
Organism: Deltaproteobacteria bacterium; assembly: GCA_025358085.1. Classification (GTDB taxonomy): domain Bacteria; phylum Myxococcota; class Myxococcia; order Myxococcales; family 40CM-4-68-19; genus JANYKT01. Next base: position 9,185 of record JANYKT010000007.1, on the reverse strand, counting down.
GCGTTCCTCGGCATCGAGCCGGCCACGCTGCTGCTCGATACGCGCGTGCAGGCGGCGCTGCTGCGCGGCAAGAGCGGCGAGAGGGCCGAGGCGTGCCGGCAACTCAAGGCGCTGTTCGGGGAACAGCCGCTCGACGAGGGCGTCGCCGAAGGGTTGCTCGAGGCCTTTGATCGATCGGGCCGCGCGGCCGAGGCGGCGCAGCTTCTCGCCGCGGCCTCGCGCGCGCATCCGGATTCCGAGGGCCTGCTCTTCGCGCTCGGAAACGCGCTGGACCGCCTGGGGCGCAAGCCGGACGCGCTCGCCGCCATGCGCAAGCTGCTGTTGCTCGCGCCGCAGCATGTGGGCGCGCTCAACTACGTTGGGTATTTCCTGGCCGAGCAGAACGCGTCGCCGGCCTCGCTGCACCAAGCGGAACAACTGCTCGCGCGCGCCATCGACCTGCGGCCCGATGATGGCGCGGTGGCGGACTCGTACGGCTACTGCCTGCTCCGCCTCGGGGAGGCCCGGCGCGCGTTGGTAGAGATCACGCGCGCCGACCACCTCTCGCCTGGCGACCCGGTCATCTTGAGCCACCTGGGCGATGCGCTGCTCGCCACGGGCCGGCGCGACGAGGCCCAGCGCGCCTTTCGACACGCGCTCGAGCGCCTGGCTCCCGTGGGCGCGCGCCGCAGCGCGAAAAGAGCCTCCGGACTGGCCTCGGCGCTGGACCCGCCCGACCGCGCGCCCGACCCGGATGACGCGCGCGTTCGAGAGGAGATCAAGGCAAAGCTTCGCTCCTTGACTGTCCACTGACGCCGTGCTCTGCAAGAAAGCTTCATGGCCGATCTCAAGACGGACGAAGGCTTCTTCACCGCGCGCGACGGGCTGCGCCTCTACTACCAGTCGCGCACGCTCGCGGACGCGCCAGCGCATGTCGTCATCCTGCACGGCTACGCTGAGCATCTGGGACGGCACGCTGAAATCACCAAGGCGCTCGGAGACGCGGGGTACGCGGTGCACGCGATGGACTGCCGCGGCCACGGCCAGAGCGGCGGCAAGCGCGCCCACGTCGATCGCTTCGACGACTATCTCTCGGATCTGGAGATCTTCCTGCAGCGCGTCGGCGAGCAGGCCCAGGGCGCGCCGCTGTTCATCGCCGCGCACAGCCACGGCTCGCTCATCGCCGCGCGCTATTTGCTCGACCACCCCGACGCGGTCCGCGGCGTCATCCTCGGCTCGCCCTATTTCAGGCTCAAGCTGCAAGTGCCGGCGCTCAAGATTCTTGCCGGCAAGTTGATGTCGCGCATCCTGCCCAGCCTGCCGATGAAGAACGAGCTCAAGGCCGAGCAGCTCACCCGGGATGTGACCATCCAGAAAGCGACCCGGGCCGACCCGCTCTACCAGCGGATCGCGACGCCGGGCTGGTTCGCTGAATCAAACGCAGCGCAGGAGACGGTGATGCGCCGCGCGACCGAATTCGTGACGCCGTTCTTGCTCACTTTTGGCGGCGCGGATGTGATCGCCGATGCGGCTGCGGGGCGCGAGTTTTTCGAGCATGCGACCGCGAAAGACAAGCAATTCAAGAGCTACGACGGCTTCTTTCACGAGCTGTACCACGAGCCCGAGCGCGAGCTGGTTTTCAAGGACGTGATCGGCTGGCTGGACGAGCGAGCGCGCGGCGCCGCGCGGAAGGTTTCGTGAGCGAGCGGGAGCGGTTGCTTTCGCTGCTGACGCGGCTTGCGTATGAGAAGCGCAAGGTGGTGCTTTCCAGCGGGCGCGAGAGCGATTTTTATATCGACACCAAGCAGGCGACGCTTTCGGCCGAGGGGCACTATCTGGTGGGGCGACTGATGCTCGCGGAGATCCGTGCTGTGTGGCCCGAGGCGCAGGCCGTCGGCGGAATGACCATGGGCGCCGATCCGCTGGCGAGCGCGGTGTCCTTGACGTCATTCCTGGCTGCGGACGGCGGCGCGCCGCTGCCTGCGTTCTATGTCCGCAAGGAGCCCAAGGGGCACGGCACGAACCAGTGGGTCGAAGGGAAGAAGGGGCTGCCGCCGGGGGCGCGCGTGGCGATCGTGGAGGACGTGGTGACGACCGGGGCGTCGACGCTGAAGGCGGTGGAACGGTGCCGGAGCGAGGGGCTGACCGTGTTGGGCGTGATCGCGCTGGTGGACCGCGAGGAGGGCGGGCGCGCGGCGGTGGTGGCGGCCGGGATCCCGCTGCGAGCGCTCTTCAGCCGGAGCGACTTTTGATGCAATCCTTGAAGGTCAAGACCTTAAGTAATTTTCTCGCTCTGTCAAAATTCATTAAGGGCTTGATGGTTAAGGGCTTAAGCATTTCCCTGGCGCTCACGGCGGGCTGCCGCTCCCTGCCGTTCCCGGATCCGCACCTCGAAGGTCCTTACGGCCGCACCCTCGCGCTCTGGACCCGCAAGGCCGCGCTCTACAGCGGCCTCGAGACCCGCGCCTTCGTCCGCATCGTTTATCTCTCGCCCGAGGTCATCGCCGCCCAGGCGAGACAGATCTCCCAGATGCGCGCCGAGCTCCCCGACCAGGCCGCCGGCACGCTCGAGCGGCTGCGCACGGAAGACGCGCACCCGACTTTCTTCGCCATCGTTTACGTTCCGGACCTCACCGCCAACGACTGGAACGACCCCAACTCCGTCTGGCGAATCGCCCTCAACACCGGATTCGGCGAGCATGCTCCCGAGCGCGTCGAACGAGTGGAGCGGCCGTTCAGCGCCGAGCTGCGCGCGCTCTATCCCTACCTGGACGAATACTCGGTCGCCTATGTCCTGCACTTCCCGGACGGGCACGGCCCCGACAGCAGCGAGCCCAACGACGCGCAGCTCATCGCCGCGGGCGCGCTCGGCAAGATGGAGTTTCGTTGGCTGCTCTCCGACGGCAGCGGCGCCGCGACCACCACCGAGGCCGGCGAGCCGCCGCGCGCTCCCTAAATCACCCAAGCCGTAGGTGCGTCGTTTTGCTCAGCGCGGCCACGCTTCCAGGGAGGGCTTGCCGCGCACCAGCACCGTGTCGCGCACCCAGGTGACGTCATCGCGGCGCGGCCACGACAGCGTGTAGTGCAGCCCGCGGCTCTCCTTGCGCTCCTGCGCGCAGGCGACGATGAGCCGCGCTACGTCTGCCAGATTGCGCAGCTCGAGCAGGTCGCGGGTAATCAGGTAGCCCCAATAATATTCGTGGATCTCATCCACCAGATTGTCGAGCCGCCGCTGCGCCCGCGCCAGCCGCTTGTCGGTTCGGACGATGCCGACGTAGTTCCACATCAGCGCCCGGATCTCGTCCCAGTTCTGCTTGACGATCACGCCTTCGTCCGGCGGCACCGCGCTGCCCGGGTCCCAGTCCGGCACCCGCGCGGATGGCGCGGTTGCTTGCGCCACCAATTCACGCGCGACGGTGACCGCCCGCCGGCCGAAGACCATGCCCTCGAGCAACGAGTTTGACGCCAGCCGGTTCGCCCCGTGCAGTCCCGTGCAGGCCACCTCGCCGATGGCGAGCAGTCCCGGAATGGTTGTCTGCCCGTTCAAGTCCGTGCAGACGCCGCCGCAGACATAGTGCGCCGCCGGCACCACCGGAATTGGCGTCACCGCCATGTCGATGCCGAACGCCTGGCAGGTGGTGTAGATGTTCGGGAAGTGCTCGACCAGAAACGCCTTCCCGAGGTGGGTCATGTCGAGAAAAGCGCAGTCATCGCCGCGCCGCTTGAGCTCGCTGTCGATGCTGCGCGCGACCACATCGCGCGGCGCCAGTTCCTTGCGCGGGTCATAGCGCTCCATGAAGGCTTCGCCGGCCTTGTTGCGCAGGATGCCGCCCTCGCCGCGCAGCGCCTCGCTGATCAGGAAGCTCTTTGCCTGCGGGTGGTAGAGGCAGGTGGGGTGGAACTGGATGAACTCAAGGTTCGCCACCGCGGCGCCCGCGCGGTGCGCCATGGCCAGCCCGTCGCCAGTCGCGACGTCCGGATTTGACGTGTAAAGATACACCTTGCCTGCGCCGCCCGTCGCCAGCACCACGGCCTTGCCGAGAAAGACGTGCACCTCGCCCGAGCGCGAGTCCAGGGCGTAGCAGCCCAGCGCGCGGTCGCGGCCCGGCGACGCGCCCAGCTTGGACTCGGTGATGAGGTCGATGGCGGCGTGCTCCTCGAAGAACTGCACGCCAGCCTCCTCGGCAGCGCGCAGCAGGCCTCGCTCGACCTCGCGGCCGGTCAGGTCCGCGGCGTGCAGGATGCGGCGTTGCGAGTGGCCTCCCTCGCGGGTGAGGTGGAAGCCGAAGGGCGTGGCGTCCCGGGTGAACTCGACACCCAGCTCGATGAGCTCGCGCACTCGAGCCGGTCCCTCTTCGACCGTGACGCGCACCGCCGGCTCGCGGCACAGCCCCGCGCCAGCCACCAAAGTGTCCTGGATGTGCTGTTCGACGTCGTCCTGTGGACCGAACACCGCGGCGACGCCACCCTGCGCGTAGGACGTATTGGTCTCCCCTCGCGCCCTCTTGGTGAGCAGGGCGACAGAGCCGTGCCGGGCTGCCTGCATGGCAAATGACAAGCCGGCGATTCCGGAACCGAGTACGAGGTAGTCGAACTGGTGGCGCATAGATCCTGACAGATACACCCTGAGCGCCCGAGGCAAAGATTGCTTGCCGGCTCTAACGAGGGTTATCGTTCAGTCAGAACCATGCCTCGTCTCGTCCTTCTAGCCTTCCTGGTCAGCTCGAATTTGATCGGCGCGCCCGCCATGGCGCGCTCGCAAGTCCATATGTGGACCGACAAAGCCGGCGTCACGCACCTCGATGACGCGCCGGCGCCTTCGCGCAGGAGCGCCGTCCCGAAAGCGTCTGCGACTCACAAAGAATCAAATTGGTGGGAGCGCCGCAGCGACGCGCCGCCCGACGAGATCGACCGCGCCGCGCAGTATTACAACATCCCGGCCGAACTGGTCCGCGCCGTGATCGCGGTGGAGAGCGCCGGCGATGCAGGCGCTGTCTCGTCGAAAGGCGCGCTCGGCTTGATGCAGCTGATGCCCGGGACGGCCGGCGAGATGTACGTCCAGGATCCGGTCGACCCGCGGCAAAACATCTCCGGCGGTACGCGCTACCTGCGTCAACTGGCAAACCAGTTCGGCGGCGACATGATGCTTGTCCTGGCGGCCTACAACGCCGGGCCCGAGGCGGTGCGCAAATATCACGGCGTTCCGCCATTCGACGAGACTCGGCAGTACGTGCGCAAGGTGATGGCCCGCTACTATGAACTCAAGCGGCAGGCGCAGAAGCAGAAGTTGGCGCGAGCGGAGTCCGGACCGTGATCGATCCGCAGGTGGCGTCGGCTGGCATCTTCGAGGAAGAGGACGCAGACGTCGCCCAGAATCAAGAGTTCGACCGCGCGCTCGAACAAGGCACCAGTGCGCTCCAGCGCGGCGATGCAGCCCTGGCTCGCAATTCGCTGGAGAAGGCGCTGCGCTACAAACCGCGCAACCAGCGGGCGCGCAACCTCCTGGGCCTTTCGCTGTTCAAGCTCGGTGAGCTGGCGCGGGCCGAATCCATCTATCGCGGCTTAATCGAAGACCACCCGGCAGACCCCACGCTGCGGGTGAATCTGGGCCTCGTCTTCCTCAAGTCGAATGCCTCTACCGACGCGGTCCGTTGCTTCGAGACCGCGCTCGATCTCGCGCCCGAGCACCAGAAGGCGCAGAACTATCTCGGTCTCGCGCTGGCGCAAAAGGGCGACCTCGGGCGCGCGCGTGAATGGTTCCGCAAGAGCGGCAACACCGCCATGGCCGACCGGATGAGCCAGGCAATCGCCGACTCTCCGGTGCGCAGAGTAGCGCAGGAGGCCGAGCGCACGCTCAGCGAAGAAAAGCCGTTCCGGTCCGCGCTGGAACTTGAGCCGAGCACGGTGCCGACCGCGCCGGCAGACGCGCAGGCGCACCACCAGACCGACAAGATCCCGGCCATGGCGGCGGCTCTCGCGAGCGCAGTCGCGCCTGGAGCGGACGCGACGCCGGCCCTGCTTCACGCGACGACTGCCGAGTTTGCCGCGGAACTCGCCTCAGCCGGGCCTCAGCCCTCGGCCGCCGTGGAGACGTCCGCGCCCGGCAGCCGCTGGGTCGCGACCGATCCCGCCACCTTGGCCGCGCCACCCGTCGCGCCGCGCGAGCAGACCACCCCGCTGGGCCGCATCGCTGTGCACGGACCTTCGCCGGAGCCACCCCCGGCCGCGACGCCCTCGGAGGCCGCCGCCGAGTTCAGCGACGCGACCGCCCTGGCCCGCTACACCAGCACCACCATGCTGACCATGCCGGCCAATGAGGGCGGCTTCGGCATCGGCCCCACCGAAGTCCTCATCCAGCTGAAAGGCGAGATGCTCACCCGCCTTGACGGTCTGGTCGCCAGCTGGGGCTCGGTGGTCTTGAAGCCCGAGCTCAAGCGCTTCCGCGGCAAGGCAACCGACAAGCCTTTCGGCGAGGGCGCGCGCCGCATGCTCCGCGCCACCGGCGAGGGCCGCTTCATCATCTCGCGCGAGGGCCGCCATTTCACCGCGCTCGAACTTGGCGACGAGCCCGCCTACTTCCGCGAGGAAATCCTCTTCGCTTTCCAGGAAAGCATCGTGTTCGAGAATGGCCGTGTGCCCGGCCGGACCGGCGCTGACCTGCACCTGGTCCACCTGCGAGGCCGCGGCAAGCTCCTGCTGGTGACCGCCGGAAAGCCGAAGGCGGTCGAAATCGTGAAGGGCGAGCCGATGCGCATCCCGATGGATCAGCTGGTCGGCTGGCACGGCCCGATGATCCAGCCGCGGCTGGTGCCCATCGTCGAAGAAGCGCCCGAGCTGGGCGTCGCGCTCGAACTTTCGGGCGAGGGCCACGCGCTTCTCGACGCACCGGACGGCCGCTAGCCGTGGGCCCCGAGGCCGTGTCTGCCGCACTGAAGCTTCCGCGCAAGCCCACCCGCCGTGAGCGGCTCCGCGACGAACTCCTCAATGCGCCGAATCTCATGACCATCGCGCGGATGGCTTTGATTCCGGTTTTCCTCGCGTTGCTGGCTTACGAGAGCCGCCGAAACAGCTTCCTCGCCGCCGCGATCTTTGCTGTCGCCGCCATCACCGACTGGGTGGACGGCTGGCTCGCCCGCGTCTCCGGCAAAGTCACCACGCTCGGCAAGTTCCTCGACCCACTCGCCGACAAGATCATCGTCACCGCCAGCCTCATCGAGCTCCTGCGCCTGGGCCGCGTGCCGGTCTGGGTGGTGGTGCTCATCCTCGCGCGCGAGTTCCTCATCTCCGGCCTGCGCACCATCGCCGTCAGCGAGGGCTTGGTGATCTCGGCCTCGCAGGGTGGCAAGTGGAAGACCTCGCTGCAGCTCACCAGCCTGATCTGCCTGATGCTCCACTACCACTACTCCATCGACTATCTGGTGGTGACTGTAGAGACCGATTTCCAGGCCGCCGGACTGGTCATCCTCTACCTCTCGCTCATCCCCGGCATCTGGTCCGCCATCGACTACGTTCGCGAGTTCTACACGCTTGACACGGGAGAGCAGCGAAGCTAATCAGGGCGCCGTTTCGCGGAACTAGCTCAGTTGGTAGAGCGTCGCCTTGCCAAGGCGAAGGTCGCCAGTTCGAATCTGGTGTTCCGCTCCAATTCGCCCGGATTCCGCGTGGCTAGCGGGTCCGGGCTTTTTTATTTTTCTCGCCGCGCCAAGGCGATGGTCGCCGGTTCACATCGCTCCCCGCGCAGTTGCCGCAACTGCCTGTATTTCCTAGGCGGTCGCGCAACTTGAGTTGCTCGAGCGAGCGCGACGTTTCGGTCTCGTGGAACAAAGGTGGAACATTCAAATCCCAGTTCTCGCGGCCCAGTTCGTTGCATTAGCGAAGAGATTTGACCATGCTCAGAAGCATGGTCGCGCCGGGCCTGCTACGGTGCCGCGGAGCGGCGGTCCGTTTCGCCTACGAGTGGCAGGATGATCCCGGAAATTGGTTCCGCTTCTACGGCAACGAGAATAAGCCTCAATGATGCATCGAGTGTACGGCGTGCTCCTCCTGACCAGCGACGAAAGAGATTGCGAACCCGTAGTTGAGGTAACGCAGGTTGTCGTGGTCGACCAGCATGTACATGCCGTTCGCCGGCAGTCGGAATTCCAGCATCGCGCCGCCGCCCGCGGGCACCAGCGCCGTCTGAACGTCGGCCTCTGCGTTGCGAGGGTTGCCGCTGGCGGACACGCGATCGAACATCGTTCCCATCACGTGCGGAGAGGAGATGCCCGGCCCGGCGTTGACGAACCAGACCCGGATCAGCTCACCGGGGCTCGCTCGGACCGTCTCGTGTTCCAAGCGTCCGTTGAAAGTCATTGTATACGGTTCGTTTCTGGCCATCATCGCGGTGTCGCCATAGATCACTTTGGCGTCGTTGGGAGTTCCGAACAGGGCGCCCTGCAGGATGGCGACCTCGCGCGCCCGGGGTAGCAGCTTGCGCGGGTAGACGATCATCGCGCCCCACATTCCCGACTTGATGTGCACGTCGGTCACCGGGCCGGACGCGCAATGAAACATGAATGCCCCGGGCGTGCGGAGCACGTCGGTGAACTCGACGCTTCCGCCCGCATCTACCGGGCCGAACTTCTCGGGGTCAACGCGGAACGCGTGCGAGTCGATGCCGTGCGCCATCTCGCCCTCGTTGTGCGTGCGCAAGGTCACCGTGTCACCCGCGCACGCCTCGAGGACCGGCGCGAGACGTCCGCCCAGGGTCATCACCTGCGCCTTGAGTCCATTGCCTACCTCGACGAGCTTCTCCTCCGACTTCAACTCGAAGGTGCGAGTGCGCGGGCCGCTTCCGCAGATGGCCTGCTGGCCAGCGAGGGTCCATTCCGAGGGGAGCGTGGCTGCGAGCAGGAGGGCAAGAAGCATATCAAGCTCCAGATGGTGTGAGGTCAAACTAAGTCGCCGAATCGCAAGTCCCGTGCCCCGGACGTTTCACCACGGCCGCGTGCCCCCTGGGGGGCGCCAGGCGCAACCCTTGCGCGCGGAATTGCGCGTCCCCGCAAGTCCTGCGCGCCGTTCGCTACTGTTCCGGTAGTTCAGGAAGTCACCAGCCAAGCTGCGCACGGCCGTCGGCGCTGATCCGCTCCGGCGTCCAGCGCGGCTCGAAGGTGACCTGCACGTCCACATCGCTTACGCCTGGCAGCGCGCGCACGGCGCGTTTCACA
>JANYKT010000217.1 GCA_025358085.1 Deltaproteobacteria bacterium | reverse complement strand
CAATTACAGGCGCTCGGGATCGACACCCTGGACCTGCTGGTTGCGAGCCACAATCACGCCGACCACATCGGCGGCATGCCAACCGTGCTGGTCAGTACCAAGGTCCGCTATTACCTCGACAACGGCGTGCCCCACACGACTGCAACCTATCAGCGCACGATTCAAGCTGTGGCTACGAGTGGTGCGCAGTACCTTCGTCCCTCTGCGCGCACCATCACCCTGGGCGGCTATGATCTGTTGATGGGGAGCGGTCCATCAATGAGGCCCATTCACGATAGAGCGCCCAATGGAGAGCTATGCGAGGGCGTTGATGGCCACCACGGCGCTGCCGAGGCGATGGACCAATCGACGAGGTCGTCGAAGCGGCCGGCCTTGAGATAGCTGCGCAGCATCAGCATCGCCTCGGCATTCTCGATGCGCCAGAAGGTGCCATTCCCCTTCATGCGCAGGTTCACGACCCGGCGAATCGCGCTCTCGATGGCGCCGCTGCCGTTGGGGAGCTTCTTGGCGGCGAAGGCTTGGTAGGTCATCCGGGCGGCATTGCCTTCGAAGTAATCGCGGTGCTTGTTGACCGCGGCGGCCCGGCGACCAATGGCGAGCCCCTCGAAGAGGGCCAGCAGGCCGTCGATCTTGCCGGCGTGGAGCTGGTCCTTGGCGCGCCCGAGCCAGCGAGCGCGCTCCCCTTCGGGCCAGCGCGCTCGGGCGTCGGCGACCTTCTCCAGGACCTCGACGGCGTGGAACCAGTCCACGATCTGGCGGACCTTTTCCTGGGCGATGCCGACCGTCTCGGCGAGTTGGTCGATGCGGTCCCAGATCCACCGCGCGCCGTCGCCGACGACCACCAGTTCCTTCGCCTCGTGAGCGCCGAGTGCGCGCAGATATCCCCCGAGCATTGCGAATAGACCGTCGCAATCGGCCATGGTCCCGTCGTAGACGGGCCGGAAGGAGTCCTGCACCTTTCCCTGCTCGTCGATCTGGTAGATGGTGAAGAGCTTCGGCTCGCGCCAGGGCGCCTCGAAGCGGTGGTGGCCGGTCCTTGCGCTCCTGCGGCCGGGGAGCGTCACCCGCTCGCGGATCCGTCCGCCGTCGATGCCGACGACCACGCGTTTACCCGCGAGCGGCCCCGCCCGCAGGTCGGCAAGCAGCGTCTCGGCCAACCAGGCCGTGCGCTGCTCGACCACTCTCCGTCCAAACGAGTTCACCAAGCTCAGCGTCTGTTTGTAGCCGAGGTCGATCCCTCGTCGAATGAGGGCCGCCTGGCCGGTCCGCACCGAGTCGCTGTCGGTGACCTGCCGGCTGACCTCGTCCGCAAGCGCTGGCGTTACTCCGCACCAGATCCCCAGCGCCGCCAGCGCCGGATAGAGCCCCGCTCCGCCGCGCCCCCGCCGACCGTGGCCCCGCTTCCGACCGGGTCGGCCGCGCAGGTCCGGCCGCAGGTAGCCGACTTTCACCCTCACCTCGGCGCCCCCAAGCAGCGTCACGCTGACCTCCCGGGCCGCTCCGCTACGCACCTTCTGCTCCGCTCCCGCCCGCGCAGCACTCGAACACCGCCTCTGGAAGTCGGCGTCCTCCAGCTTGGCGCGCAGCAAGATCGCCATCACCCGGTCGGCAACCTCGCGCGCCAACTGCGTTACCTCCAACTCCATCATCCGGAACTCGCTCGGTGACTCGACGCCGAGCCACGATTTCAGCCGCCCCTCCACCGCATCCTGCAGCGCCGAAGTCGCACCTCCGAGCGCGGCGCACAGCTCCTTCGTCACCTTGCTCTTCGACGCATTCGACCCCATGCTCGGCTTGTCCATGCCCCCAGGGGATCAGCTCAACGGGTCGCTGGGGATCGGTCAAATGATCGATGCCGACCTCGGGCATTGCGGCCTATACGAGGCGGGGCCTCATTTCAGGATCGCGCCCTCCCGGAGTTGATGATCTTCGGCCCGGGAATCCAGCCCTGCTCGATGGCCTGGCGGAGCGCGGTGTCCGCATAGAGCCCGTTGTTTCCCATGTCGCGGACGATGGTGAAGCCGGAGGCGAGCATCTGGATGCCGTTCGAGGCGGCCTCGATGGCGCGCAGCGCGGTGCTCTCGCTCACATAGGTGACGTAGTAATTGTTG
>JANYKT010000204.1 GCA_025358085.1 Deltaproteobacteria bacterium | reverse complement strand
TGCTGGTTGAATACGTGCTGCTCGGCGGCGTCAATGACTCGGTGGAAGACGCTCACGCGCTCGCAAGGTTGCTCGACCCGAAGTTGGTGGTGGTGGACTTGATCGATGTGAACGGCACCACCTTCGGCTACGTCCGGTCGAACCGGGCGCAAAGGTCGTCGTTCATTGATGTCCTGGCGAAGGCGCGAATGCCCTTCGCCATCCGCTACTCAGGCGGCCAGGACGTGCAAGCAGGCTGCGGACAGCTCGCAGCTGGCTTGCCCGGCGGCGCGCGGATGTCGGCGTTATAAAAATCCGCGGCCGATCGCTGAAGGTCGCGGTTGCCCTCTCCGGGAGGTTTTGTACCGATGAACCGTCTCGCAATATTCACGCTCTGCCTGGCTGCTTCCGCGCGCGCGGGAGCCACCGGCTTGACGCCCGTCGCTCACGCGGCCGGCTCCTCCACTCTCTCCAACGAGGCGTCGTTCCGGGACGGCGGCGGGCAGATCGCCGTCGACCTCTTTGCCAACTTCGTCGCGCTCGCTGCTGAGGTGGCTGTCCTCGACGGCGTGATGTCGAGCGCGCCGGTCGCAACAGAGGCGGAGCCGCTCGCCGATGCCCGGCAGCCCGACGAGGACCGTCGCGACATGGCGGCCCGGCCGCGCGACAGCCGCGACTCCTATGACCAGCCCCGGTATGTTCAGCGCCGCAGCCGTCGCCGCGACGCCCGGCAGGGCTTCCTCTTCTCCTTCGGCCTGGGCGGGTCGGGCTTGCACATTTCCCCGCAGCAAGGAGCCGGCGCCTTCGATTTCGATCTGCGCATGGGCTACGGCTTCAGCGATCGCTTCCAGCTCTTCGGCGACCTCGCCGTTGACAGCGGCCAGTACCACGACGGCACCTCGGTCAGCTCGTGGACGTTCACGGCGCGCGGCCAGACGGTGCTGATCGGCGACCGCGACGGCAACGGCCTCAACATCAATGCCGGCATTGGCCTCGGAGGGCTTTCGCGGAGCACCTGCGGCGGCTACTGCTATGACTCCTATGGAAACGTCTATGACCAGAGCCAGAGTTCGCCCACCGGCCTCGCCGCCGGCGCCGGTCTCTCGTACGACGCGCGCCTCGGGCAGAGCTTCCGCCTCAGCCCCGAGTTCTTCTTCAACTGGCACCAGGTACCGAGAGACAACGGCCGCCCGTCGGAGATCGCCACTGCCGTGGGCTTTCGCCTCAACTTTCTCTGGTACGTTCAGTAAGAACCGCCCGGCCAACCGCGGTGGCCGAGCGGTTCAAATTCCAGAAGCAAGATGCTCGCTGCGACTCGCGAATTGCCTGACTCAAGCCTTTCGGACGTTTGCCGCTTGCGGGCCTTTCGGACCCTCGGTCACCTCGTACTCCACCTTCTGACCTTCTGCGAGACTTCGGAATCCCTCCATCTGGATGGCAGTGTGGTGGACGAACACGTCCTTGCCGCCGCCATCCGGAGTGATGAATCCGTAGCCCTTCGCGTCGTTGAACCACTTCACAGTACCAGTCGCCATTCCCGTGCCTTTCGCAAAGCGGCGCCCCGTCCTGGGGAACCTCGAAGATCTTGTTCGATACCTCCCGCGAGCGAAATAGACTCCGGGAGCATCTCAACGATAAGGACGGAAAGGCGCGCAATTCAAGGGGCCCGCCCTGCAGGCGGACAGCCCCGTGCGCAAGCAAACGGCGTGGCCCATTTGCACCCGACGAACTGTGGGAAGTTCAACCCTGCTTGGCGGCAGGACCTGTGTTTCCGGGCTCGCGCGCAGGCTCACCGAGCGCCCAGGCCCCAGCCGGATGTCCGGCAAGGAGCCGAGCTTCCTCTGGCGAAAGCGTCGCGGTTCGCACCACCGCAAGCTTAGGGTGGCGCAGCACCAATTGGACGCCGCCGCCGGGCAGGGTCCGGATTCTGGGACGCTCGCCGCGCTCCATCAGGACGGCCAGATGCCGCTCGAGGTCGCGCAGGTGCCGGTCGATGCGCAGCGCACGCCGCGTCTCGCCGGGAGCGGGCTCGAACGAGTGAAAGTGCTTGTTGCGCGAGAGCGGGCGGGCCTCCTCATGGAGGCGCTCCACCAGCCGGTAGAGGAACTCGCGCATGCAGCAATCTACCACGCCAGCGCCGCGCCGGCCGTGCTTTCAGCGCAGCGATTTCAAGCTGCGAGCGGCCGTTACGTAAAACGATTCCGCCAGCGCGCCCATGCAAAGCGGCGACCCGCACTCAAACTCGAGCACGAGCCGGCCGCTGCCTTCGGCGGTGGCAAGCAGGGTCCGCTCGACTCCGTCCTTCGAGGAGCGCTGGCGCAGGAAGGTGCGCTCGCCGATGCGCAGCGAGTCTTCTCCCGCCTCGATCTGCAGCGGCTCTTGTTCGCTTGAGATTTGCAGCGCCATCACGCCCGGCAGCACCGCGAGGCCTGGTTCGCTGGGCACCAGCAGGTCGCGCACTTTCGCTTCGACGCCGGGCCCCCGCAGCGTGCGCGCGCGCGGGTGGAGTACGCGCGCCACCGCGGCGCCCTCCATACCGGCCAGCACGAACGCGGAGGCGACCAGCAGCCACCGCGAAGGTGCATGCCAGAAGCGGCGCGGAAGCACGGCCATGGGCGCGACCAGACCGAGCGCGATGCCCGAGACAAAGCCGCCGATGTGAGCGGCGTTGTCGACGAAACCCGAAAGCGCGATGGCTGCGTTGATGGCCAGGTTGATCAGCAACACGCGGATGGCGGCCCGCATCGCCTCGGGCGGTATGCGATGCCGCAGCCGGTAGTAGACGGAGACGGTGGCGCCAAAGAGACCGAAGACGCCGCCCGACGCGCCAGCAGCCTGCGCCGAGGCGTGGTGCAGCACGCTCCACTCGTAGCTCGCGCCACCCGCCAGCAGCGCGGTCGCGGAAAAGAGGCCCAGGCAGACGGCCTGGCCGAAAGTGGATTCGAGGGGACGCATGAGGATCCAGAGCGCGTAGCCGTTCATCGCGATGTGGACCCAGCCGATGTGCAGGAACGCGTATGAGCCGATGCGCCAGAGGTCGCCGTCGCGGACCGCGGGCGGGTAGAGAGACCCCATCTGCAAGAGCGCGACTGGATTTTGCCCGGAGGAGTCGTGCCCGACCACGAGCTCGGCGAGGAAGACCGCGCCCAGCACCGCCAGGAGCGCGATGGTGGTGGGCGTAAACGGTGCGCGGTGCACGCTCGGCGACGGCGGCTGCCTCGGCTGCGCGAGCCCGCCGAGCGGGTCGCTCACAGCGCCCCGTCCACGACCTTCTGCAGCTTCTTCTCCACCCCCGCGAGCGGGCCCACCGCAACCGCGACCATCGCCTCGCGCCGGAAGATTGCCTGCGCCACTCGCTGCACGTCAGCCGCGGTCACCGCTTCGATGCGCTCGATCCATTGCTCGAAGGTCTCGGCTGGCGGCCGCAGCAGCTCGCCACCGCCATACCAGCCGATCATTTCCGACGGCGCGTCGAGCGAGAACTCCAGCCACATGCGCGACTTTTTCTTGGCGCGCTCCAGCTCTTCCGGCGGCACCGGCGTGGTGCGCAATTCTTCAAGCAGCTTGACCAGTTCTTCCAATGCCTGCGGCGCTTTCTTGGGCGCGCAGGCGCAGCCGATCTCGAAGACGCTGCAATCGGTGAAGCTGTCCATGCCGGCGCCCACCGAGTACGCCAGCGCCTTGCGCTCCACGAGCGCCAGCTGGAGCCGCGAGGCCAGGCCGTCATCGAGTACGCGCCTGATCACTCGCAGCGCGGGGAAGTCGGGGTGCTCTTCAGCCGGACCGGGAAAGGAGAGCTGCAGCTCCATCTGCGACTCGCGGTGTTCGACGGCGACAAGGCGCGGACCGCCGGGCAACACGCGTGCGACGGGGTCGACCAGCGTGCCGCCTGACCGCAGCGCTCCGAACGTCTTGCTCGCCAACTCCAGGATCTGCGCGTGTCGCACCGGCCCGGCGCAGGCGACGACCAGATTGCGCGCGCCGTAAGCTCGCTGGTGGTGCGCGCGCAGATCCTCCTCGCGCAAGCCCTGCACGCTCTCGCGCGAGCCGGCAATCTTCATCGCCAGCGGGTCAGCGCCGAACATTGCCGCCTTGGACAAATTGTCGACGTCGATGTCCCGGCCGTCCTCGTCCACCTCGTCGAGGATCTCCTCGAGGATCACCTCGCGCTCGAGCTCGATCTCCTTGAAGAGCGGCCGCGCCAGCATGTCGCCCAGCACGGTAAAGGGGACCTCGAGGCGCGCCGGGTGCACCGGGGTGAAGTAGTAGCCGTGGTCGCGGGTGGTGACGCCGTTGAGCGAGCCGCCCACGTCCTCGACCATCGCGTTCATGGCGCGGCCTTCGGGGAAGCCCTCGCTGCCGCGGAAGAAGAGGTGCTCGAGGAAGTGCGAGACGCCGTTCTGCGGCGCGCTCTCGTGGCGCGAGCCCGCGTGGACGTAGACGGCGACCATGCCGGCGTGGAGGTGGGGCAGTTCGACGGTGACGACCCGGAGGCCGTTGTCGAGCAAACTCTTGTGGACGGGCGCGGAGGTAGTCGTCAAAGGGGCGCGGAGAATAGTGGCGAGGTCACGAAGGTGCAATCGCCTGGTGCGTTGCGTCGTCCGAATGGCCCTCCGGCAGAGCGGGCGCCGCGGGCAGCCGCAGGGTGAAAGTGGTCCCGGTGCCGAGGGCGCTCTGGCAAGTGAGCTGCCCGCCGTGCTCCTGCGCGATCTCCTGGGCGAGCGCGAGGCCCAGGCCGGTGCCGCGCTCCTTGGTGGTGAAGAACGGGTCGAAGATGCGCTGCAGCCGCTCGGGCGGAATGCCCGGCCCAGCGTCCTGCACGGCGATGGCGACGAAGCCCGCCGTGAGGGCCGTCGAGACGCGCAGGGCGCCGCCCGCCGGCATGGCCTCGCGCGCGTTGCGGACCAGGTTGAGCAGCAGCTGCCGCAGCTGGCCGACGTCCACCAGCACCTCGGGAACCTGGACGGCGAGCTGCTGGTCGAGCTGCACGCCACCCGCCTTGAGCTCAGGCCGAACGAAGTCGAGCAGGTCGCGCACCGCCTCGTTGACGTCGGTGCGGACCGGCTGCGGCTTGGGCAGCCGCGCAAAGCGCAGATACTCCTCGGTGACCGCCGCCAGCCGGTCCACCTCACGCACGATCGCATCGCAGAGAGCTGCCTGAGGCCCGTCGCGCAGGCGCTCCCCCAGCTCCTCGGCGTTCAGCGAAATGCTCGACAGGGGGTTCCTGATCTCATGGGTGATCTGGGCGGCGATGCGCCCGATGGCCGCCAACCGCTCCGAGCGCAGCAGCGTTTCGCCCTGCGCCTTCAGCTCGCGCTCGCGCAGCGCCAGTCGCTGCGCCATGGCGTTGAACTCGCGGGCGAGCAGGGCCAGCTCATCGGCGCCCTGGTCCGGGACCATCACCGCCGACTCGGGAGACCCGCGCCCCAGCCGCTGCGCCGCCTCGGTCAGCCGCCGGATGGGCCGCAACGCTTTCTGTGAGAGGAAGGTCACGAACAGCCCGATGGCGAGCGCCAGCGTGGAGAGGGCGAGCACGGCCCAGCGTGCGGCGATCTCCTGGCGCTCGGCCTCGGCGACGCCCTGGTCCATCTGCTCCTGCAGCACCTGTCCCAGCGTCTTGATCTCATGATCGACGCGGCGCTCGGCGGTCTTCAGCCGCGCCACCAGTTCGGGAGGCGGCGCGTCCGTGACGGCGGCTAACGCGGTGGCCTCTTTCTCCTCGTCGTCGATCCTCAAGCCCACCTGGCCGAGCCGCGCCGCGATGCGGTCGAGGGCGGCCCCCTCGCTGCCGGCCAGCCCGGCGCGCGCGTCATCGATGAGCCGCCGCTCGATGGCGAGCAGGTCCGCGGCCACACGCGGGAAATACTTCCGGTCCACCAGGCCGCGGCGCGCGGCGGGATCGGTCTCGGCGAGGAGGCGCTCGGTGTTCCGCTCGCGCTCCTTCTGGAAACCTTCCAGGGAGCCGGTCGCCAACACCAGCGGCGAGTACCGGTGCACGAGTGACAGCCCCAGCCCGATGCGGTGCAGCCGCACGATGCCGTAGACCGAGACGAAGCCGGAGGTCAGCAGCACAGCGACGAAGCCGAGGAAAACTTTGGTGGCGATCGACAGCCGCATCCCGGACACTCTAGCCAACATTCCAGCGTCTGGAAGGTGTTCGCACCGGCCGGTTGTTGGTAGAGTACTGGCCCCGATGCGTTCCGCCCTCGCCATTTCCTTGCTCTTCGCTGCCGCGGGATCCGCGGCGTGCGGTCCCGCCAACAGCGCCGGGGACCGCGTCTCCGTACTGGGCGTGGACCGGCTCTCGGGCGAACTCTCCGCGGTCGAAGTGGACCTGCCGGGGGTCGACCTGACCGCGGTGCGCGGGCCTGCCGGTGTCTTCAGCCAGGGTGGGGCCGCGCCCGACTGCGCCGTGCGACGCAAGGTCTCTGGCGCCCTGGTGGCGCGCACGGTGCGCTGCGTGACGCTGCTCGGCCAGTACGCGGCCATGGACCGCGCCCGCCAATTCCTGCTCAGCGCCGGCGCCGAGGCTCTGCCGCCCGCGCCGGTCGCCGCCGACTCCGAGGTCCCGGGCCTCCACTATCTCTCCACCATCGACGCGTTCACGCTGGGCGATGGCCCTCGCAGCGCGCGCGTCCCGGCCGCCTACAACCCGGGCGCGGTCGTTCGCGAGCTTTCCCGCCGGCAGCTGCGCTCGCTGGCCGAATCCCACGCCGAAGATGCGGAGGGCATCGCGCTCTTCCTCGGCGCGGTCGCCTCCTCCGACCCAGGCTACCTGGCGGCGAGCGATCCCGCGGGCGACCCGGCCGGCGATCTCGATCTCGCTCGTCCGCTGCCTGCTGGCGCTCCCGCATCGGCAGCGCTCGCCGGCGCGCTCTGGGCCTGGGCCGACGCCACCGGCGACCTGGTCTCTGCCGCGCGTGCGGTCCTCGCGGCTTCGCGCGCGGTCGATCGCGGCGCCCCGGTCGGCATCCTTTCGCTGGTCATTGCCCAGCTCGACGGCGTCGAGCGCGACCAGGCCTGCGCCGTGTTCCGCGCCCGCGCCTCGCGCATACCCGCCTGCCCGTAAGGGAAGGACTCTCTGCATGGCCGACGCTCCCGAGGCTCCCAAACCACCTCACGCCTCGCCGCCTGCGCAGGCACCCGCCGGCATGCCGCTGGCCCTGGTGGACTTCCTTCTCGGCGGCCAGACCTGCGTTGTCGCCACTGTCGATGAGCACGGCGAGCCCATGACCACGCTGATGACCTGGGTCGTGGCGCGCAATGAACATTCGCTGACCATGGCCATCGACACCCGCGGACGGGCGCTCAAGAACGTGCGCCTGAACGGCAAGGTGGCCGTCGAAGTGCTGGGCGACGATCTCTGCTACGGCTTGCGCGGGGTCGCTACCGTCGAGAAAGAGCTGATGAACTCGACGCCTTTCCCCTCCGCACTGGTCACGCTGCGCATCGAAGAGGTGCGCGATCACAGCGCGCCCGGCATCCGGTTCATGGGGCCGACCTACAGCTTCCATCCCGGCAAGGAGCACCGTGCCGGGGTCGAAGAGTCCGTCTTCAACGAGCTCAAGGGCGTACCACCCACCATCTAGCGCTGGTCGCTGCTCGGAGCCGCCCGCTCGCCCGGTCGATCTTTCGCTCGCCCCCCGTCACCGCATCGGCTAGTCTGCGCGCCCTTTCTCGTGGTCTGCGCGCCCCTTTGCGGAGAAGCATATGGCCGGTTTTGCCTTCCTGATTGCGGTGATCGCGGCAGTGCTCGCGGTCGTGTTCTGGTTCCAGTGGCAGTCGGCAGCCTCTGCCGTCGCAGCCTTGCGCGCCCACGCCGACGAGGCAGTGAAGCAGGCCGAAGGCGCGCGGGCCGATCAGCGGCGTGCGATCGAGGAGCTCAAGGTTCGCTCGACGCAGCTCGCCGACACGCGCGAGAAGCTGGTGGAGTCGCGTCGGAAGAGCCACGACGGGAAGGGCGCGCAAAAGCAGCCGCGCGGCGTTCGCGAGGCGGAGCTGGAAGAAGATCTGTCGAATGCGCGCAAGCTGACCGACCACGTGCACGCTGCCGAGCAGCAGGCGCGGCGGGATCTGGCCGCGGCCAAGACTGCCGAGACCAGCGCGCGCGCGGAGCTGGCGTCGGCGCAGGCCAGGGTGCGCGATCTGGCGGCACAGCCGCGGCCGCTGGCAGTGTCGACGCCGGCAGCGGCGCCGCTCCCACCCGATTTCGAGCGGCAGCGCGTCGAGATCGAAGTGAAGCGCAAGGAGATCGAGGCTCAGCGCGCGGAGGTCGAGCAGCGCGCAGCGGAGGCCGAGAAAGCTGTGCGCGAGGCAAAGCGCAAGGAGCAGGAGGCGAGCGAGTCGGTGCGTCGCGCCAAGGGCCGCGCCGATACCAATCATCGCGTGTTCTCCGTGGCCAAGGGCGAGCTGGAGTTGACCAAAGAGAAGCTTGCGCAGGCTGAGCGACGGCTTTGGCAGGCAGGGATCCCCACGCCGCCGCCGGCCAGCAAGGAACGACCCAAAGCCACCGGGCCTGCCTCGGCTGATCGTCCGCGGGCCGAGCCCGCTGCGACTGGTCCGGTCGCAGCCCCAGCGCTGGATGCGCCGACCGCAGCCCCGGGCGAGCCCATCGCCGCCGGACAGCCGAGTGTCACGGCAGAGCCGGCGCAGCAGTCGGCCCCCTTGCCGACCGGCGCCGCCGAGACGACACAGGCAGTTGTACCGGTTCGCCGCCGCCCGGACGGCAGCGGCGCTGGGAAGCCCGAGCAGCAGTAAAGTCGCCTGGGTGTCAGCGCTGAACGAGAGCGCGGCGCGAGCGGGCGCCGGCGGCTCAAGTGCTGGGGCACGCCGCAGGTCCGACGGTCGCGCTGGCAGACCCCAGCGAGACCGTCGAGCTACGGAACCCCATCAACAAGCTTTCAGCCGAGGATGCGGTCGAGCATCGTCAGCAGCTCCGGCGCTTCGAAAGGCTTGCACAGGTATCCGGCTGCCCCTGTGCGTCCGGCGATGATCGCCAGGTCTTCTTTCGCGCTGACCAGCACCACCGGAACCCGGGCGCTCGCGGGCAGCCCATTCATCCCGCGGAGGAAAGCTTCCCCGTCGAGCAGCGGCATGCGCAGGTCGAGGAGGATGACCTCGGGCCGGAACTCGGGCACCAGCCGCACAGCCTCGACCGCGTCGCGCGCCACCGATACGCAGTAGCCTTCCATGTCGAGCAAGTCGGCGACGCCATCGCGAAAGCCCTGCTCGTCGTCGACGATCAACACACGGCGCTGGGTTCGAGGCAGCTTCACAGCCAAGCTCTCCAAGATTCGCTGACAATGCCACACTTACACTAGCCCAGCACCAGCGCACACCGCCAGTCATCGCATTCCCTGTCTTGACTTGACCACGGGTCTCCGCTAAGTCGCGGCGGCTTCAAATGGCGCCATGCCGAAGTGGTGGAATTGGCAGACACGCCAGATTCAGGGTCTGGTGGGGGCAACCCCGTGGAGGTTCGAGTCCTCTCTTCGGCACCATGACGCCGCCGGCGGCGGATCCCTGGGCGCGCAGTCGAAAGCGCCCGTCGCAGGACTGGAAGGCCCTGCCCGCAAGGGTAGGGCTTTTTTGTTTCCGCCCCTCAGGTTTGTGCGCCGCTGGCTCTGGTTTTTGGCAAGCTGTGCATCATGATCGATCTCGACGCAGCCCTCCTGCTGGTCCGCGCCCGCTGCCACGCGCTGCCGGCCGAGACCGTGCCGCTTCCGGAGGCCGCTGGGCGCATTCTTGCCAAAGCCGTGGTCGCGCGGCGCGACCAGCCCGGCGCCGATATCTCAATGATGGATGGCTATGCCGTGCGTGCCGCCGACTCCGGATCGTCCCTGCAGATCATCGGCGAGCTCGCGGCCGGCGATGCGCCCTGGTCGCGCGCGCTCGCAGCCGGCGAGGCCGCGCGCATCTTCACCGGCGCGCCGCTGCCGTCCGGCGCCGACTGCGTGGTGATGCAGGAGCGCTGCGTTCGCGACGGCGCGCGCCTGACCCTCGAAGAGGTGCCGCGAGAAGGCCAGCACGTCCGGCGGCGCGGCGAAGAGCTGCGGCAGGGGGTCGAGGCACTGCCGGCCGGCGCCAGGCTTGGCCCGGCCGAGCTGTCGCTCGCGGCCGCGTGCGGTGTGCCGGCCGTGAGCGTGCACCGCCGTCCGCGCATCGCGCTCCTGGCTACCGGCGACGAGTTGGTTCCGCTTGGCAGCGAGCCCGGACCCGGCAAGCTCATCGAGACCAATAGCCTCTCGCTGTCCGCCCTCTCGCGCGAGGCCGGCGCCGATCCGGTGTTGCTTGGCATCGAGTCCGACAACGCCGCCCGCATCGCCGCGCGCCTGCGCCTGGCCGACGCGGACGTGCTGCTCACCACCGGTGGCGCCAGCGTGGGCGACCACGACCATGCGCAAGCCGCGCTCGAACTTCTGGGCGGTACGCTCGTCTTCCACCGCGTCGCCATCCGCCCCGGCAAGCCCGTCCTCTTCGGCAGTTCCGACGACCGGCTGCTGTTCGGACTGCCGGGAAACCCCGCCGCCGCCTCGCTCTGCTTCGAGCTCTTCGTGCGGCTCGCGCTGCGCATGCTCGCTGGCGATCCGCGTCCCGGGCGTCCTTCCGCGCGCGCGGTCCTGCGCGGCTCGATTGCGCGGGTGCCCGGGCAGACCTTTTTTCCCCGCGGCCGCGCTACGCTGTCCGGTACGACCCTCACCTTCGCGCCCGGTGGCCAGCAGAGCAGCATGCAGATCGCGAGCTGGTCCGCGGTCAACGCCGTCGCCGTGATTCCCCCGGGTGACGGCCGGATTGAGAGCGGTGAGGAGATCGACCTGCTGCTCACCGGACCGCTGCAATAAACCTGGCTGCTCTACGCGGGCGCGCGCCTGCGGGGTGGCTTCTTCGGCGCGGGCCTGGTCATCTTCTTCGGCGCGACGGCGCGGTAGCTCTCTTCCATCCACTCCTGCAGCAACGGCAGCGGTACGTCCTCGCCCTTGGCGAAGATCGAGCTGACCCAGCCGCTCTTGCCCAGGCCGTAGCCGGTGGGCGCGCAGAAGGAGAACAGGCTCAGTGCCGCCTCCGCGCTGTCCGGCAGCTTGACGGTGCACCGGAGCGAGCCGTCGCCATTGTCGACCCCGAGGAAGAGGAAGATCTTCTTGCCGACCTTGTAGACATTCTCGCCCCAGGGATGGTCTTCCCAGGCACCGGGCGCGGCCAGCGCAGCCTTCTTCAGCGCTGCTTTCGCTCTCGCGATGTTCATTCGCGTTCGTCGAGCCAGGCCATCTGGATGGCCTCGAGGATCTTCTCGTTGCTCTGGTCCGGCGCTCCGGTAAAACCGGTAATTTCGGTAACCCATTTGTGCAAATCGGTAAAGCGGACCTCGAGCGGGTCCTGCTCCGGGAACCGCTCGTGCAGCGCGATGGCGATGTCGGTCACGTCGGTCCAGGTCATGGTGCGGACTTGGGCCCGGCAGGCGGCGGCCAGATCCCGGCAGCCTCCGCCTCGTGCCGCTCTTTCGGGTGCTCGTCGTACCAGGTCCGCTCGCTCTCTTCGGTGATTTGATAAGCGACGTCCACGTTCGATAAATGCGCCTGGCAGCCCAGCCGCGAGGACGGCTTGACGTCGAACGCCCGGTCGAGGATGTCGGCCTCGGCGTCCTCCTGCTCGGCCAGCGAGGCCACGCCTTTCTTGATCCAGACGTGGCAGGTCGAGCAGCTGCAGACGCCGCCACAGGCGCTACCGTGCCTGGCGCCCAGCTTCACCGAAGTCTCGAGCAGGTTCATCCCCGGCTCGGCCTCGCCTTCGGCCTCCAACTCGCCGCGCGGATTGTAGATGGTGACCCTTGGCATCACTTGTCCTCGTAAAGAGTCGTTTGCTCGACGTGCGCCGAGTAAGCCTTGGCCGCGTGCGCGCCGACCTCTCCTTCGAACTCGCCCACCGAGCGCCCCTTGAGCGCGCGGTCGATGCCGCGGTCCATCACGCGCTTCGCGAACTCGGCGCTGTCGTGGTCCAGCCGGTCGATGGCGTCCTTGATGGCGTGGTGGTCAGTCAATGCCATCCGGGCCCGCAGGTCGGCCATCCCGGCTTCGATAGTCGATCGCTCCTGATTCGATAGTAAATCGCCATTGGCGTCGAGCTGGGTCTCGGTCGCCTTCAAGATCCGCTGCGCCTCGACGCGGTTGTCGATCAGCATGCGTGCCTGCACATCGGCCTCGGCGTTCTCGATGGACGAGAGCAACATCCGCTCGATCTCGTCATCGGTGAGGCCGTGCGACGGCTTGACGGTGATGCTCTGCGATACGCCGGTGAGCTGCTCGCGCGCGGTCACCGAGAGGATGCCGTCAGCGTCGACCTGGAAAGTCACCGCGACGCGTGCGAGTCCCGCCGGCAAAGGCGGAATTCCACCCAGCGTGAATCGCGCCAGCGAGCGGCAATCCTGCACCAGCTCGCGCTCCCCCTGCACCACGTGGATGTCCATGCCCGTCTGGCCGTCGGCGAAAGTGGTGAACTCCTGGGTCGCGTTGGTCGGGATGGTGGTGTTGCGCTGCACCAGCTTTTCCGCGAGGCCGCCCATGGTCTCGAGGCCGAGCGACAACGGCGCCACGTCGAGCAGCAGCACGTCGTGCTGCGGAGAGTCGCTGGTCAGGAGATCGGCCTGCACCGCGGCGCCGAGCGCAACCACCTCGTCGGGGTCGATGTCGGCGAGCGGTTCCAGCCCGAAGAGCTCGCGCACGAACGCGCGGACCGCGGGGACGCGCGTCGAGCCGCCCACCAGAATGACGCCGTCGAGCTTGTTGTTGGTCGTAAGGCCAGCGTCTTTCAGCGCCCGGCGACAGGCGGGGCCGGTGCGCTCGATGAGCGGCCGGATGACTTCCTCCAGCTGCGCCCGAGTGAGCGTGCGGCCCAGCACCTGCGTCTGCGCTTCGGTGGTCAGCCGTTCTTTCCCTGCCTTGGCTTCGTCGATGGCGATGCGGACGCTGCGCGGGTCGCGGGCTGCATGCCCCAGCAGCAACGTGGCCAGCGCGCGATCGAAGTCATCGCCGCCCAGCGCCGAGTCGCCGCCGACGGCTTTCACCTCGAACACGCCCTCGACCAATTTCAGGATCGAGATATCGAATGTGCCGCCCCCAAGATCGTAGACCGCAAACGTCCCGAAGGATTTCTTGTCCAGGCCGTACGCGAGCGCGGCCGCGGTGGGCTCATTCAACAGCCGCAGGACCTCGATGCCCGCCAGCCGCCCGGCCTCCTTGGTCGCCTGCCGCTGTGCATCGTCGAAGTAGGCGGGGACGGTGATGACCGCCTGCTGGATCTTGATCCCGAGTCGCTCCTCGGCGCGCGACCGGAGCGCGCGCAGGATCTCGGCGGACACCTCGACCGGATTGACTTTACGGCCCCGCGCGACCTCGAAACGGACCACGGAGCCGCTGTCTCCGGAGGCGAACTTGTAAGGACTCAGCCGCAACGTCTCCGGGTCGGCAGAGCCGCGGCCCATGAAGCGCTTGACGCTGACGATGGTGTCGCTGGGGAATTGCGCGGCCAGCCGGCGCGCGGCGCGGCCGACGATCACCGAGCCCGGCTCGCCCGACGCACCGTAGTGCACCACGCTCGGCAGAAGGGTCGAGCCTTCGTCGATGGAGACCGCCTGCGGCCTTCCGTCGCCGAGCACGATGGCGACGAGCGAGTTGGTGGTGCCCAGGTCAATGCCGACCGCCGCTGTCTGGCACGCTTCCTTGATTCGGCCATTGCCCGGCTCGGCGATTTCGAACAGCGCGGTCATCTAGATCTCCGCCTCACGTCCTTCGACTTCGTCGAGGTAGCGGGCGTAGTAGCGCATTTTCGCGAGCAGGTCGGCCGCGCGCGCCGGATCCACCTCGCCTTGCAGGAGCGTCCGCACCTCGGCCATGGCCGCGTCCCGCTTCTCGCGAACTCCCTGCGCCAGCGCGTCCAGCGGCTCGCCCGAGAGCTTGGCATCCATCAGCTTCTCGCGGTCTTCCAGCGTCTGCTCGAGGAACTCGGGCGACATCGTCACGTCGGTCGCGACCTTCACGCCACGCAACTCGAGCAGGTGCTCAGCGCGCCGCGCGGGATCTCTCAGCGTGCGCCAGGCGTCGTTCAGCAGCGTGGTCTGCTCCAGCGAGAAGCGCCGCTCTTTCGGCGGCGCGCGCGCGAAGCGGTCCGGGTGCAGCTTCCGCGACAGCGCGCGGTAGCGCTCCTCCACTTGCGCGAGGTCGATGTCGTAGACGCGTTTGAGACCGAGCAAAGCGAACTTGTCGGGTGCGGCTCCGGGCGGCTGCACCTTGCCGCAGGCGGGGCAGAGGGGATCGCTCGCGGCGCGGTCGCCAGCGCAGCTCCAGCACTTGCTCATAGTAGGTGGTCCTAGACCGAGAAGGACTCGCCGCACCCGCACTCGCTCTTCTGCTGCGGGTTGACGAATTTGAAGCCCTTCTGCTGGAACGTGTCGACGTAATCGAAAGTGGTGCCGTTCAGATAGATGAGGCTCTTGGGGTCGACGTACACGCGCGCGCCTTCGACCTCGAACAGCTTGTCCTTGGCCCGGGGCTGGTCGCAGTACTCGATGACATAGGACATCCCCGAGCAGCCGCCGCCTTTGACACCGAGCCGCACGCCCGAGGCGGGCGTGGACCCCGAGCGCTTCGTCAGTTGCGCCTTGATCTGCGAGGCGGCCTTGGTGGTGACGCTGATGCTCAGCTCGGCCATGTTCTACTCCGCCCGGGCTTCGCCGGGAGCCGGTGAAGCTGGCGAGACGGCCCTGATCGCAGCAGCGGCGGCAGCGGCGCGTTTCTTTTTCCAATCAGCGATTGCCGCCTTGATGGCGTCCTCGGCCAGCACCGAGCAGTGGATCTTCACCGGCGGAAGCGCGAGTTCCTTGGCGATGGTCTTGTTGGTGATGGTCAGCGCCTCTTCGACCGACTTGCCCTTGACCCACTCGGTCACGAGCGAGCTGGAAGCGATGGCCGACCCGCAGCCAAAGGTCTTGAACTTCGCATCCTGGATTTTGCCGTCGACGC
>JANYKT010000194.1 GCA_025358085.1 Deltaproteobacteria bacterium | reverse complement strand
GAGAACATCGCGCGCTTCGTGCTGCCACCGCGCAGATCAGAACGTCTCTATCCACGCGCTGTTAAAATCAAGATGAGCAATTACGCCCGCAAGCGCCCGACCGCAGTCAGCAAGGGCCGGCGCGCTAACTGAGCGGCATTGGGCCTAGACCCGTCCCCTTGTTGCGCGGCTTGGTCGTAAAGAGGGGCTCGAAGATGCGCGCCTGCACGTCCGCATTCATGCCGGCACCCGTGTCGCTGACGGCGATCATGACGTATCGGCCTGCCTGCACCATCGGGTGCCGCGCAACGTAGGAAGGTTCGAGCTCCACGTTGGCCGTCTCGACGGTGAGCTTCCCTCCGTTGGACATCGCGTCCCGGGCATTCACCGCCAGGTTGATGATCACCTGTTCCAGCTGATTGGGGTCTGCCTGTACGGTCCCGAGATCGGGTGACAGGAACGTCCGCAGGTCGATGTCCTCACCCAGCGTCCGGCGCAACAGCTTCTCGGTGACCTCGACCACCGCGTTCAGGTTGATGAGTCTAGGCGCCAGGGCCTGCTTGCGACCGAAGGCGAGGAGCTGGCTCGTCAGCTCGGCGGCACGCAGCGCGGCTTGGCGAATTTCGTTCATATCGTCCCGATGTTTGCTGTCCCCCGGCAGCTCCTCGAGGAGAATCTCCGCCGGCCCGAGGATGGCGACGAGCAGGTTGTTGAAGTCGTGCGCCACGCCGCTCGCAAGCAGGCCGACTGCTTCCATCTTCTGCGCCTGGCGCAGCTGCGCTTCCAGTCCCCTTCGCTCGGACACATCCTCGGCGATGGTGTTGAATTGCTCGGGCTTGCCGTACGCATCGAGCACCACCTGCGCGGACTGGCGCACGCTGATCGTGCTGCCGCCCTTGCGGCGCCACAGGTTCTCGCTGGTGCGCTTGCCCTGCGCGAGCGCTTCAATCGTTCGATTGCGCGCCTCGGCGTCCACATAGATGTCGCGCGGCAAGTTCTTCTCGAGCAGCTCGGGCTCGGATTCATAGCCGAGCATCGCGACCATCGCCGGATTGGCGTTCAGGATCCGGCCGTCGGGCGTGCTGCGGAAGATTCCGAAGGGCGACTGTTCGACCAGTGATTTGTAGATCAGCTCGGACTGGCGTACCGCCTCCTCTCCTTGCCTCAATCGCCGCAGCAGGCCTCGCGACAGCCACACCGCCAACGAGACGAGCAGCGACCCCACGAGCAGGTTCAGGAGCGACAAGAGGCGCGTGAACCAGCGCGCGGTCTCGCCGAGGGTCGTTGAGAATTGACTCTCAAGCAGAGTCGTACGCTGATTGATGTGATTGATATCCTGCCACGCGCGCTGGAGTGCCGGGGCGTCGGGTCGGCCCGAGACAATTTCGCGATGAATCCGTTCGCCGGCGACCTGCAGCAATTGGATCTCCTGATCGCCTTTTTCCCAGATGCGGACGGTACTAGCCAGCCGCTCAAGGCTCCTGAAGTTGCGATAAAGCCGGATCATCCCCGGTACATCCTCCGGATGATTCCGTCCCGCGACAAGCTCGTCTCGTGCCGTCTTCTTGTCGAAGACGGGCTTGTTCATTTCGAGCCTGGCCCGGGCATCGCTGATGGGCACTTCGAGGCTGGCGAGATACTTTTGGTAATCGTGCTCGTCGTGCGACGCCGAGTAGTTGGCCAGGAAATAGACGGCGTCCTTTTGTCCCTTGATCCACCAACCTTCGCCTCCGACGTAGGCGCGCACCTCGGACAACGTCTCCATACCGAAGGCTGCCATCGAGAGGATGCTTGTCGTCACCGCCAGCAGCAGCGCGGCAAACACATAGAGTGCTTTGTCACTCCGAGGAGAAGTGGCGCGATCGATCCGCATGGAGGCGAAGATATGCCCCGGAGACGGTCGGAAACAAAGCGGCGCCCGGGTCTTACGAGCGGGTTTGCGCGAGCGCGGATGCGAGGCCCTTGGCAAGATCGACGGTACGTCCGACCCCCCAGTAGTGCAGGAACAGTACGCGCGGGCTCTCGCCCGTCATATGCTGGTGGATGGCAACGACGTTGATTCCCGACCCGCGCAGAGCCTTGAGTACGCCCTGCATCTCGCTCTCCAACATGGCGAAGTCGCCATCAACCACAGCCTCGTCGTCGCTCCCGGCGAACGCGGCCCAGGTGTTCACGCCCATGGCGTTGCCCATGGCGTGGCCCGCCATCTTCGTCTCGCGGCCAATGGTGACCTTGTAGACGCCCTTGGCGAATTCGCCTTTGTGGCCGAGCACGGCCTCGATTTTGGCGGGGCTCAGCGTGCTCTTCGCCGGATCGATCTCGGCGTGCGGCGGCGCGGTGTTGACCTTCATCTGCGCGAACACCTTGCCCACGGCGGCTGCAAGCCTGGCCTCATCGCCCATCCCGCCGATATGCATGAACATGACGCGGGGCTGGTCCCAGAAAAAGTGATTGTGCAGAGCCGTGACCTCGAGACCGTTGTCGAGGGCGGCGCTCATGGCCGGGTTCACCTGGTCCTCGGTGAGCACCATGTCGCCCATCACGGCGGTGTGGCTGCCGACCTTGGTGAATGCGGCCCAGGCGGTCAGGCCCATGGGTGGCGTGAGATGCACGCCGCCCGCGACCACGTGCAGGTCAGCGCGCGGGAACGACACTTTGAAGACGCCCTCCTTCTCGTTGAGCGCCCCCTTCACGCCGGTGAGTTGCTCGATGTTCGCGGTGTCGAAGTTCGAGTTGGCGGGAACTGCGAGGAGAATGGCTGTGAGAGCGGGGATAAGGCCGTACATCATCGGTACCTCGTTGAGTCCGCTCAAGGGTTTTGATCGCCTTCGTCATCGCCGCTGCCTTGCACGGCGCGCGCCGGACAGAGCGCTCCGCTTCGGCAAACGATACAGTACCGCTTCGAGACCACGGCCATGGACACTCCCGCCTCCGCAGCACTGCCAGCGCCTCCCTGCACGCTTCGGGACTTCCTGCTCTACTTCCTGCGCCTCGGCACATTTGGCTTCGGCGGTCCTATCGCGCTCGCCGGGCATATGCAGCGCGACCTGGTCGAGGCGCGTGGCTGGATCTCGGCGCAGGACTACCACGAAGGGCTCGCGTTCTCGCAGCTTTCGCCGGGGCCCCTTGCCGCGCAGCTGGCCATGTACCTCGGGTGGGTCCGCTTTGGCCGGTCCGGCGCTACGCTCGTCGCCGCCGCATTCATCCTTCCATCATTCGCAATGGTGGCGATCCTGTCGTCGCTTTACCTGCGCTTCGGCGGGCTCGCATGGATGCAGTCCGCCTTCTACGGCGTCGGTGCGTGCGTCATCGCCATCGTGGCCCGCAGCGCGTGGAAACTCGCGAAGACGACGGTCGGCAAGGACCGCTTGCTGCTCGCCATCTGCCTCGCCAGCGGCTTGATCACGGCGTGGAGCGAGACGGAGTTCCTGCTCGTCTTTCTCGGCTCGGGAATGCTCGCGCTCGGCCTGACGCGCCTGCGCCCGAAGGCGACGCTCGCATCGATTGCGGCGCCGTTCGCGTGGATCTTCTCCGGGCTCCATGGTCCTGGCCAAGCCGAGTTTCTGCGGCTGGGATGGTACTTCACGGAGGCGGGAGCTTTCGTCTTCGGCAGTGGTCTTGCCATCGTGCCGTTCCTCCACGGCGGCGTCGTGGACCGCTTCCACTGGCTCACCGAACGCCAATTCCTCGACGCCGTCGCAGTCGCGATGATCACCCCCGGCCCGGTGGTCATCACGGTCGCCTTCATCGGCTTCCTCGTGGCCGGAGCCGCGGGTGGGCTCATCGCATCGGCCGGGGTGTTCCTGCCGCCGTACCTGTTCGTCATCGTCCTCGCGCCCGCGGTGCGGAAGTGGGCCGCCGACCCGCGCGTCCGCGCTTTTGTCGGCGGCGTCACGGCCGCGGCGGCCGGGGCCATCGGCGGCGCTGCGTTCGTGCTCGGCCGGCGCGCGATCGTCGACGTGCCGACCGCCGCCATTGGCCTCGTCGCGCTCGCTGTGCTGACCAGCACCAGAAAGATACCGGAGCCGGTGCTGATCCTGGCCGCCGCGGCTGTCGGTCTCGCGTTTCGGCATGGAGCGACCGGCTGATTGGATCGGGCTCGGAGACGCAGCAAGCGAATTTCGTTGTCAGACCAACATATTGAACTTCGCAGCTTGTGGCGAGGTGCCTTGGCGTGTTTCATCACGGGTGCACTGGGGGGTGCAGCATGCGAGCAACCGTTGAGGTGGCGCCGGTGGGCCCATCGACCAGCGTCGAAACTGTGGACCCATGCTGCGGTCGCCGTTTCGGGACAGTCGAGCGATGCCGCGCTCCGGTGCTGGTGGTCTTCAATATTCCGAGTTCGGCCTTGACGGGGCTTCCCCGTTGCGCAGAGCACGCGAAAGAGATGCGGACCAAGCTAGCCAGCTTTTTGCTGCCGGGTGATTACTCGGAGACGCGGGTTGCCGAACGGACCGATCCGGCGCGGATTTGAAAATCAGCCCCGCTCTCGCAGCCAGTCTGTCACCAAGGCGCGCAGCGACTTGAGGTCGAACGGCTTCTCCACTGTGCGGGCCGCAGTGCGCTCGAGGAAGTCGCGCGCCCCCTGCGTGAAGGCCCCGCCGGTCAGGAAGGTCACGCGGTCCACCATCTCGGGCGCCTCCTTCTCCAGCGCCGCGTAGAAGTCCATGCCGGTGAGCGTTGCTCGCTCTCGGCCAGCGAATCGTCTGCCTCTTGCGCTCGATGGCGTTGGCGACCTGGCACCGTGTCGGCGATGGAGATGGAGCCGACGTTGAACCCGTCGCCGGTGGTGAGCGGCGCGCCAGCATAGAAACGGATGGCGGTGGGCCCCGTGACCAGCTGCTTGTCGGCGAAGCGCAGATCTTTTCGCGCGTCACCGACGACCATGACTTCGCCCGCCCCGAGCAGGTGGGCGCACAATGACTGGTCGCGCGCAATCTCGGTCACGCCGATACCGTGGCGCGCCTTGAAGAACTCGCGATCGCCGTGCGCGATGTCCAGCACTGACATGGGCACATTGAAGATGCAGGCGGCCATGTTCGTGAGCCGGTCGAAGGCGGCCTCGGGCGGCGTGTCGAGAATGTCGTAGCGTTCGGTCGCGCGCCGCGCCCCCGCATCGTCCGCTGTTGCCGGTTTGGCTGCCGTCATGCTGCCGTTCCACGCATCCGCGCCTATCTTGATGATTGTCGGGCCTCGGCTTCCGGCTGATCTCGACTACCTGTATCGGATGACCCTTCGACATCAAAAAGCGTTCCTGAGCTGAGCGTTAGTCACGGCGGTGAGATGCCTGTAGCTGTCGGCCTTTCAGCTTGAGCTACCCGGCGGTCGTTGCGCCCGCCACCATGCTCGATGGCGCCACCGCCAACATTGGCTGTGCAAGCGGCGCCGCGATGCAGACGCCGACGCCGACGCCGTGACCATCGATTGGAAGGCGTCGCAAATTCGCGGCCGCGGCCGCCGGCGGTGCCGGCTCGGTGGGCTCCTTGCTCGGCGGTGGCTGCGGCGTGCTCGCGCATGGGCTCATTGGAATCTCCTGATCGAGGCTTCCGCGGAGCCGATTACCGCGCATGGCAAATCCGGACTTCCGGTCGGCAGGTCGCCCTATTAGCGCTCTTTCGCGGCGCATTGAATCTTCATTGATCCGTCACGCAGGATTCACCGACGCCACTCCGGCTGGGGGCTAAACCACGGCCTCGGAACCATGCCCATGCCAATCCTTGCCGCCCTCTTCGCCGTTGCGATCACGCAACTCACCTTCGGCGAGCTCTTCGCGAAGAGCACCCGGCCGCTCCCCTCCGAACGGGTTCAGCAACTCGCCGGAAAACGGGTCCGCGTCAATGGCTTCATGGCGAGCATGGAGCAGCCGCCCCGCGGTGCTTTCTGGCTCTGCCGCAAACCGCTCGAAATTGATGAGGGGGGCGCGGGAACCGGCGACCTTCCCCTCGAGAGCATCCTCGTGGTGCTGACTCCTTCAGGCTCGCAGCCAGTCGCACCGGTGCGCGGGCCGCTGAGCGTCGAGGGGAAGCTGGAGGTGGGCCGCATGGAGAAACCCGACGGCACTGTCTCGCTTTTCCGCATCGTCCTGGATGTCGCCCATTCCCGCAAGCCGAAGCATTCCAAACCTCACAAGGAGACGCAATGAAAGCCCTCTTGTACTCGTTGCTCGCCGTTCTGGCCCTGGCCGGCGCGGCTGCCGCCAACCCCACCGTCACCGTCACGCCCCCGTCCGGCGCACGCTTCTTCCCCGGTCAACGCTTCGACATCCGGGTCGAGGCCAAGGGCACGCCGCCCTTTTCCGCAACATTAAACATCGATGGCGAGACGCAGGACTTTACCTCCCCTTTGAGCGCTGGCACTCCGACCGCCGCGACCGACGGCATCACCAAGCCTGGGTTTGGCGGCTTCAACCTGCGCGGCTTCTCGAGCGGCCGCCCAGGCCGGCACACCGTCAGTGCTACCGTGACCGATGCGACCGGTTCGGCGGCGGCGAGCGCGACGTTCGCGGTCCAGTCGGCGGGCCCGAAGGAGGACGGCGAAGGGCGCACGCGCAACGTCATCATCATGCTCGGCGACGGCATGGGCATCGCGCACCGGACGGCGGCGCGGCTGGTCCGCTACGGGGTCACCGCGGGCGATCCGAACGATTACCTGAATATGGACAAGTTTCCCGGCACAGGCCTGGTCAGCACGCACTCCCTCAATAGCATTGTGACGGACTCCGCTCCGGGAATGGCCTGCTACACCACGGGCAACCATTCGCAGAATGGCCAGGAGGGCGTGTATCCAGCCAACGTAATCAATCCATTCTACCAGCCTCGTATCGAGTATATGGCCGAGTACCTGCATCGCGTGAAGGGCACCACGACAGGAATCATCACCACCGCCGACATCGAGGATGCGACTCCGGCCGCGAATGCCGTCCACACCGGCGATCGCAACCTGGGCCAGGGAATCGTGGACCAGTATCTCGACGAGAGCGAGAACACCGGCTTGAGGGTATTGATGGGCGGCGGGCGGCGCTGGTTTCTGCCCTCGACCGAGGTGGGCTCCAGCCGCGGCAGCAAGAACGACTATGACGGACTGCCTGCCGACCTGCGGGCAGCATGGAACATCCCCGGCGCGGGCGCCATCGACCCGAATCGCGATCTGATCGCCGACTTTCAGAAGGCAGGCTTTGATTACGCAGATACCGCCAGCAACCTGTCGAACGCTGCTGGCAGGTCTCCTTCCAGACTGCTCGGCCTCTTCGGGTACGGCAATATGAACGTCGCACTCGACAAGATCGCCAAGCGTCGCAACCCCGGCCAGAGCGGAATCGTGGACGACTATCACGCCCCTGACCAGCCGATGCTGGACGAGATGGCGGACGCAGCGCTGCAGGTGCTGAGCAAGAACAAGAAGGGTTTTTTCCTCATGGTGGAGGGCGCGCACATCGACAAGCAGTCGCATCTGATGGACGCGGAGCGGGCGGTAGGCGAGGTGATCGAGTTCGATCGCGCCGTCGGCGTGGCGAAGAACTGGGCCGACAAGCTTGGCAACACGGTCGTAATCGTTGTTGCGGATCACGAGTGCTCTGGCTTCAGCATCATCGGCGCGCTGCACGGCGGCGTCGCTGCGCTCCAGGCGCTCCCTTCCGACGCCGCCAACAACGACCCGACCGCGACGCCTGAACGGCAGAAGGTGGTCGGCACCTACGATGCGGCGGGCTTTCCGCATTACGATATTCAACCGGACGGCTTTCCGGCCTCGCAGGATATCGACGGAAAGCTGCTGTTCGGCTACGGCGCGAGCGCCGATCGGTACGAGACCTGGCTGACGCGCCCACAGCCGGTGATCGACAGCCTTCTTCCGGCCAGCTTCAAGACCGAGCTGACAGGCAAGGCATATGTAAAAGAGCCGGCCGAACGCGGTACCAAGGGAAACCGGGAAGACGCCAACGGATTCTTCATTCGCGGGCAGGCGGGCGGCGTGACGAACGCCGTTCACACTGCGTCGGACATTCCGATCTCCGCTTACAGCTCCGGGAGCCAAGCCTGGCGTAAATTCGTTGGCGTTCAAAGGAACACGGACGTCTTCTTCAAGTTGATGGAGAGCGTCGTCCCGGGAGACGAGGAGTAAGGGCACGTCGGAGCGAGGCGCCGGTCCCTCCGCGCAGCTCCGCGTCGGAACATCAGCGCGGTGTTGAGGCAGACGCGGTAGATCCAGGTGGACGGCTTGGCTTGGCCGGCAAAATTCGGCAGCGACAACCACAGCTGCAGAAGCAGCTCTTGCTGGAGGTCTTTGACGTCTGCGGGCGACGAGGCGAAGGAGCGCGCGACCTTGACGACGATCCCGCGATGAGCCGACAGCCAGCTTTGGAACAAGGGCAGATTTTCGGCTGGCGGGGGCATCGGAGAGGTGAGTGGCCGCCGCGCAGCCAAGCCTTACAATTTCCCAAGGCTGCGGTCAGCGGCCGCCGTCCTGGATCCGTTGTAACCGTCGCGACACGAGACCGTTGCGTTTGCCACGCCCGCTTCGGGTTCTAATCCGCGGATGCTGCTCCTGATTGCACTCATCCTCCACGGTCCCTGCGCCGCCTCGCTTCAGCCTTTGGCCCAAAGCTGGTCCCTGGAGCACAAGGGCTTCGAATGCGCGCGCGAGGGCACAGGGCTCTCGCTGACCGATGAGATTCCGCCCGCCAGGGACGGGATGATGCAGCTTCCCATCGCGGTAGGCGCCGTGGCGCTCGCGTATAACTTGCTTGTCGCTGGGGATCTGCGGCTCACGCCCGAGCTGCTCGCGGCGCTCTATCAGGGAAAGATCGCCCGGTGGAGCGACTCGCGCATCGCCGCCCAGAACCCGGACATGAAGCTCCCGGATGTGCCTGTCACCATCGTGCGCGAGGACGCGGCGGCGCTCGAGTTGCTCGATCTCTGGCTTACGCCTTACGGCGGGGCGGGCCCGCGCGCGACGCGCTCGAAGGATTCTGGCGTGGCGGCCGTCGCCCGAGTGGAGGGCTCGCTGGGAGCGATCGACGCGGCGGTGGCGCGGCGCGCCAGCCTGTACATCGCCTCGCTTCGCAACCATGACGGATTCTTCGTACAGCCGAACATGCACAGCGTCACACGCGCGGCGGTCGGGCTTCGGCTGCCAGCCGATTCCCGCGTCTCGATTGTCAACGCAAGCGGAGCAGATTCCTATCCGCTCGCCGCCTTCGCGTACGCGCTCATCCCCTCGCAGCCTGAAAACGCCGCGGCCGTCATGGACTATCTTCGCTGGGCCATCCACGACGGCCAGCGGTGGCTAGTGCCCCTGGGCTGGGCGCCGTTGCCGGGGCTCGTGGTGCTCCTCGTCGACGAGCGACTCGGCACCATTCGGAACTGAAGAATGCGCAGCTTCGCGGCCCTGGCTGCTTCACCTGCGCAAGAGCTCGACCTGCGGCGCGCCCATCTCTCGCGCAAGCCCGATCAGCTCGTCGATCACGCCCTGGAGTCGCTCGGCTGAACGCGCGCCGATCTGCGCCAACGTCCGCGCGCGCGTGTCGAGCTCACCCAGCGCCGCGGTCGCGACGGTGATGCGGGAGAGTGCCGCCCGAGCTTCTTCGCTCGCTCCCTCCAGCAGCCGGTCGCGCAGCGCCGCCGCGCGCCGCGGTCCGGTCAGGTCACGTACGACGAGCAAAACCACGCCGGGCCGCAGCGGCGCCAGGCGCACCTGCCAGGTTCGCTCGAGCAGAGGAAGCTCCAGCGCGAGCAGGCAGCCGGCGCCACCAAGCGCGCGCGCCGCAGCCTCGAAGAGCGGTTCGCTCCCGGTGAGTTCCAGGAGGGTGCGTCCGCAGAACGGCGCGCCGAAGAGCTGCACCAGCTGGGAGTTGGCAGCACAGAGGCGTCCATGCGAGTCCACCAGCCCGGCGGCTTCGGGGAGCGCATGGATCACCGGGAGCAGAGCGGTGAAATCGACGAGGTTGGGCTCTGTTGCGTGCATGGATTTTCCTCGAGTTAAAACGTTCGGCGCTCTAGCAGGGAAGGAGCTGCCCATCGGCACCGGGCAGCTCGACGAGGTCCGCGGCCGCGGACCGGGGCGATGCTTCCGGGATCGACCTGCCCTCGAGCCAGCGCGACTCGAATTCGCCGCCGGTCCAGCGCAGGATGCGGCAACGCAAAAGCTCGGTGCTGCTGCCGCCGTTGAAGACGCGGAGCGGTTCGCCGGGGAAGGGCGCGGTCTCCGCGGGCACATGGCGGTGACCATGGAGAACGGCGTCGCAGGAGAAGCGAAGTTTCTCGATCAGCTCGGGTCCGCGGGCAAGCTCGCGTGCGTTGGGCCAGCCCAGCCTGGTCACGAGCTTCTCCATGACGTGCTCGTCGGGCAGCGGCAGGGGATGGTGGTGCATGACGAGCAGCCGCGCCGCGCCGCGAGGACCGGCGCGCAACGCCTGCTCGATGTCCTGGACATCGCCTTGCGTGAGCAGCCCGTGCCCATCGAGCCAGCGGCGGTTGTGCGGACCCGTCGAGTTGAAGCGCACCACCCACGCCGCCCCATGGGCTCGTGCGTGGACGCGGAAGCCGGGCATCAACGCCTCGCCCACGTCATCCCCCAGACGGTCGTGGTTGCCGGGGACGGTGACGATCTTGCCGACGATGGGCGCCATGATGCGCGAGAATTCCCAGAACTCGCTCCACCGTCCGCGGTGTGTGACGTCGCCACTCACCACCACGAGATCGACGTCCTCGACGCGCAGCGACTCGACCAGTTGGCGCGCCGCCGCAACCCGCGCTGCGTTCTGCCCGATATGTAGATCCGAAAGATGAGCGATCTTCATCTTCGCCTCCGCGTGCTGGTTTTACTCAATCTCGCAGAGGCCGCGTGGCGTCTGCGTGCGGGTATTGCGAACAGTGCGCGTCGGCTCTGGCGCCGATCCAGACAAGTTTCCTCAATGGCACATCGCTGCCACATGAACCCGTTACACGATGACCCCCATGGCCCAGATCCTGATTGTCGAAGACGAGCGTGACCTGGTCGATCTGCTGCAATTCAATCTCAGGCAGGCCGGGCACGAGACGTCTTTCGCGCAGGACGGCGAGCAGGCCCTCGAGCGCATCAAGGAAAGAGTCCCGGATCTGGTGCTGCTCGATCTCATGCTCCCGGACATCTCGGGCACCGAGATCTGCAAGCAGCTGAAAACCTCGCCGCGGACGAAGCACGTGCCGGTCATCATGGTCACCGCGCGCAGCGAAGAGATCGATCGAGTGGTGGGATTCGAGCTGGGCGCGGACGACTTCGTCACCAAGCCGTTCAGCGTCCGCGAGCTGCTGTTGCGCATCAAGGCCGTGCTGCGGCGCGGCCCTTCCGGCGAGGCGGACAGCCTCCAGGACAAGGTCGGCCCGGTGCGCGTGGACGCCGACGCCCATCGCGCCTACGTCGGCGCGGAGGAGATCCAGCTGACCGCGCTGGAGTTCAAGTTGCTCGCGACGTTCATGTCGCGCGTCGGCTGCCTGCAGCCGCGCGAGACGCTCCTGCGCGACGTGTGGGGCTTCTCTACCGGCCTCCAGACGCGGACCGTGGACACGCACGTCAAACGCCTGCGCGAAAAGCTGGGTGAGGCGCGCGACCTGATCGAGACCGTCCGCGGCGCCGGCTACCGCATGATCGACCCCAGCGAGAAGTGACCATGGCTCTCTTCTGGCGGCGGGTCACACTCGAGGAGGCGCTGGAAGCGGTCAAGGCCGAGCTGGCCAGCGGCGAGGTTCGCCTCAAGCCGCCGGTCGAAATCGTGCAGCTCTCGCGGCTCCTGCAATCCGAGGTTCCGGCTGCGTCGTACGTCGCGGGAGCGCCGCAGCCAGGCGCGCAGGAGCTCGTGGATGGCTGGCCGGATCCGGCCGGCATTCTCGACCCGTCGGGCCGGATCGCGGTGGCAAATACGCCGCTCTCGAACCTCTTCGGCGAGGGGCGCACGCTGGGGCGCACGCTGCTCGAGGCGACGCGCAGCGGCGAGCTCGCGGAAGCTGCGCAGCGCGCCATCGCCGGATGGCCGGCGCGCGGCGAGTTCAACTTGCCCTCGCCGCAGAAGCTGGTGCAGGCGACGCTTTCGCCCCTTTCTCATAGTCGCGCGCTCCTGACGGTGCGCGACCTCACCGAGAGCAAGCGCCTCGAAGGCGTGCGCCGGGACTTCATCGCCAACGCGAGCCACGAATTGCGCACTCCCGTAACCGCCATCAGCGGCGCGGCCGAGACTCTGCTGACGGGCTCCTTGCAGCTGGACGACGGCGTGCGCGGCTTCATCGAGATCATCGCGCGCCACGCCGAGCGGCTCTCGAGGCTGACGCACGACTTGCTCGACCTCTCGCGCCTCGAGTCCGGGGATTTCCGTCCCCAACTCGGGCCTCTCGAGGTCGGGCCTGTCTGCGAGACCTGCCTCGACCTGGTGCGCGACAAGGCCACCGCGAAGCAGATCGCGCTCGGGTTCGACGGCCCGCCTGCCTTGCGCGCCGTCGCCGATCGCCGCGCGCTCGAGCAGATCCTCGTCAACCTGCTCGACAACGCGATCAAGTACACACCGGAGGGCGGCCGCGTGACCGTCCTCGCCGACGGCGGCGGACAGAGCGTGGTGCTGTCGGTCATCGATACCGGGCCCGGCATCGAGCCTCGCCACCAGCAACGAGTCTTCGAGCGCTTCTACCGGGCAGACAACGGACGCGCCCGTGCGGCTGGCGGCACGGGGCTTGGCCTTTCCATCGTCAAGCACCTGGCGCAAGCGCAGGGCGGGCGCGCTGGCGTCGAGAGCGGCCAGGGCGGCAGCCGGTTCTGGGTAAAGCTTCCCGGCGCGCCGTCATGAATTGATTGCAACCCTGTCACAAGACCGCCACACCGAAAACGCTACAAGCCCCGCTTATGACAAAGCTCATTCTCGCGCTGCTGATTGCGTTTCCCGCTGTCGCCGCCGATACGCTCTCCATCACCGGCGCGGGAGCGACCTTTCCGGCACCCCTCTATTCGAAGTGGTTCAGCGACTACAACAAGGCGCACCCCGAGGTGCAGATCAACTACCAGGCGATCGGCTCGGGCGGCGGCATCAAGCAGATCACCGAGAAGACCGTCGACTTTGGCGCGAGCGACGCGCCGATGACCGAAGACGAGATGAAGAAGGCCGCAGGCATCCAGCACATCCCTACGGTGATGGGCGCCGTGGTGGTGGTCTACAACGCGCCGGGCGTGAAGAACCTCAAGCTCACCCCCGAGACGCTGGCCTTGATCTTTCTCGGCAAGATCACCAAGTGGAACGACCCGGCGCTGGCCAAAAACAACCAAGGGTTGCCGGACACGGTCATCAGCGTCGCGCACCGCTCGGACGGATCTGGCACCACCTCGGTGTTTACCGACTACCTCGCCAAGGTCTCGCCTGAATGGAAGAGTGGGCCGGGCGCGGGCAAGAGTGTCAGCTGGCCAGCCGGGCTGGGCGGCAAAGGCAACGATGGCGTCACGGGCATCGTGAAGCAGACCGAGGGTTCGATCGGATATGTCGAGCTGGCTTATGCAAACGAGAACAAGCTCGAGATGGCTGAGCTGAAGAACAAAGACGGCCACTTCGTCAAGCCGTCGCTCGAAAGCGTCTCGGAAGCCGCCGCGAAGGTCGAGGTTCCCGAGGACTATCGCGTCTCGATCACCGACTCCTCCGGCTCCGGCGCATATCCCATTGCTGCCTTCACCTATCTGCTCGTCTATCGCGATCAAGCCGATGCCGCGAAGGGCGCGGCCCTGCTCAAGTTCATTTCGTGGGCGGAGCATGAAGGGCAGAAGAGCGCCGCGTCACTCGATTACTCTCCGCTGCCGCACGCGCTGACCAAGAAGGTCGATGCCACGCTCAGGAAGATGACGGTGCAAGGGAAGCCTGTTCTTGCGGCCGGCAAGTAACTTCATGGGCGAGGTGGCAGCGCGCCACGCGGAGCCCTCCGGCGGCCGCTCTTCGCGCACCAACCTTCCCGACCGCGCCTGGGCCGTCTCCCTGACGGTCTTCGGCGCGGCCGTGCTGGTGGTCGCGGGCGTCATCGTCGGCGCGCTCTGGTTCGTGGCCGCGCCCGCGGTGAAGACACTCGGCCTCTGGAACTTCGTCGGCAGCCGCCAGTGGGATGTCACGCGCGACCTGTACGGCGCCCTGCCCTTCATCTACGGCACGCTGGTCACGAGCGCGGTTGCGCTGATCATCGCGCTTCCCGTATCGGTGGGGCTCGCGGTGTTCCTCACCGAGATGGCGCCGGCGAGGCTGCGCGTCGTGGTGTCGTTTCCCATCTCCCTGCTCGCCGGGATTCCCAGCGTCGTCTATGGGCTCTGGGGACTGTTCGTGCTGGTGCCGCTCCTGCGCAAGCCGATCGAGCCGTGGCTCGCCCGCACGCATTTTCCGCTCTTCTCGGGAGCGCCCATCGGGCTTGGCTATCTCGCCGCGGGCGTGATCCTGGCGATCATGATCCTTCCGACGATTACGACCATCAGCATCGAGGTGCTGCGCACGGTGCCGGGATCGCTGCGCGAGGCCGCGCTGGCGCTGGGCGCGACGCGCTGGGAGGCCATCCGCATCGCGGTCCTTCCCTATTCTCGCGCCGGCATCGTCGGCGCGACCATCCTGGGGCTTGGCCGCGCACTCGGCGAGACCATGGCGGTCACCATGGTCATCGGCAATTCGCCGACCATCTCTGCGTCGCTCTTCGCCCCGGGCTATTCGCTGCCTGCGGTGATCGCGAACGAGTTCGCCGAGGCAAGCGGCTCGCTGCAGACCGGCGCGCTCGCGGCGCTGGGCCTGATCCTCTTCGCGGTCACGCTGCTGCTCAACGTGATCGCGCGCCTGCTGGTGCGCGTGTCGCAAAAGGGCCCCGCTCGGGTGGCGGCATGAAGCGGCGCCGGCTGGTCAACCACCTCATGACGGCGCTCTGCGGCTTCGGACTCTTGCTGGCGCTGATCCCGCTCGGCTCGATCCTCTGGCTGGTGATCTCGCGGGGCGCTCCCGCGCTCAACCTCGACTTTTTCACCCAGCTGCCCGCGCCGGTGGGCGAGACCGGCGGCGGCGTCGGCAATGCCATCCTCGGGACGCTCTCCATGGTCGGCATCGGCTGCATCCTGGGTGTCCCGGTCGGAGTTGGCGCGGGCGTCTTTCTCGCCGAGCGCGGCAACGGCCGCACCGGCGACGCGGTCCGCTTCACCGCCGAGGTGCTCTCGGGCGTTCCCTCAATCGTGGTCGGCATCGTCGCCTATGGCCTCGTGGTGCTCCCGATGCATCGCTTCTCCGCGCTGGCCGGCGGCGTGGCCCTCGCCGTCCTGATGATCCCCGCCCTCGCGCGGTCGACCGAGGAGCTGGTGCGGCTGGTGCCGGGCTCGCTGCGCGAGGCGTCGCTGGC
The DNA here is from genome assembly GCA_025358085.1 of Deltaproteobacteria bacterium. Lineage (GTDB taxonomy): Bacteria > Myxococcota > Myxococcia > Myxococcales > 40CM-4-68-19 > JANYKT01. Next base: position 26,841 of record JANYKT010000194.1, on the reverse strand, counting down.
GCTCGGCGTGCCGCAGTGGCGCACGTCGCTGCGCGTGGTGCTGCGAACCGCGCTGGGCGGCATCGTCACCGCGGTGCTCCTGTCCATCGCGCGCGCCGCGGGCGAGACCGCGCCGCTGCTCTTCACCGCGCTGAACAATCAATACTGGAACTTCAAGGCCGACCAGCCGACCGCCTCACTGACGGTCCAGATCTACAACTACGCCGTCAGTCCCTACCAAGACTGGCACCAGAAGGCGTGGGGCGCGGCGCTGGTGCTGTTGCTGCTGGTCGGCGCGCTGTCGCTCATTGCCAAGGCGCTCGCGCGCAACCGCTTCGGGACGGCACGATGAAGATCGAGGTCCGCGGACTCGACGCCTATTTCCGCAGCACGCATGCGTTGCGCTCGGTGAGCCTGGGGGTGCCGGCCAATACCGTGCTCGCCATCATCGGACCTTCGGGCTGCGGCAAGAGCACCTTCGTCCGCTGCATCAACCGCATGCACGAGCTGGTGCCGGGAGCGCGGCAGACGGGACAGATCTTCGTCGACGGCAAGGACTTGCACGCACGCGGGGTAGACCCGGTCGATCTGCGACGTCGCGTCGGCATGGTCTTCCAGCGGCCTAACCCTTTTCCGACCATGTCCATCTACGACAACGTCGTCGCGGGCCTGCGGCTCAACGGCATCGGCGGAGACCACGCGGAGCTGGTGGAGAAGTCGCTGCGCCAGGCGGCACTCTGGGACGAGGTCAAGGATCGGCTGCACACCAGCGCGCTGTCGCTGTCGGGCGGGCAGCAGCAGCGGCTGTGCATCGCGCGCGCCCTCGCCATCGGCCCCGAGGTGATGCTGATGGACGAGCCCGCGAGCGCTCTCGACCCCATCGCCACCGCGAAGATCGAGGAGCTGATCCGCGAACTGCGCCAGCAGCTGACCATCGTGATCGTGACGCACAACATGCAGCAGGCCGCGCGCGTCTCGGACCATACTGCATTCTTCTATATGGGCGAGCTCATCGAGCACGGCGAGACCGAGCAGATCTTCACCAACCCTCGCGAGCCGCGCACCGAGGATTACGTGACCGGAAAGTTCGGATGACCAAGGTTCACACCGACAAGTCGTACGACAAGGAGCTGGACGAGCTGCGCGCGAAGCTGCTCACGCTGGGCGGTAAGGTGGAGAACGAGATCGCGCTGTCGATGCGGGCGCTCGCCGAGCGGGACTCCAAAGTTGCCGAAGAAGTGCTCGACGCCGACCGCGAGGTGAACCGGCTGGAGGTCATCGTCGACGAGACCTGCCGGCGCCTGCTCGCGCTGCGCCAACCCGCGGCGAGCGACCTGCGCCTGATCACCACGGCGCTGAAGGTCGTCGTCGATCTCGAGCGCATCGGCGACCTGGCGGTCAACATCGCCCAGCGCGCCATCGACCTGAACCAGTCGCCGCCGCTGCGGCCGGTGCACGACCTGCAGAAGCTCGCCGAGCTGTGCCAGAAGCAGCTGCGGGCGGCGCTGGACTCGTTCGTCGACGGCGACGCGGCTCGGGCCGAGACCGTCATCAAAGACGACGATCTGGTGGACGCGCTTTACCACAACCTCTTCAATGAACTGCTCGGGCTGATGATGGAGGACTCGCGGAACATCCGGCGCGCGAACAGCCTGATGTTCGTCGCCAAGCACCTCGAGCGACTCGGCGACCACGCCACCAACGTCGCGGAGATGGTCATCTACATGGTCCGCGGAACGGACGTCCGGCACCCGCACAGCCGTGGCTTGAAGTAGAGGCGCTTGGCCGAGGCACGGCTCGCGCGCCACGCGGTAGGGCAGGAACCGGGCTCGCGGTTCAGCGGAAATAGACCCACGCCTCGTGGCCCCAACCGCCGTCGCCGCCGAGCCCGCTTCCAGCGAACGCGCCTCCGGCGCCAAGCTCGAGCAGAGGCTGGCCCGCTGCATCGAGCGGTGCCCAGAGCGCGGCGGTACAACCCCAGGTATAGGAAATCGTATAGGGACCGCTCGCCGAGGTCCGATATGCAAACGGGTCGACCGACGTGCATAGCCCCGGTCCTTCATTGAAGCTCGAATGTGAAACTGGATATCGAAAGAAGATCAGCGACCCGCTGGCAGCTGTTCGCTGCGGGCTGTCCAGGGCAAACATCAACTCTGTGGCGTCGACCTGCGGCAGGATCCCGAGACTGTAAGTGGCACCTCCCACGCGCGAGGTCTGGTACTGGCCCAGGGCGGTCCTGAAGAACCGGTCGTGGGTGCTTTTGCTGGAGACGTGGGCGAGGAAAGTCCAGCCGCCTCCGTCGGTGGTCATATCGCAATAGACAGGGATCGGCCGCGTCGCGCCGGGCGGTTGGATGGAGTAGACGCCATCGCCCAGCCAGGGCATGGCGCCGCGCAGCTCCTTGCAGGTAGGCGCGCAGTTCGGAATCAAGAACCGATGCTCTAACGATGCACCGCCGTTGCCATCGCGGAGCGTCGCCGTCGCCCACGCGTCTCCGCTGCACGCCGCGGAGCTCGGCACGAACGAAGGTTCTAATCGTTGCGGAGGTGGTACCCGCGCGCCACGCGACTTCACTCATGCTGGCGCTCATGGAGGTCCACATGAGCGCCAGCCAAGTCGGGTACTTGCTTCTCCTGCTCGCCCCTATCTCGCTCGCCGTCACGCTCCTCGCCCACGCGGCGGTGTTCCTGGTACTCGCCCCGCGACGACGCGGAAGCAATCACACGCCGCCGATCACGGTTCTCAAACCGGTGAAGGGAGAAGATCCCGGCCTGTATGAAAACCTCGCCTCGTTCGCGCGGCAGGATTATCCGGAATATGAGCTCCTGATTGGCGCCGACGACCCGCGCGACCGCTCGCTCGAGATCGCGCGTCAGGTCCAGCGCGACCATCCGGCCGCCCGCATTCGAGTGCTCAGCGGCGCGCGCAATCTGGGGCTCAATCCCAAGGTCAACCTGCTCGCGGCGCTGAGCGACCACGCCTCGCACGAGCATCTTCTCATCTCGGACTCCAACGTGCGCGCCGGACCGCAGTACCTGCGCGAGACCGCGGCGGAGCTTGCCGATCCAGAGGTCGGGCTGGTCACAAACGTCATCGTCGGACAAGGCGAAGGCCTGGGGGCTTTGCTGGAGAATCTGCACCTCGCGTCGTTCGTCGCGGGGGCAACGAGCCTGGCGCGGGTCGGGAGCGGACGCGCCTGCGTGGTGGGAAAGTCCATGCTCTTCCGCCGCCGCGATCTCGACAAGCTCGGCGGCTGGTGGCCGCTCCGCAGCGTGCTGGCCGAGGATTACATCCTGGGCCGGTCTTTCCAGCTGGCGGGATACCGGGTGGCGGTCAGCCGCTATGTCATCTGCACCGTCAATGACGGCTGGACGGTCGAGCGGTTCGTCAACCGGCACTTGCGCTGGGCGCAGATGCGGCGGCGCCTGTCTCCGGCCGCCTTTCTTGGGGAGCTGCTCTTGAACCCCGTGCTCTGGATCGCAGCGGCCGCCACGGTCGCCCACGATGTTCGCCTGCTCGCGCTCGGCGCGCTGGGAATCGCCGTGAAGTGCGCGGCGGACGCGCTGGTGCTGCGCAGGCTGGGGCCGGCTCCCCGGCTTGCGCAGCTCCTGGTGATCCCGTTCAAGGATCTGCTGATCGCAGGAATCTGGATGGTCGGCGCCTTCCGCCGCACGGTGAACTGGCGGGGCAACGTGATGCGGATCGAGCGGGACAGCTGGCTCGTCCCGGTGGAGGACAGCACGGCGACAGTCGAGGCCGGGGTCCTGGACGCGCTGCACGAGGCTGCATGATCCTCTATCGCGGGCGCTCGTCGCGGCGCACCGGCGCGAACGACTGGACCGTCGCCGGCGAGCTGACCCTCCGCGGCGTGACGCGCCCGGTGCAGCTGGAGGTGCATTACCTGCGGAGCTGGTCCACGCCGTGGTGGGAGGGCAACGTCGACAGGGGCCCGAAGGTCCGCGCCGGTTCCACTGCGCGGGCGACCATCGACCGGCAGGAGTTCGGCGAGAGCTGGAACAGCAAGCTCGACAACTCGGCTGCACCCGAACCCGTGCGCGGCGCGCCACGCAGCGCCGCGCATGAACGCACTTTCAAGCAGCGAAACAATCAGTGTGCCTTTATCGCACCGTATTGCTTCCTGTGCGCGAAAGACCGATCTTTTCGCGCCGGCTCGGGTAGACGCCCGCGCAGCTACCAACAACGAGGTCTCAAGTGATGAAGAGAGCACCGAAGGCACGCATTCCTTTGCTCGCCCTGTCAACGGCGGCGCTGCTCGCGCTCGCTTGCGGGAGCGCGCTTCCTCCTGGGGCCTCCAACGACCAGGCACTCGTCCAGCCAACCCGCGTGCACAAGATGCCGATGCACGACAGCAGCACGCCGATCCCCTACTCCGCTCCAGCAGGCGCCCACTTGACCTACTACGGCGGCCGCGTCAACGCGAACACCCAGGTGGTGCAGGTCCTCTGGGGCACGGGCAGCTACGACACCCATATTTCCAGCACCGGCACGCCATCTGTGGCTAGCTTCTACCAGCAGTTCTTGAGCAAGACGACGCTCATCAGCGGCTACATGCAGCAGTACAACACGCCCGCCTCCGGCGGAACCGGCCAGACCTTCACCAGCGGCGCCTTCTCGAACCAATTTACGATCACGCCTTCAACCGGCGGCTCAACGGTCGGTGACAGCGCCATCCAGAACGAGATCACCGCGCAGATCGCGGCGGGCCACCTGCCTGCACCAGCGACTGACGCGCAGGGCAACGCCGTCACCTACTACGCGCTGTTCTTCCCGCCCGGCATCACCATCACCCAGGGCACTTCCAGCTCGTGCGTTGCCGGCGGATTCTGCGCCTACCACGGCACGGTCGCTTCCGGCGGCGGGCACAACGAATACTACTACGGCGTGCACCCCGACATGCAGGCCGGGTCGGGCTGCGCCACCGGCTGCGGCAACAGCACCACCTTCGGCAACTACTGCTCGGTCGCCTCGCACGAATTGGCCGAAATGATGACCGACGCCGAAGTCGGGCTCGCCGGCCCCATTGGGCCGCCGCTCGCCTGGTATGACTCGACCAATGGGGAGAACGGCGACATTTGCAACGCCCAGCAGGGCACCTTCGCCGGCTGCGACGGCCAGTCGTACACCTACCAACTCGAGTTCTCGAACGCCCAGAACAACTGCGTCAGCATCTCGCCGTCGTGCGGGGGCGGGACCACCAACGACTTCTCCATCGCCGCCAGCCCCAACAGCCTGACCGGCTCGGGCTCCTCGACCATCTCCACCGCGGTGACCGCGGGCACCGCCGGCACCGTCAGCCTCTCCGTCTCGGGCGTTCCCTCCGGCGCGTCCGCGTCGGTGAGCCCCACCTCGGTGACGGCGGGCGGCAGCTCGACCTTGACCGTGAACGCGGGCAGCGCGGTCGCCGGCCCGTACACCATCACCGTGACCGGCACCGAGGGCACCACGACCCACACCGCCACTGTCACGCTGACCATCAGCGGCGGCGGGGGCGGGGGCAGCATCACCAACGGCGGCTTCGAGACCGGCAGCCTGAGCGGGTGGACCTCTACGGGCGCGTCGGAATCGGTGGCCAACTCGGGCTGCCACGGTGGCACCTACTGCGCCCGCCTGGGCAGCACCGCACCGACCAACGGCGACAGCAGCATCGCGCAGACCTTCACCGCGCCCACCGGCGCCACTGGGCTGAGCGTCTGGTACAAGGAGACCTGCCCGGACACCGTCACCTACGACTGGGCGCTCGCCACGCTGAAGGACAACACCGCCGGCACCACCGCGACCGTCATCGCCAAGGCCTGCATCACCAACGCCTGGACCAACGCCACCTCGCCGCTGACGGCGGGCCACAGCTACACCGTGACCCTCACCAGCCACGACGACAACTACACCGGCGACCCCACGTACACGCTCTTTGACGACGTGACGATCAGCACCGGCGGCGGCGGGGGCGGGGGCGGGGGCATCACCAACGGCGGCTTCGAGAGCGGCGCCACCGGCTGGACCACCGCGGGCACTAACAGCATCGCCACCAGCGGCTGCCACGGCGGAACCCACTGCGCCCAGGCCGGCAGCACCAGCCCCACCAACGGGGACAGCAGCTTCTCGCAGACCTTTACCGTCCCGGCGGGCAAGAGCCAGGTCAGCGTCTGGTACAAGAGCACCTGCCCGGACAGCGTGACCTACGACTGGGTGACCATCACCCTGAATGGCACCGTGATGGTCCCGAAGACCTGCACCACGAACGCGTGGACCAACATCACCGCCGCGGTCACGGCCGGCAGCAGCTACACGCTGACCCTGACCAGCCACGACGACAACTACGCGGGCGACCCGACGTACACGCTGTTCGACGACGCCACCCTGAACTAGCGTCGCCGCAGCGAGCAGCAAAAAGGGAGCCCGGGCGCAGCCAGCCCGGGCTCTCTGCTTTTGCGGGCTCAAGCATTGCTGGAGTCGAGGACGACTGCGGCGTCGAGCGTCGCGGGCTCGACTCGCTCCTGGCTCGGCTGCACTCGACCAAGGGTAGAAGAACACATGCGCGGCGTGCTACGCAGCGCCCCGCATGGATGAGCTCTCTCGCAGGCAGGTATTAAAAGCTGGCCTGGTCGCCGCGACCGCCGCGGCCGTGCCGGGGTGCTTCCGGGGCTCGGTCCCGCCGCCGCTCCCGGTGAGCACGGCGCGCACCACGCCCTGGCCTGAGGCGAACGAAATCCTCGCCGCCACGGTTCCACCGGAGTTCGTTCCAGCCATTTTCCCGGTGACCAGCTTCGGCGCCAGGGGGGATGGGCGGCGCGACGATACCGTGGCTTTTCTCCGGGCCATCTCTGCGTGCAGCGACGCCGGCGGCGGTCGGGTCACAGTGCCCGCAGGCGCGTGGCTCGTCGGGGCGCTGCGGCTGCGCACCAACGTCAACCTGCACCTCGACCCATCTGCCACGCTTCTGTTCAGCGAAGACGCCGCCCTCTATCCCCCCGTGCTGACGCGCTATGAAGGCATTGAATGCGTGAATCATTCGCCGATGATCTACGCGTACGGCGAGAAGAACATCGCGGTCACCGGCAATGGGACGCTCGATGCGACGCGTACCGCTGCCTGGAACAGCGGCTCGGATCGCGAAGACCTGGAGGCGCAGGTCGCACGCGGCGTTCCCGCCAGCCAGCGAATCGTCACGGGGCGGCTGCGCACCAGCTTCGTCCAGCCTTATCGATGCGCGAACGTGCTTTTACAGGGCATCACTCTCACCGGCGCGCAATTCTGGCAGCTCCACCCCACGCTGTGCACGCACGTAACCATCGATGGCGTGACTACCCGCGTAGCGGGACCCAACACGGACGGCTGCGATCCGGAGTCGTGCGACCACGTCGTCATCCGCGGGTGCACGCTCGCGTCGGGGGACGACAACATCGCCATCAAGTCGGGGCGCGACGAGGATGGCCGGCGCCTGTCCGTGCCCTGCCAGAACATCGTGATCCTCGATTGCCAGGCCGAGGGCCGCTTTGGCTTCATTACCTGCGGCAGCGAGCAAAGCGCCGGTATCCGGAATGTATATGCGTTCAACTTGCGCAGCTTCGGGCGGGGGGTTGGGAACGTGCTTTGGGTGAAGTCGAACACGCGGCGCGGTGGCCGGACCTGGAACGTACACGTCGACGGTTTCACCGGGTCGGACCTGCGCGGCGCTGCAGTGCTGATCACCATGGAATACGACGGCCAGCGCGGCCAGTTCACTCCCGGCTTTGGCGAGCTGCACCTGCGCAATCTGCTGGTGGACGGCGCCCCGCGCGTGGTGGACTTGAAGGGCGCGGCCGCAAGCCCGAACGGACCGGTCACGCTGGACAGCTCCCGCTTTACCCGCATCGGGTCGCGCGAGAACCGGATCAGCAACGCCTCTGGCGTCGTGCTCCATGACGTGACCATCAATGGCGAGGCGGCGCGAGGCCCGCCCGCACCAGCGGGGCCGGCGGCTCGCCCATAGCGGCTGCAATCAACGCTCCTCGAACACGAACGCCGTGGTCGTCACTGCGCCGGCCTCCGGCGGCATCCAAGTCAGCGCCCACGCCCTGCCGTCGAATCCGAAGCCGACGCTGGCGGTGAAGTATCCACCACAAAAGGGGGGGATGGTGGTCGCCGACACCGCCGGGCGCAGGGATTTACGGCCTGCCCGGCTCATCAAGATTGTCTGGAGTAGCGGGGAAGTCACCCAGACGAACGGTAGGAACCGGAGTCGCTCGAGCCAACTCCTGCATCTGGACACGTGCGTTACAGTATTTGAGCGTTACAGTATTGACTTAAAATCACACCTGGGGGCAGACTTCCTGATGAAGGCCGGGGGGAGCGTACACGGCGGCCGAGGTACGGCAGCGCGGACCCAGTGAGCAAGGAAGGGGGGACTGGGCCGCGCCTGCCGCACCATTTTAAGGAGAGCACATGCAGCTCCACTGCGTCTCGCCTCGCAGCATCAGTGGGCACCGCAGCGAGCCGTCCCGGTTGTGACGCGTCGATTCGAGAAGTTGATCGACAACGAGCACTCGGCGTAGTTGGCGAAAAGTCCACTCGGCTGCAGCTGGTCGACGCAACGTAACTGCGGGGACCCGCTGTTCCGAGCGGAACCGGACCTGCCAGCAATCCTCGTCTGGGCCTTTACCACCCCAGGCGTGCGGGCGGCGCAGAGCCCCGTGCCGGGCAGATGCGAGGGTGGCCGTGAGCGGCGGGTTGATTTCACGCTCCTCGCTGAAATGCGCGTCGTCTGCTTTCGTCATCCTCATCTCACCACTCTGTCCTGGAGTTCCCTTGCTCACTCTCTCGGGTGTCACACACGTCTATTCCAACGGCACCAAGGCGCTCGACAACGCCACGCTCGAGATCTCCAAAGGCATGTTCGGTCTGCTCGGGCCCAACGGCGCCGGCAAGTCCACGCTGATGCGCTGCATCGCCACGCTGCAGACCCCCTCGAGCGGCACCATCCGCTTCGGCGCGATCGACGTGGTGAAAGAGCCCGAGCGGCTGCGCGCCACGCTGGGGTACCTGCCGCAGGACTTTGGCGTCTATCCGCGCGTCTCTGCCGAGGTTCTGCTCGATCACCTCGCGGTGCTGAAGGGAATTGGCAATCACGCGCAGCGCAAGGAGACGGTCGAGACGCTGCTCCAGCAGGTGAATCTCTGGGCGGTCCGCAAGAAAGCCGTCGCGGGCTTCTCGGGCGGAATGCGGCAGCGGTTTGGAATCGCGCAGGCCTTGATCGGCAGTCCACAGCTGATCATCGTCGATGAGCCGACGGCCGGGCTCGATCCCGAGGAGCGCAATCGGTTCAACAACCTGCTCGCGGAGATCGGCGAGAGCGTCGTGGTCATCCTCTCGACCCACATCGTCGACGACGTAGCCGATCTCTGCTCGCGCATGGCCATCATCAATGAAGGCCGCATCGTCCTGGTGGGCGAGCCGGCCGCATTGGTGCGCAGCCTGCGCGGGCGGGTCTGGCGGCGCGCGGTGAACAAAGAGGAGCTGATCGATCACCAGCAGAGCCTGGCCGTCATCTCCACCCGGCTGCGCGCTGGCCAGACGGTCATTCACGTCCTGGCGGAGCCGGGCGCGGAGTCGCCGCCGGGGCCGGGGTTCGAGCCGGTAGAGGCCAGCGTCGAAGATCTCTACTTCGCGACGCTGCTCGAAAACCGCCGCCTTGACGCAATCGCAGCCTGAGGTCCACTCCCATGCTCAGGCAGATCGCCGCGTTCGAGATCCGATACCAGCTGCGCTCGCCGCTCTTCGGGGTGGCGGCCGCGATCTTCTTCCTTTTGACCTTCGGCTCGGTCACCATCGAGAACATCCAGATCGGCGGCAGGGGCAACGTCAACGTCAACTCGCCCTTTGCCATCCTGCAGACGGTCGCCCTCATGAACGTCTTTGCGCTCTTCGTGGTGACGGCCTTCGTCGCCAACGTGGTCATCCGCGACGACGAGACCGGCTTTGCGTCCATCCTGCGCGCCACCCGCGTGCGCAAGCTCGACTATCTGCTCGGCCGCTTTCTCGGGGCCATGGTCGTCGCCTTCCTGGTCATGGCGAGCGTGCCGCTGGCGATGCTAATCGGCTCCTTCATGCCCTGGCTCGACCCCGAGAAGGTCGGCCCGCTGGTCGTCACGCATTACCTCTTTGGGCTCTTCGTCTATTGCCTGCCCACGCTGCTCGTCATGGGCGCCGGCTTCTTCGCCCTCGCCACCGCCACCCGCTCGATGATGTGGACCTATCTGGGCGTCGTGGCTTTCCTGGTGCTCTTCATCGCTTCACGCCTCCTCCTGCGCGATCCAGCGCACGACACCTTCTCGGCCCTCTCCGACCCGTTCGGCATCGGCGCTTTGACCAAGGCGACCCAATATTGGACCGCCTCCGACCGCAACACCCAGCTTCCGGCCATCGCCGGCCTGATCCTCTACAATCGGCTTCTCTGGCTGGGCATCGCACTCCTCTTCTTCGTCCTCGCTTTCTTCATCTTTCGATTCGAGAGCAAGGGCAGCAGTGAGAAGTCGGCAAAGAGCGAAGAGAAGCATTCAGCCCGCCCGGCGCCGCTCGCGGTCTTCACGGCGATGCCCGATGCCAGCCTGCAGACCCGGTGGCGCCAGTTCGTTGCCCTCACCCGCTTCGACATGGGCTTCGTCTTCAAGAGCCCGGCGTTCTTCGTGCTCCTCGCCATCGGCGTCTTCAACAGCTTTGCGGCGATGATCGGGACCATTGAGTTTCGCGGCACCACCTTTTCGCCAGTGACGCGCGTGATGGTGCAGGCGCTGCTCGGCTCCTTCACTATCATCCCGATCATCATCGCCATCTACTATGCGGGTGAGCTCGTGTGGCGCGATCGCGATCGACGCATCCACGAGATCGTCGACGCGACCGCGGCCCCCGACTGGGCCTTCCTGATCCCCAAGGTGCTGGCGATCGCGCTCGTCCTGCTCGCGACCTCCGCCGCGGGAGCCGTGACCGCGGCGCTCTTCCAGCTTTCGCACGGATATACGCGGCTTCAGCCTGCGGCCTATCTGCTCTGGTTCATCCTGCCCGCGTTCATTTCGGCGCTGCTCCTCGCCGCGCTCGCCGTCTTCGTCCAGGCCCTGGTGCCGCACAAGTTCCTGGGCTGGGCGGTGATGCTGCTCTATCTGATCGCGAGCATCACGCTCAGTACCCTGGGGTTCGAGCACAACCTCTATAACTATGCCGCCGACGCGACAGTCCCTCTCTCCGACATGAACGGAATGGGGCACTTCTGGATCGGCCGCGCCTGGCTGCAGGCCTATTGGCTGGCATTTGCCCTGGGCCTGCTGGTCTTTTCACACCTGCTCTGGCGGCGCGGGGTCGAGACCCGCCTGGCGCCGCGCTTTGCGCGCCTGCGCAGCCGCCTGCCGGGAAGGGCTGGCCTGGTCCTCCTTGCCGCGACGCTGGTCTGGGCCGGCACCGGCAGCTTCATCTTTTATAATACCAATCTCCTGAATGAGTATCGGCCGCAGCCAGGGCAGGAGAAGCGGCTGGCCAACTATGAAAGAACCCTCCTGCAGTTCGAGACCGTTCCGCAGCCGCGCGTCATCGAGGTGAAGCTCGACGTGGAGCTTTACCCGCGCGAGGCGCGCGCGGTGACCGTGGGCAGCTACGTGATCGAGAACCGCACCAGCGCGCCCCTGCCTGCCGTTCATCTCCGCTGGGCGAAGCCGCTGCAGATGACCTCGCTGGAGGTGCCGGGCGCCAAGCTGCAGAAGGACTTTGGCGACTTCGACTATCGCATCTACGCTTTCGAGGTTCCGATGCAGCCGGGCGAGCGGCGCACCCTGCGCTTCCGCACGGTGCTCGAGGAGCGCGGCTTCACCAACGGCGCTCCCCAGACTCGCATCGTGGAGAACGGGACGTTCCTCGACCACAACCAGATCGCGCCGTTGCTGGGAATGGATCGCGACTCGCTGCTGCAGGACAGGGCGAAGCGGCGCAAGCAGGGTCTGCCGGCCGAGCTTCGCCCCGCCAAGCTGGAAAATGCGGCTGCGGCCGGCTGGAACTACCTGCGCCACGACAGCGACTGGGTCACCGCGGAGCTGCGCGTGACCACCGACGCCGATCAGACGCCGATCGCGCCGGGAACTACGGTCAGCGATACCATCTCAGCTGGCCGCCGCACGCTGCTGACGCGCACCGAAGCGCCCATCCTCCATTTCTTTTCCATTCAATCAGCCTTCTATTCGGTGAAGACCCGGACCTGGACGGGCAAGGACGGCAAGCCGGTCGAGTTGGCGGTCTACTATCACGCGCCTCACGAGAAGAACGTGCAGAGGATGCTCGAAGCGATGCAGGTCTCGCTCGAGGTCTTCAGCGAGCGCTTCTCTCCGTTCCAGTTCCGCCAGGCGCGCATTCTCGAGTTTCCCGCTTACGCGAACTTCGCCCAGTCGTTCGCCAACACCATTCCCTACTCCGAGGGCATCGGCTTCATCCAGGACTATGACGAGACGAGAGCCGACGAGACCATCGACCTCGTCACCTACGTGACCGCCCACGAGATGGGCCACCAGTGGTGGGGGCACCAGATCGTCGGCGCCGACAAGCAGGGCATGACGTTGCTCTCCGAGTCGTTCGCGCAGTATTCGGCCTTGCTGGTGATGGAGAAGCTCTATGGCAAGGAGCAGCTCCGCAAGTTCCTCAAGGGCGAGCTGGACAAGTACCTGCGCAGCCGTGGCGGCGAGGTGGTTGAAGAGCTGCCGCTCAACCGGGTGGAGAATCAATCTTATATCCATTATGCAAAGGGCTCGCTGGCGATGTATTGGCTGAAGGAGTCGATCGGGCAGGAGAAGGTCGATCGCGCCCTGCAAAAGCTGCTCGCAGAGTTTGCTTTCAAGCCGCCTCCTTATCCCTCGTCGACTGACTTTCTCCGGCTCCTGCGCGCGGAGGCCGGGCCGCAGTACGACGGCCTGATCAGCGATCTCTTCGAGAAGATCACTCTCTATGACATGAAGGCCAGCGCGGCCTCCTCGAAGAAGCTCCCCGACGGCCGCTACCAGACCGACTTTACCGTCGAGGGTCGCAAGCTCTATGCGGACGGCAAGGGCAAGGAGACCGAGGCGCCGCTCGATGAGCCGTTCGACGTGGGCGCCTTCACCGAAGAGCCGGGCAAGAAGGGATATAAGAGAGAGTCGATGCTGCTGGTGGAGCGGCGGCCATTGAAGAGCGGTAGACAGAGCGTCACGCTCTTCACCAGGAGCGAGCCGCGGATCGTGGGCGTGGACCCTTATAACGAGCGCATCGACCGCAACTCCGACGACAACCTGACCAAGGTGGTGGCAGAAGTGGCCCGGCAAAGCAGAACTCCGACCGAGCTTTTGCGCTAAGTCGGCGTTCTTTGTTGGTTGCGGGGAACCGCAACGGGTTGGGTCTTCATACCAGCGTGCTCTTCGATCTGCGGGTGGCCTGAGAGCGGTACGCAAGGCGTTCGCCCGTGCCGCGGGTTAGACCCGCGCAATGAGTGGCCCGGGCCGCTCCTCACCATGGGCACCAACACGAAGCTCTGGTGAAGGAAATGGACCCGCGGTAGCGTCGTCGTATGCGACTCGCACTCCTGCTTTGCATCGCCGCACCAGCGTTTGCGGCCCAGAACGAGACGGGCGCCTATACGCGCTATGAATTGCTCGCGCCCGGCTCGGCGAGTTTTCGCATTCTCTACGAGATCACCGCGACCACTCCGGGCGCCACCGCTTATTTCAATCCCATCCGCAAAGGCAGCATCGCGACCGACGAGCGCGTGACCGATCGCGCCACCGGGAAGCCGCTCGCGTTCGACGTGGTGGGAATGGACGTTGCGGGAAAGGCGGGAGAATCGGGCGACGCGGACCAGAAGTTCATCCGGGTGAAGCTCTCGCGGCCGGTCCCGGCCAACGGCGGCCAGGCGCGGCTATTGATCGACAAGACCTATCAGGATTCGAAGAGCTACTATTCGGAGGGGCCGGTGCTGGTCTTCCAGCGCGGGTTGGGCATCAAGCGCAACGCGGTGGTGCTGCCGAAGGGATATGAGCTGATCGCCTGCAACTATCCCTCGCAGGTCCTGCAGGAGGCCGACGGGCGCATCGCCATCAGCTTCTGGAACACCTCGCCGGCCGAGGCGCCGCTGCTGCTCAAGGCCCGGCCCGTATCCGCGAGGCAATCGTCCGTGCGTCTGGAGGAGCGGGCGCACCAGGATCGCGAGATCGTCTATCTCCTGCAGCAGCCGGACACGCACGCCTTCGACTTGTTCCACGATTACACGGAATCGCGGCCCGGCAGTTCGACCTATGTCAATGTCGTGCGGCCTGGCAGCAGCGCGTCGAAGCCTTCCGCACGTAACCTCGACACCGGCGAGGAGCTGAAATGGGAGCTGGTCAAAGGCCAGGCAATCAAAAAGGCCGGGCTCGACGTGAAGGAGATCAAGCCCGACACCGAGGTCGTCCTCTTCCACTTCGCGCCCATCGCCCCGGGCACGAGCATGCGATTGCGGGTGTCCGAGACGTATACCGACCCCGCGCGCTATCGACTGCAGGACGGCGAGCTGACCTGGGATCGCGGCTTCGGCCGGCCGGCCAACGCGGTGGTCTTGCCCGCGGGCTGGATGCTGACCAACAGCAGCGTGCCCGCGACCGTGAGCGAGCAGGACGGCCGCGTGCGGCTGGATTTCATCAACCCGCGCAACGACGAGCTCGCGGTCCTCGTCACCGCGCGAAGGCGATGATGGGCATCGCGACCGCGCGAAGGCGATGATGGGCGTCGCGCGCGCGATGGCGCTGCTGGAGCGTCGCGCGCTCTCCGCGGAGGATCTGGTGGGCCAGTGCCTTTCGCGCATCGCCGAGCGCGAGCCCGCGGTGCGTGCCTGGGAGATCGTCAACGCCGAGGGCGCGCTGCGCGAGGCGCGCCGCATCGACGCGATGCCGCGGCGGCCGCTGCTGTGCGGAGTGCCGGTGGCGGTGAAGGACCTGATCGACACGAAGGATCTGCCCACCGCGTACGGCTCGCCCATCCATCGCGGCCACCAGCCCGCTTTCGACGCAGCGTGCGTGGCGGCGTTGCGGCGCGCGGGCGCGGTGGTGCTGGGCAAGACGGTGACGACGGAGTTCGCGGTGTACCAGCCCGGCAAGACGCACAACCCGCGCGACCTCGCGCGTACGCCGGGCGGCTCGTCGAGCGGCTCCGCGGCGGCGGTCGCCGACGGAATGGTCCCGTTCGCGCTCGGCACGCAGACCGCGGCGTCGGTGGTGCGGCCAGCGTCGTTCTGCGGCGTGATCGGCTGGAAGCTCGCGCACGGCGCCGTCTCCCTCGATGGCGTGCACCCGCTGTCGCCCTCGCTCGACACGCTGGGCTTCTTCGTGCGCGAGCTCGCCGACGTGGCGCCGGTGCTCGAAGCGCTCACCGGCGCGCGCACCGTCGCCGCCGTTCTCTCGCGACCCGTGCTGGCGTTGTGCAGGACAGAGGCGTGGGACCGCGCTGAACCGTCGACGCACGCGGCGGTGGAAGCGGCCGCCGCGCGGTTCGCCGCCGGCGGCGCCGAGGTGCGCGAGGTCGCGCTGCCCGAGGGGCTGGTCCAGGCGCAGATCGACATCATGGGCGCAGAGGCCGCCGTCTCGCTGCGCGACAAGCCGCAGGACCAGCTGAGCCCGAAGCTGCGCGCGTTCCTCGCCGCGGGCCGCGAGGTCTCGTCCGGGCGGCTGCGCGCGGCGCACGCGCTCGCGGCGCAGGGGCGCGCGCGGCTGCGCGCGCTGCTGGACCAGGTCGACGCGATCTTCACACCGGCCGCCGCCGGAGAAGCGCCGCCCGGCCTCGGGGCCACCGGCGACCCTCTCTTCTCGCGCATCTGGTCGTTGCTCGGCGCGCCCTCCTGCTCGCTGCCGCTGCTGCAAGGCCCGCTCGGTCTGCCGTTGGGACTGCAGCTGATCGCCCGCGACGACGCGCGCCTGCTGGGCGTCGCGGGGCTGGTCGCGCCCACCGAAGGCGGGTGAGCGCCGCGGTCCGCCCAAGGGCCTTTTAAACTTTGAGTTTGTTGCCACCGCTGACGCAAGCCGACTTGATCTTGATCGCCTCGCCGCTCAGTGTCCGCGACGCTCCGCAAGCCCGCTGGCCGAAAAAAATAAATGAGACTTCCTTACCTCTTCAAACAACCCGGATTGAAAGAGACCCCCAAATGAAATCGACTCAACAGGTTCTACCGTTTGCGACTCTGATCATGTTGGTATCAATGCTCATCCCCAATATTGCCCGTGCGGACGGCCACGGCGACCGCGAGTGGATCGCCAGTTGGGGTGCCAGCCCCTCCGACCCCGCGCCGCAAGTGTCCAGTCAGACCATTCGCGAGCACGTCCGCGTCAGCGTTGGCGGCAACCGCATACGTCTCCGGCTGTCCAATCGATTTGGAACCCAGTCGCTGGTGGTGGGGGCAGTCCACGTTGCGCTGCAGGATTCGGGCGCCGCCATCGTCCCGTCGACCGATCGAAGCGTCACTTTCGGCGGCGCGAAGTCCATCACCATCCCTCCGGGAGCGCTCGCGGTCAGTGACCCGGTCCACTTCGCGATTGATTCACTTCGAGAGCTGGCGATCAGCATCTATCTGCCGGGAGACAGCGGCCCGCTGACCGTCCACGCGCTCGGAGTCCAGACTGCGTACATCTCCCCAGCCGGGGACTTCACCGCCAGCGCCGCGCTTCCAATTCAATCGACCTCTCTTTCTCGATACCTCTTGTCTGACGTCGAAGTCTCAGTCGCCGACGAGGCCGACGCGGTGGTGACCTTCGGCGATTCGATCACCGACGGGTATTGCTCCACCGTCGATGCCAATCACAGGTGGCCTGACTTTTTGGCCCAACGTCTGCACGACTCCGGCCGCGGTGAAAAAGTCGTCACCGTGGTCGATCAGGGCATCAGCGGCAACCGCCTGCTGCACAACGTCGCCGGCCCCTCCGGGTTGGAGCGGTTCGACCGCGACGTGATCGCTCAATCAGGGGTCCGCTGGGTCACGGTCCTGCTGGGTATCAACGACATCGGGTTTGTCGGCCTGGCTTTCCAGCCGCCGGGTGAGAACGCGGTCACCGCGGACGAGATCATCGGCGCTCACAAGCAGCTGATTCTCAGAGCACACGCCGCCGGACTGAAGATCTACGGCGCCACCTTGACGCCGTTCGAGGGGACTACCTTCCCTGGTTACTATACACCTGCGAAAGAGCCGATCAGGGAGGCGGTCAATCGCTTCATCCGCAACTCGGGCGGATATGATGCAGTGATC
Source organism: Deltaproteobacteria bacterium (assembly GCA_025358085.1). GTDB lineage: Bacteria > Myxococcota > Myxococcia > Myxococcales > 40CM-4-68-19 > JANYKT01. The sequence goes on along the minus strand of JANYKT010000194.1, from coordinate 9,596 downwards.
GACTTCGACCGCGCGCTCCGCGACCCGGCTCACCCCACGCGCATGTTGGCCGCCTACGACTGCGGAGATCACCTGCATCCAAACGATGCCGGATACAACGTCATGGCACAGTCGGTCGACCTTAGACTTTTCGGTAAAGAGTAGGAAAGCCTGCTTCAGTCAAGGACCGCTTCCATCAGGGTTTATAGCGCGCGGCGAGCAACGGACTGGCTGGACGTGGTCACGCCGCGCGCAGGATCGACCGCCTCCTGAGTGGGGTTCTCTTTGCTCGTGCTGCCTCAAACGTATGTGGCCTCATGCGAAACGCCTCGATCAGCAGATCGCCCTTCTGCAACGTGGCGAAAAAGGAGATCTGTCTGGTCCGCGTGAGCTGGGTGCGGACCTTGAGTAGCGTGGTGCCGGTGTCGACCAAGAGCATGCCCGGTGCTGCGAGCCGGTCTCGCCGTCCGGAAGATTGGAGCGCGCCGGAACGGCTGGCGTTGTGTTGGAGGCAAGCATGGTTTCGGTTGGAGCGACGATGAGCTCCCATGGCACCTCGCCCAACGGCACGGCGCCTTGGCCACGAAAGCACGCGTGCCACCCGCTGAATGGAATAGTCGATCGCAAGACGTTTGCGGCCGAGCATGAGCCGTCCCCGCGTAGGCGAGGGGGAAAGCCTCTCTCGGCCCTGCGCACCTTTTGCGGGTGCACTAACCCCGGGTTTCTTGAGGTTGATGAAGCGATGTCACGAGGCTGCTGACATCGGTGCGACCGCCGCGCTTACGGTGGAGCGCGGTGCCCAGGTCACAAATGCCGCCGGCTTCGACTACCGGAAGACAGGGCCTTGGCAGGCCTCGAGGAGGAAGACTCATGCGCAACGCCTGGATGGTGCCGATTCTGATCTCGTCAGCCGCGTTAGGCGCGGACGTTTCCACAAAGCAGGGCGCCGAGGTGCACCGCAACGGAATGACCAGTCAACCGCTCTACGAGCACCTCGTCGAGGGAAAGCTGGCAGAGCTGAATGGCAAGTACAAACTGCGGGTCAGCGAGAGCGTCTATGTGCCGGGGGGAAAGATCGGAGACCACCACCACGCGGGCCCCGGCGTGCGGATGGTGGTCTCGGGGGAGCTCACTTATATCCAGGTGGGCAAGACGACCATCTATAAGGCTGGTGATTGCTTCTTCGAATCGGGCGACGTCTCCCATACCGCCGTGAACAACGGAAAGGAGCCAGTCAAGCTGATCAACTTCGAGCTCCTTCCCGCAGACTGGAAGAGCGCCTCCGCCATCGTCGTCCCGGAGGGGGCACCGCGAGTGGAGAGGTGATCAAGCTCAGTCCGGAGGCAGCTTGAGCTTTCCCACCAGCGCCGCATAACGGGGGTCGGCGCGCAGCCTGGCCAGCAGCGGATCGTTCTTGAGGTAGTTGAGTCCGGGATCAAACCCTGCATAGGCCTTGTCCAGCCACTCGAAGGCGCGGTCGCGGTCGCCGCGCCAGGCGAAGACCTGCGCGACCTGATAGGCGGCTGCGTTGGCAGAGCGGGAGATCAAGGCATCCAGCGCAGCCTGCGATTCCCTCATATGCCCGAGCGCGTGCTCCGTCACCGCGGTTCCGGTCAGCCGCCAGATCTCCTCGCGCGAGTGCGCGAACGTGGCCAGCGCCTCCGGCAGCCGGCCCTGGAGCAGCAGCGCAAACCCGAGATCGCGCTGGGCGCGAACGTGATCGGGGGATACCCCCAAAGCTCGCGGGGCAGTCGCCTCGGCCTGCACCAGCCGCCCGTCCCGCAGCTGCGAATTGGCGAGCACCCAGAAGGCCTGCGCCGAGAGCGGGTCGAGCTCGGTTGCCTTGGTCGCTGCTCCGATGGAGCGCCCCAGCGACCCGAGCTCGGCGAGGAGCTGCGCATAGCGCATCCACGCGGTCGAGCTTCCGGGGTTGAGGGCGAGCGCGCGCTCGAGATCGCTGCGCGCCCCGGCCCAGTCGCGGGTGACCAGGATGCGAGGCACGCTCCGCGCGACGTACGCCTCCGGCAGATCCGGCCCGAGCGCCACGGCCTTCTCCGCCGCCTCGATGACCTTTCGCCGGCTCTCCGGAAGGTCGGCGGCATTGCCTGACCCGATCTCGACATCGAACGTAGCGGTCGAGAGCCCCGCCCACGCCGGCGCATAACCGGGGTCGAGCAGCAGCGCCCTCTCGAACGCCGCCGCGACCAGCCGCGCTTCCTGGGGACCGCCGCGCTCGGCGAAGCGTCTCCCCAGCAGAAACTGGTTGTAGGCCTCCGGGCTCGCGGTCTGCTGCGCCGTAGCGGTGAGCTGCCGCCCGGGCAGCAGTCGAATGCGCAGCGCGGCCACGACCGATTGCGCGATCTCCTCCTGCACCGCGAGGACGCTGCTGAGCTCCCGATCGAAGCTCTGCGACCAGAGGTTGGCGCCGTCCGCCGCGGCGACCAGCCGCGCGGTGATGCGGACGCGGTTGCCCTCCTCGCGGACGCTGCCCTCGAGGAAACTCGACACCCCAAGCGCCTGTGCGGCCCCGCGCAGGTCCTCGCTCTGCTTCACCGCGAGCGACGAAGTCCGCCCGATCACTCGCAGCCCCTCGACCCGCGCGAGCGCCCCGCGAATTTCTTCAGCGATGCCGTCGGCGAAATACCGTTGATCCTGAGGCGCGCTCAGATCGAGGAAAGGCAACACGGCGACCGAGGGTGGCGCGTCACGGGGGGCCACGCCGCGGGCGACGAACGCGAGCCCGACGAGCAGTCCGGCGGCGAGCACCAGCGCCACCAGCTTCAAGCGAGCCGGGACCTTAGGTGAGCGGAGCTCGTGCTTGAGCGCGTCGAGCAGCGCCCGCGCGCTCTGCTGGCGCCGGGCCGGCTCCGGATCCAGCGCCCGCGCCACGATCGCGCCAAGCGCTCGTGGCAGCGAGCGCCGCGCCTCGTCGGCCAGCGCGCTCGAGAGCGGCTCTCTTCGCGGGGGGCTGCGCTCTCCTCGCAAGAGGCAGAACAGCAGCACGCCCGTCGAGAAGACTTCGCTGCGGGCGTCGGCGATCTCGCCCAGCAGCTTTTCGGGCGCGATGAAGCCAGGCGTGCCGCCTCCGCGGAGGTCGTTAAAGGCTATCAGCCGCGAGAGGCCGAGGTCGAGCACCTTCACGGTGCCGTCCTCGAGCACCATGACGTTGGTCAGCGAGAGATCCCCATGCAGCACGCGCGCGGCGTGGGCGTGCACCAGGGCCCGGCAGACGCCCACGGTCACCCGCAGCGCCTCCAAAGGCGGCAGCGGCCCGCGAGCCAGACGGGCATCGAGCGTTTCGCCGCGCAAGAGCTCGAGCACGAGATAGGGCTGGTCTTCGTGCACGCCGGAGTCGTGCAAGGTGACCAGGTTCGGATGGTGCAGCTTCGCGCTCGTCTCCGCTTCGCTCCGGAAGAGCGCGAGCTGTTCCGTGTGACCCCGCGAGCCCGGTGCCCTCAGACGATCGGCGCCCAGGATCTTGATGGCTACGTTCCGGCCAAGCTCGGTGTCTCTCGCCTCGAAGACCGTGCCAAAGCTCCCGGTGCCCAGCTCCCGCAGGAGCTCGAAGCGGCCGACCCGCGCTCCCAGCCGCGGGCAAACGGTCGGTCAAAAATGCGAGTAGGCTGCGCGGCAGTCGAACCCGGCTCACCCTCGCTGCTCGAAGGGCTACGGGCGTGTCGAGCGGACCCCCACGGGCCCGCTGCGCGGGAGGGCGATTTCACCCAACCGGCAGACGGGCGTCGCCACTCCTGTTTTCAGTCGTTCCGAGGAGTTGTGCTAGCTGGAAGTCCACCGAAGTCCACGCGGGGGCCATCCCTCTGCATGGCCTCGACCTAGCGAAGGACGTTGCTGTCCTTTGACTCTTGGATGTACTCGTCGACATCCGCCTGCAGCATCAGCCGGTCGGCCTGCAGCGCATGCGCGGCCGCGGCTACGGCGGCAACGTACCCGTCGTGGGTGCCGTAGAGCTCTTCCAAGGAGGGCCGCGGGTCTCCAGCCGCCAGCCGGTCCGCCCGGTTGCGGTGGAGCGGGACGAACATGCCGCTGAGATCGCACAGGTCTCCGTCGGTGAATTCCGCCCGGCGGGTATTCCAGCCTGTCAACGTGGCGACCGGCACGGCTGCTTCGGGCTGCCGGATTCCGGCGGCGTCGATGCCGAACGCGTCCACCTTTGGAACCAGTACCCGGTGGGTGCTGAGGACGATAGGAATCAGGTTGTCGATGACGCCCGAGTTGCCCACGACGCGCGGTCCGAAGTCGCGGTCTCCCGACGCGTTGAACCGCCCCGTGTAGGTCACACCGGGAATGCTCGGGAAGCCGGTGCTCGCCTGGTCCGGGGGCACCAGCGTGCCGTCGGCGATGCGAGGCACACGGCTCGGCGGAGGCGGTAACCCCTGCCGGACCCAATCGTTGAGCGCCACGATGAGCGCCCGGGCGCTCGCGCCATAGTGGGTCGGGTTCGAGAGCTGCTGGCACTGGCGGTTGCCGGTGCCGAAGGTCGGGGTGGCACCCTTCGGGACGAAGTGTTGGGTGCCGGAGAAGAGATAGCGGCGCACCCCCTCGGGCTGGGGGATGTCCTGAGTGGCGTTCTCGTCGGTATCGACCAAGGACGAACGGAACTGCCAGTATTCCGTGCTGCTGTCGGTGTGGATCACCTTCGGGTCGGTGCGCGGGCGCTTGAGGATCCCGTCTCGCGCTGCGGCGACTGCGTCGTCACCCTCCTCGTCCTCGTCCGTGCCCAGGAGCGGGTTGTTGCGGACGGCGTACGCACGCGGGAAGTTGTCATCGGGTACGTAGCGCTCGCGGTGCTGTACCGTGAATGGATTGGGCTGCGCGAACCGGTAGTTCAGGAAGAGCTTCTGTACGCCGGGGATGTCGATGTGGACGCCATCACAGACGCGGCGGCCCGACTCGTCCTCGTTGAAGCCTTGATAGAGATAGTCGCGGTAATACATCCCGCTCGACGAGATCCCGTCGCAGATGGTGGTGGTCACGCCCGCCGCCGGGTTGGGGTTGCCCGCGTCATCCGCGCGAGCATGGCGCAGGAAGGACACGAAATCACGCGAGGTCACGTAGCCGAGCCCCATCACCGGCGAGTTCGTGGCGCGATAGCGAAGCTCGTAGATCCGGTTGTTCTGGAACCCCCCGGCGAGGCAGATGTCGGTCGCGCTGGGAACGCCGGGCGGACCCGAGGGGCAGTTCGCGAAGGACCACTGCGACGGCGACACCAACTCGCCTGTGGGAATTGCGGGTCCGCTCGGCCGCGGCGAGTCGCTGGGACGCACGCGCAACTCGGCTTCGGCGATGCCCTGATCGGGTGATACCGCCGGAAAGCTCTTGAACGCCGTGCCCCCGCTCAAGGGCAACGTGAAGGGCGTTTTCCCACCGAAGTTGCGATCGGAGTATTCGGTCAGGATTCGCTCCGTGATCGGGCGCCCGTCCTCCATGGCGATGGGAAAATTCACGGTCAGGCGGCTATTTCCCGGCGCGATATCCGCGCCCCATCCGACCCAGGCGACGGTGTAACCGCGTCGCATCAGGAAGCCGTTGCCGAAATCGGAGGCGGTGGTCGGCTCGTTGTTATTGGCGGTGGGTGGCGTGTCGTTCAACATCGTGAGAGCGATCTTGTTTCCGCGGTTGTTCACCTCGAAGAACAGCTCCTGGTTGCCCTTGGACCGGTCGAGCGGCCTGAGGATGACCATGTCGGCCGAGAACTCGACCCTGCCGTCCTCGTTCGTCGGCGCCTTGTCGAGGTCGAAGACAACGGCGTTGCGCGGGTCGTCGGGATCCACCTCGAAGAAGACGGTGCCCTTCAGCTTTTCGTACGGACCGGCGGGGCCGAAGGCCACACCCCCGCCGATGGTCTCCCGAGACGAGACGACGATTCTCGTCACCCGCGCCTCGGCGCGACCGGTGAGCAGGCTGAAGAGAACACCCAGCAGGCAGCACAACGTGGCCTTCCGCATTTGAGCCTTTCTCAAGACGATTGGTCGTCCCACGGCGCCGCGTACGCCGGCCCAGAATCGAAGTCAAGGCTCGGCGCATTACCTTCGTTTTCCAACTCGCCATCGCCCCTCCCTGGTTTTCGGGGCGTGCGTCCTGCTGGCGGCAACGTCGCCTTCGCTCGGTATGGGGCCGCGTCGTCTGCCGCTGATCTTCCGGCCACGCGGCCTGTCCTTTGCCACTCAATGATGAGGCTGGACGAGAAGGTTGCGGCGAGCGACGTTCAGAACGAATGTTCTCGTACTCGCTCTTGGGGGCGCCATGCGCGCAGCCTTCAGGACTCGCGCTGCTTTGGCACCGGAGAACCTGGCGCTCCGGCAGCAGCTCGCCCTGCTCCGCCGTCGCTTGACGCGACCGCGACTCGGGATCCTCGGCCGTGCCTTTTGGGCGTGGCTTTCCCGCTGGGGTGGCGAGAGACGCTCCACATCGTTCGCCCCGAGACCGTAATTCGCTGGCACCGGCAGGTTTTTCGCGCGCCTTCTGGACCTGCAAGTCCCAGTGCGGGCGAACCGATCGGCCAACGGTGGGCTCCGAGTTTGCCGATTTCGTCCGCACCATGGCGTTCGCGAATTCGCTTGGGGGCGCGATCGCATGGTGGGAACCGACTAAGATTAGATGGACGAGCGTGAGGAGGCCACAATCGAGGGCGCCGATCGAGCCCTCATATAATCGACAGCTATCGGATCGAGTTTTGGCCAACGACAGGCGCTACCGCCGTCATCTGGGCCTCGACCAATCCTCGACGGCGAGATCCTTGAAGCGGGAGAAGTCCGCGGTGTTTGCGGTCACGACCACCAGCTCGTTCACGTGGGCAATCGCGGCGATCTGCCCATCGACATACGGTGCGGGGCGCCCCAGATCCTGGAGCCGCGCGCCCCGATGCGCTTGACGATGTGCGGATTCGGCTCCTTTGCAATCGGCGAAGAGACGATGTTCGTGTCGAGGAGATACCGCATCAGTCGAGATCGACTTTTCGGCCGATGGATCGGTCGCGAAACGAATCGAAGTACCCCTTCTCAAGGCCGACTTCCTTCAGCCGATGCCCGGCGATAAATTTCTGATAAGCGTCGGCAAACCGGACGTGCGCGCCGCGAAGCCGCGCCAGCTCTTGCAGAGAGAGCAGAATGGCGACGGGCTTTCCGCGGCGGGTCAGCTCGATCTCCTGCCCGGCTTCCGCCTGATTGACGATGGCCGGGAGCTTGGCTCTTGCGTCCGCGATGGAATATCGCTTCGTCATACTGATAATGTACATCTGGATGTACATGTACGCAAAGCGGCTCTTGCCTTCATAACCCCCCAGCCCGGTGGTGACCTCGACATCAGGCAGGCTGATCACCCGTACCTCCTTAAACGGCGTTGAGGTCGGTCCTCCGCCCGTCACCGGCGCTTTGACGGTCTCGCCCTTGCAACCTTCTCTCCTCCTCGACCCTGGCCGTCGGTTCCCGTCTTCTGATCGCCGGCGCCCGCCTTATCTTCTGGCCTCTCGTCGGACTGCGGACGCGCGAGTTTTGGATGAGCCCACCGCGATGTCCGATGGCCTGGTGGCGGCCCGGTCGCCGTCGTCCTCTCCGACCACCGAAACTTGCCTTCCTGAACCGCGCTGAAGATGGCGCGCTGAAGATCGGCGTCCCCGGTTTGGAGCAGAGGAAACCGCGGGGCGCTCCAGAAAAGGTCCCGCAGTTCGTTCAACGGCCGCCGTAGTCGTCGGTCAGATTGTAGGGCAGGGCTTTGCTGCTGAACTGGTCTTTTCCGAAAGTGTTTCCCTAGCTCGACAAGTTTTGCCCACACGATGGTGCCGTCGACAGCGGACTGGTTGTCTGCGGAGTGTCCGGTCACGGCATGCAGATCTCTGGGCAGGCCAAGGGCAAGTATCGGAACTTCAAGTGTGCCGCGAATCACTCGAAGGGTGACCCAGTTCAGGTCAACACGATGTTGCGGGCACGCTTCGAGCCGATCGTCCTGACTCCCACAGCCGACGCGTGGCTGATGAAGACAGCTCTGAAAGTAGAGCCGGCCGCCCTGGTTGCCCAGAGCGGCCGCAAAGTATTCTTGGAAGGAGTTGCGGGGACAGGATTTGAACCTGTGACCTTCGGGTTATGAGGGATAGAAGGTAGTTTTTCCAAGCGGGCGTCGCGCAAGCATTTCGCTTCAGATTCAGACGTTTCGACGATCGTTGACGTTGCCGGGAGTGGCCTCGAGTTGACGCCATTCTCCTCTGTTTACGTCAAAGAACCGTCAACATTGTGATCGGGTTTCTGACCCGAAGTGCTGCGCGCGCCCTACGAGCGCGACGCTCCCGTGTCGGGCTTACCGACCGACCCGGCGCGCGCTAACCTGGCGCGGTCTCGAGATCGCGCCCTTGTTCAGACGCTCGACCCGGAGCCCAAGGCCCACGCCCTCGAGCAGCTTCACGTAGGTGCCCAGCCTCGGGTCCACGATGTCTCGCTCGATGCGGCTGATCTCGGCCTGGTCGATGCCGGTGGTCTTGGCGAGCCTCTCTTGACTCATGCCCAGCTTCTTTCGCTCCTCGGCAAGCTCCTGGCCCATGCGCCGGTAGTGGCTGCGGAGGGCTCGTAGAGTCCGAAGGTGTTCGGCCCCACCGGCTTTGGCCCGAGACTCGAGCCCCTTCATGAACTGGTTCCACGTCTTGGCCATGCACTTCACAATATGGGCTTTATACATGGACAGTCAAGCCGCCTTACCTCCGCCGTTGGCGGTGTCGAGCTTGCCAGTCCGCGAGGCGCTTCCGCGCAAGCTGGATCTGGGCGTTCTGATACGTCGGGCTCGAATGCTTGGCCTTGTCGTAGCCGGCGAGGAGCAGGAGAACCTTGTCGCCGTGGGGGTGGAAGAAGACGCGAAACAGAACCTTCTGCTGGGCTTCGAGCAGGCTCCGGCGAGCCTTCTTCCCGAGTTGCCGGAGCAGGTCCTCGGTCAGGTCCTGGAACCGGAACTCGAACAGGCCGCCGCCCAGCGAGCTCGCGTACTGTGGCCGGAGCACGCAGAGGAGCGGACCGCTCTGCTGGAGGAGTCCGTCCATGGCCGAGCCCAAGGCGTAGGCCGCGACCGGGTCGAGCTCCTGGAGCCAGCGCTCGACGGGGGAGTCACCACCCGCGTCCACATAGAATGCGAGCCGGTAGGGCCGGGGTGGCATTTTGCGAGCAGTACCACGAGTTCATCACGTCGGTTTTGTGGAAGCGATTTCGACGAAGCGCGTGACTCGGACCGGCGCTGAGCGCGACCGCCCGCTTCATCCTTGGTTACTGGAATTGAATGGATGGGCGACGCCTTTCCCCGCACCTCGGGCGATTGCGAGTCCGCGGTCTTGGAGTATCGCTTCCAGTCAGGGCAACGCCGGGAGAGATCGCAGAACTCCCTCACGTCACCCCCGCGCCAGCGCCGCGAGGTCGGCCGAACGCCGACGACGCTTCATACCGCCGAGACGTCGATCGCGGTGCCGAGGAGGCCTGAGAACTCGGATTGGCGGTGGGTGAGGACGACGACCTGGACGCGGCCGGCGGCGGTCAGGGTGTTCAGGATGTCCACCAGGCGGGCGGTGCGTTCGCGGCTCACGTGGACGCACGGGTCGTCCAGGACGAGGGTCTCGAGCACCACGC
>JANYKT010000037.1 GCA_025358085.1 Deltaproteobacteria bacterium | reverse complement strand
CCGCGCAGGATGCTCGCGATGGTCGTCGCGGTGCGCCCGAGAACCTTGTCCTTCACGTCGATGACCACCCAGTTGCGCTGGACGGTCTCCTTGCTGCCCATCACCGTCTTCATCTTGACTCCAAAGCTCTATGAAGAAGCGTTCAATTCACCCGGCGGTTTCCTGCGGGGCGCGCGTATCTACTGGATCATAGGCCCCCTGTCAACGCCCGCCGCACGACGCATCGTATGTCGTGCCCCTAGCTCTTCGGGTCATCGAGCAGCGCGCTCATCTGTGAGAAAAAGCTTTTCGCCTTGGTCTCCCGAACCTCTTTGGCGCTCTCTGGCTGCGGCACTCCGAGGTCGATGAGATCGACCAGGTTGGCGGGGATGTCCTCGAGAAAGCGGCTCGGCGTGCGCGGGATGGCTTTGCCGCGCCGCAAGCGCTCGGCGGCACGCGTGAGGGTGAGCCGCTCGCGGGCGCGGGTCAGGCCCACGTAGGCCAGGCGGCGCTCCTCTTCCAGGTTGACCGCGCCGTCTACGGCCGGCTCGCCGTTCGCGTCCTCAAAGCCTCGGCCCGAGTGGGGCAGCAGCCCCTCCTCAAGTCCGCTCAGGAAAACACAGCGCCACTCGAGCCCCTTGGCGCCGTGCAGCGTCATCAGCGTGACGCAGTCGCCGCTGTCACCGTCGGCGTCCTTCGAGTCGAGCGCCAGCCGCGTCAAGTATCCCGGCAGCCCGGCGGCAAACATGTCGTCCTCCTCCTCTTCGGGGGCCGATGGCGAGGCCTCGGCCCCCGCGGTCGCCAGGCTTGAACTTTCCGATGGCTGCGCGACGGACCGCTCGACAGCGCGCTCGGCCGCTTTCTGCTCGGCGCGTTTCTCAAACTCCACCAACTGCCGCAGCACCCCTTCGATGGCCTCGATGCGCCGCGCCTGCGCCGGCAGGCTCTGCGCCCCGCGCCGCGCCTCCTCGTGGATTCCGACTTCTTCCACCAGCTCGCGCCCCGCCGTCGAGAATCCCTTCTGCTCCAACCGCGCCTGGTACTTGCGCAAGAGCGCCACGAAGACCGCGATGCGCTCGGCAGCGTGCGACAGCTCGGGCGCTCCGGCCGCCAGCACGTCCCAGACCGGCACGCGCTTCTTCCGCGCCAGCTCCTGCGCCTTGGCGATGGTCTGGTCGCCGATGCCGCGCGCCGGCACGTTCACGATGCGCAGCAGCGACACCTCGTCGTGGGGATTGAGCGCCGCGCGCAGATAGGCCAGCACGTCGCGGACTTCCTTCCGGTCGAAGAGCGAGGTCCCGCCGACCACCCGGTAGCGCACCCCGGCGAGCCGCAGCGCCTCCTCGAATGGCCGCGCCTGCGCGTTGGTGCGGTACAGCACCGCCATCTCATGCAGCGGGATCTTCTCCTCATAAGCGATGCGGACGATCTCGTCGGCGACGAACTTCGCCTCGGCCTCGTCGCTGGGCGCAGCCACCACGCGCACGTTCGGCCCGTTGCCGCGCTCGGTCCACAGCTTCTTCGGCTTGCGCGCCGGATTCTTGCCGATGATGGCGTTGGCGGCCGCGAGGATATTCCCGCTCGATCGGTAATTCTGCTCGAGGAAGACCTCGAGTGCGCCCGGGAAGGTCTTATCGAACTCGAGGATATGCTTCACCTCGGCGCCGCGCCACGAGTAGATACTTTGATCGTCGTCCCCGACGACACAGAGGTTGCGGCGGATGCCCGCGAGCAGCTGCAGCAGCTCGAACTGCGCCTGGTTCGTGTCCTGGTATTCGTCGACCAAAAGGTATCGAAAGCGATTTTGATAAGTTTGCAAAATCTCCGGGACGTCGCGGAACAGCTGCAGCGGCAGGATCAGCAAATCGTCGAAGTCCACCGCGCCCATCGCCCGCAGTCCCAGCGCGTAGCGCGGCAGCAGCTCGCTTGCACAGAGCTCGTATTCATCGTCCGGGACCGGACCCTGAAGTTCCGTACCGGTGGTGCGCCGCCGCGAAAGGATGGACAAGAGCCGCGGCACGTCAAAGCGCTTGTCCTCGATCTTGAGGTCCCGCAGCAGCCGCTTCAGAAGCGACACCTGATCGCCCGAATCGAAGATGCCGAAACGCTTGGGCAGTCCCAGGCGCTCGTGCTGGTCGCGCACCACCTTGACCCCGAATGCATGGAAGGTGCTGACCGTCAATCCGCGCGTTCGCCGCGCGCCAGCCCTGGCATCGCCGCCCGCGGCCAGCTTGACGATGCGCTCCTTCATCTCCGCCGCGGCCTTGTTGGTGAAGGTGACGGCAAGAATCGCCCGTGGGGGCACTCCCTGGTCGAGCAGATGCACCACCCGGTGCGCGATGACTCGCGTCTTCCCCGAACCCGCGCCGGCCAGCACCAGCACCGGCCCCTCCGTCTGCAGGACGGCGGCACGTTGCTGCGGATTGAGGAGCGACAGGTCGATGGCCACGCCCGGCGCGTTCTACACGACCCTGCCGCGCCGGGAGAAACTCCTCTTGCGCAAACCGTGGAACGTCCGGCGGCGCACCTTGTCGTGCGGCTGCGCTCGACTTGCACCGTCCGGCTGCGCATGTTTCGCTGATGCGCAAGCTCGTCTTCCTCCTGCCGCTGCTCGCCTCCTGCTCACTCCTGCAATCGCTCACCGGCGCGACCTTCGAGCGGCCAACCCTCGCCTTTCGCGATGTCAAGCTCGAGCACATCGACTTCACCGGCGCCGATGTGAATCTCCTCTTCGACGTCACGAACCCGAACTCGGGCGGCGTCGACCTGGGCGCCGCCTCGTACGCGCTCGACATCGAAGGCCACTCCGTCGCCACCGGCGCGCCGCCCAAGGGGCTGCAGGTGCCGGGGAAGGGAACAGCCACCGTCACCCTGCCGGCGCATGTGCTTTGGGACCAACTCGCGCCCGCGCTGGAAGCGGTCCTGAGCAAGAAATCGCTCGCGTACAAGGCGAGTGGAACCATCGGGGTCAACTCGCCCATCGGCCTCTTGACGCTGCCGCTTTCGCACGAGGGCGTGATCGAGCCGCCGCACCTGCCGTCCATCTCGCTGCAGCCGCCGCGCATCGTCAGCCTGCACTTCACCGGCGCGCGGCTCGCGCTGCCGCTCAAGTTGACCAACAGCAACGCTTTCCCGCTGCCTCTCGGCGGGGTGGACGGGACCGTCGATATCGAAGGTGCCCGCGTCGGCCGGGTCGCGCTCGCGCAGCTGCCTGCGCTGGCGGCGTCGTCCGAACAGACGATTGAATTGCCGCTTGATATCAGCTTCGCTTCGGCTGGCTTCGCGGTCGCGAGCGCGTTGAAAGCCGGCGCGGCGCACGTCAAGCTCGACGGCACGCTGCGGTCCCTGGGCGCGTCGCTGCCGCTGCACATCGACCAGCATATTCAATTCAACAGCTCCGGCGGCGTCCAGTAGCGCGCCGGGCTCCGACACTCCGCTCAAGGCCCGGCCGGCTCGGCGCCGAGAGTCGCGAAGCCCCCGTCCCGGCCGAAGTACGACCGGCCCCGGTTTTCGCTCGGCTGGATGTCTGAAGCCTATTCGCCCTCGTCGCGAGCGCTCATCCGCGCGAGCGCAGCGGCCAGGTCCTGGTCCGCTGCGGCGGCCGGGGCGCGCTGGGCCTCAAGCCGCTGCTTGATCAAGAGCTCTTCGCCGTTGTCGCTGGGCTGATAGAAGCGCTGGCCCGTCAATGCGTCCGGCAAATATTCCTCGGTGACATAATTGCCAGCGAAGTTATGCGGATACTTGAAGCCGCCGGAATACCCCATCGACTTCATCAGCGGCGTGGGTGCATTGCGCAGCTTCAAAGGCACCGGCAGCGGGCCCTGCTCCAGCACGGCCGCACGCGCCGTCGAATAGGCGGTGAGTACCGCATTCGATTTAGGGCAAGTCGCCAGAAAAGTCGCCGCCTGGGTCATCGCCAATACGCCCTCGGGCAATCCAATCAATTCAAAAGCTCTCAGCGCATCGACCGCGACGGCGAGCGCGCGCGGCTCGGCATTGCCGACGTCTTCGGAAGCGAAGATCACCATGCGACGCAAGAGGAAGCGCGGCTCTTCGCCGGATTCGAGCATTCGAATGAGGTAATAGACCGCGGCGTCGGGATCGCTGCCGCGCAAGCTCTTGATGAACGCGCTGACGATGTCGTAATGAGCGTCGCCGGCCTTGTCATACAGCAGCGTCTTCTGCTGCAGCGCCTCTTCGGCGTCCTTCTCCTCCAGCACGTCGCGCCGTTCCGTGCGGGCGCGCGCAGCGGCGACCTCCAGCGCGCTGAGCGCCCGCCGCGCGTCGCCCGAAGAATGCTTGGCGACATGGTCGAGAAACTCTTCCCGCGCCGTGAATGCACCTTTGAGTCCGCGCTCATTGTCGACCAATGCGCGCTCGAGCAGACTGCGCACTTCGGGGTCTTCCAGCGACCGCAGCGCGAACACGCGCGTCCGCGACAGAAGCGCCGAGTTCACCTCGAACGACGGATTCTCGGTGGTCGCGCCAATCAGCGTGATGGTCCCGCGCTCGACGTGCGGCAACAAGGCGTCCTGCTGGGCCTTGTTGAAGCGATGGATTTCATCGATGAAAAGCAGCGTGCGTTGCCGGCTCTCGTCTCGGCGGTGCTCGGCCTGCGCGACCGCCTCGCGGATGTCCTTGATGCCGCTGTCGACCGCCGACAGCGCCACCAGTTCGGCTTTGGTGGCGCGCGCGATCACCCGCGCCAGCGTGGTCTTTCCGGTGCCGGGCGGCCCCCAGAAAATCAGCGAAGGCACCTGATCGCTCTCGATGGCTTCACGCAAGAGCGTGCCGGGCCCGAGGATGTGAGTCTGACCGACCACCTCGGAAAGGGTGCGGGGGCGCATGCGCTCGGCAAGTGGCACGTTCGTCGGGTCGCGCTCGGCGGCCGCACGGAAGAGGTCGCCCCCGCTCTGGCCGCGCTTGCGGGGCATATAGGTCGGCATCGCGCAGGACCATAACGCGCACGTTTGACATTGGCTAAGCTACAGTGCCTCTCGCGATGGCGACCGTCGGGCTCATTCCCAGGCTTGCGAAGGAGGCGGCGGCGACGCTCGCCCGCGAGATGTCCGCGTGGCTCATCGAGCGCGGTCACATTGCGCTGGTCGAGGCGGACGCGGGCGTGGACGGCGTCCCGGTCGCGGTGGGCGCAGAGATTGCCGAGCGGGCCGATCTCCTGGTCGTGCTCGGCGGCGACGGTACCCTGATTCACGCGGCCGGACTTTGCGGCCAGCGCGAGGTGCCGATCCTGGGAGTCAACATGGGCACGCTCGGCTTTCTTACCGAGGTGCCACGCGAGCGCGCCTACGAGCTGCTCGACAAGGCGCTCGCGGGCGAGCTGCAGGTCTCGCGGCGGCTGATGCTCGACATCGAGCTCCGCCACGGCGACGAGGTGCTGCTCTCCGGTGCGGCGCTCAACGACGCGGTCATCTCCAAGAACGCGGTCAGCCGGCTCGCTTCATTAGAGGTGTGGATCGACGGCAAGGAGGCCGCGACCTACGAGGCCGACGGCCTCATCGTCGCGACGCCCACCGGCTCCACCGCGTATTCGCTCTCGGCCAATGGCCCCATTCTCTATCCGACCGTCGAGACGATTCTCCTTACGCCCATCTGCGCGCACGTGCTGACGCAGCGACCGCTGGTGCTGCCGGCGAGCATGCCCCTCCGCATCCGCCTCGCGAGCCCCAGCGAGATGTTCGTCACCATCGACGGAGCCCACGGCCGGCCGCTCGAGGTGGGCCAGGAGGTCTGGGTCAGAACCGCGTCGCACCGCACGCTTCTGTTGCGCAATCCGGACATCGACCCGTTTGCAATCCTCCGGCAAAAGCTCCGCTGGGGTGCGCGGTAGAGCCTGAAGAGCTTTATCCTGGCGACTCCGCCAGCAGCGCCTTGACCACGACACCTTCAAGCATCTCGCGGTCGTTCTGGAAGAGGTCGATGAAGGCAGCGCCCAGCAGATCTCCGTGGCGCCAGACCACCTTCGCCCGGCAGAAGAGCGGGACGGGCCGCTGGTCAAGCTTGATGGAAAAACCGAGCAGTGCGCCGACTTCGATGGGCTCCTTGATCACCAGCGAGAGGCCGCCTGCGCCCACCGTGGTGGTCACCAGGCTGGCGATCTCCTCAGGCGCGATCAAGTCCACCGTCAGCTCGGCAAAAGCGCGCAGGTCGCGGCGGTTTGCGTGGCCATCGGCTTGGTTGATGCTGCCTAGCAGCTGTTCGACCAGCTGGCGCCAGCGCGGCCGGTCCTGGTCGCGCAGACCTGCGGTGGTGGCCTGTGCGGCGAGTCGGCCGAGCTCATCGATTCGGGGGTCGTCCGGAAGAAACATGCGCGCACTCTATCGC
>JANYKT010000035.1 GCA_025358085.1 Deltaproteobacteria bacterium | reverse complement strand
TGGGCGCCAATCCCATCGCCGTGGTGGGCGGCAAGGCCAAGGTAGACCTGGTGAAGTCGCTGGGGGCCAGCGCCATCATCGATAGAAACGATTTCGCCGATCTCAATTACATTCCGCCCGAGACGCCCGAGCGGAACAAGGCGCGGATGGAGGATACCAAGCGCTTCGGAAAGCGCATCCGCGAATTCACCGGCGGCAAGGACGTAGACGTGGTCTTCGAGCACGTCGGACAACAGACCTTCCCGGCCAGCGTCTTCCTCGCCAAGCGCTTCGGGAAGATCGTTATTTGTGGCGCCACCACCGGATTCAACCTCGAGTTTGACGTGCGGCTTCTCTGGATGCGGCAGAAGCAGATCCTCGGCTCGCACTTTGCCAATGCCTACCAGGCTGAGCGCGCCAATCAACTGGTGCACGAGGGGAAGATCAAGCCGGTGCTCGACCAGGTCTTTCAATTCAACGATATCCCCGCGGCGCACGCTTTGATGGCGGCGAACAAGCACAAAGGAAAGATTGGTATCGCCGTCCAGGCCAAGGCTCTGACCGAGCCGATCCACACCGAAGAGGCGGCCTGACGCGGGCGCGAGGCGGCTGGTCCCGCGGCGGCTGCTGCAGCGCGAAGGCGACGCCCGCGAGACCGACGAGGAGGCCATGACCCCGACCGAGGCGAAGGAGCGCGTGCTGAAGTTTCTGCAGGCGCGGATGGCGCTATTCTTTGTCATCGAGGACGACGATGGCCGCGGTGCGCAGTTGCTCGAACCGGGGACCGGCAAGTCGCTTTCTGTGCGCTGGGAAAACCTGCAGGACGTGGTCGAGCGCGAGACCCCGCTGCGGCCGCTGCCGTACCTGGTGCTCATCGATCGCGACGGACGGCAGATCGCGCTTGCTGACGTCGGCTTCGCCTTCGCGCCGTCCATCGCCAGCACCGGCCCGCTGCCGGACCTGCCGGCGACTTTCTGCTTCCGCGACTATCGACACCTGACCAGCGGAGTGCAGTCGCTGCTGGAGGAGGAGGGCCGCGAGAAGGAGGCGCTGGCGGCAATCCTTCTATCGATTGCGCTGCTCGATGGCGCGCGGGTGGCGGGCTTCGACGTTGGCCGCGAGGAGCGGACGCTGGAGGGGCTGCTCAAGAAGCTGGAGGAGCGTGGCTTGAAAGTCTGAATTCAAAGACTCTGTGATCAATCGGGCCGATGTCTTTGCCGCGCCTTGACAACGAAGCATCGCCCGCTAGGGTGCGCGCATTACCAATTCTTTATCGAATTGCCGGCAGGAGTGACCATGGCGCGCGGACGCAGCGAGACTTCGATCGATCATTGGGTAGAGACGCTCGGCCAGCAGATCGGGATCCACCTCGGAAAAGTGATCGCCGAGCACCTGCAGCGCACCCTGGAGAAGTCGGTCGACCTTGGCGCGGTGGCACGGGGCATGAGCACCCGCCCTGCGCGCCGCGGCCGCCCGTCGTCGGAGCAGGCCTCTTGCAGCGAGCCGGGCTGCGGTCACCTGGCGCTGGCGAAGGGGCTCTGCCGCTCACACTATTACCGGGCGCGATACCAATCGCGGAAGAGTGGGACCCGCCGGGCGGCGCCGGTCCGGCGAGGCCGGCGCAGTGATAAAGCCGGCGCGGCTGCGGGCGGTTCGACGCCTGCGTGACCGGTTCGAGGCGCGTCCCCAGCAGAACTTTTTGAGGTAGAGTCCGCGCCCCATGCAATTCGTTTGCGACAGCTGCAAGGCCATGCTGCAGATCGCCGACGAAAAGGTCCGCGGTAAGCGGCTGATCGTGCGCTGCAAGAAGTGCGGAGCGAAGATCACCATCTCCGACCCGGGTCTCGGCGCGCATGCGGTACGGGCGTCGCCGAGGTCGGAGCCGGCGGTGGAGTTGAAGCTGGAGCCGGTGGCGAGGCTCGCTACGAAGGCAGAGCCGGGGGCGCCGCGCGCGCCGGACAGGGCTGCGCTGCAGCCGCTCGTCGCAACGCGATCGGCTGCCGAGGATGAGAGCGAGAGGGACAGCGACACCGAGAGCACGCGCGCCATGGACAGCGATATGCTCGAGAAGGCGCTGCAAGCCTCAAAACGCGAGGAAGCGCCGGCACCGACTTCTCCGGGCGGGGCAGCGGCGCAGGCCCCGCGCGCTCCGGGAAAAGATTCGTTGCGACCCGCGGCACCGTCGCGCGACCCGGCGCCGCAGCGCGACTTGCCAGTCTGGTTCGCGATGCTGGGTGGGAAGCAGACCGGGCCGGCGACCCGCGCCGAGATTGCTCTCAAGATCGCGCAGGGCGCCGTGGGCCCGCGAACTTATCTCTGGAAAGACGGAATGGCAGCGTGGACGCGCGCCAAGGATGTGGCGGAGGTCGCTGCGGAGGTCGTGGCGCAGGGCGCGCCCCAACCGGACCCGCCGGTTCCCGCGGCGGGCCCGGCTCCAGCCAATCGTGGATTCCCCGTGCAGACCTTCGGATTCATCGACCCTTCCAGCGAGCGGGAAGCCCGGGTCGCCTCCGAGCGCGCCGGGAGCGCGTCGGGTGCTGGCAAAAGCTCGGCGCCCGCGGCAGGGCGTCCGGCCGGCGCTGCTGAACCGGGCGGGCCGGTTGCCGCCGGACCAGTTCCTGGCGCGACGAAACCGGCCGCGGCAGCAGCGGGGACCGCGGCGCTTCGACCCTCCCCATACGGTGATCCCTCTTCCGCAGGTCGACCTTCGAGGACTCCACCGGCTGCTCTCGCACCGTCCGCTGCGGCGCCAGCGGGGCATGAACAATTCGGGCCAGCGCTTGGCGGGCCCGCGCCGGCAGGCACCGGGTCATCGGCCCCGGGCAGCGCGGCGCAGGCTGCCCCGGGCCTGCCCGCGGGGCCTTTCTGGAACTCCGCGGCGAGGCCCCAGGCCGGCCAGACGCTCACGCCCGCACCCGGCGGCGACCAGCCGCTTCGCTCCGTTCCGCTGGCCAGTCAGGACGACCACACCACCGATGTCGACCAGTTGCCGCAAGGCGAGAGGGTCCACCAGGAGCGAGTCGCCGCGGAGCTGTTCAGTTCGGGCGAGAACCCGGGCCAGAGCGCGCTCGAGTTGGCTCGCTGGGTAAGCTCCGAGATCGGCAAACAGCGGCCGTCAAGCCCCGCGCCGGCCAAGTTCGGTTCCCGAGCTGACCCCTCCTGGCACGCGGCCGATTCCGCGGCTCTCCCGCCGGAGAAGCCGAAGATCGATCGCACCGGTGAGGTGCTTGTCTTCGCCGGAGTGCAGCGAAGCCGGACTCCCCTCTTGATCGCTCTCATCATTGGCGCGCTGCTGGTCGGTGGAGTGCTTCTCTGGGCTCTTTCGAGCGACCTGACGTCACGTGCGAGAGTTGCGAGCGAGTCAGGGAAGCCCGTCGACGCCGGCACACCGCAGGCGCCGTCCGCCGGAGCAGGCGACCCGGCCGTCGCCGCGCTGGCGGCGAAAGCTGGGGGAACGCTGGCCTCGGACGACAAGGGAGGCAACCGGCCAGCAACGAAGAAGCCTGACGCGCTCACTTCCGATCAGCAGGCGGATCCAAAGAACCTTGCGAACGAGCGCGGCAGGGGGACCGATGGTCCCAGTGCCGCACCGGCCGCCGGTACGCCGAACGTCGAGAAGTTAGAGGTTGGACTCACCGCCGCCGACGTCCGCAAGAAGCTCGGTCAGAGCAAGGGCGCGCTACAGGGCTGCATCGACGAAGCGCTGCGTCGCGAGCCAAATTTGCGGGTTGGCAAGATCCACATCGCCACCACCATCGCGCCGTCGGGCAGCGTGACGGCCGCAAAGATCGACAAGCAGACGGTCGACCAGAGTCTGCTGGGCACCTGCCTCAAGCGCGCCACGCGCCGCATCGTCTTTCCTTCGTTCCAGGGTGCGGCGTTCGAGGTGGACATCCCCATCGTCGTCACGGCAGGAGAGTAGCGAATGTATCTTGGCAGGGTGGTGGGCACGGTGGTGGCCGAGCAGAAATGCGAAGGTCTCGTGGGCAAGAGGCTGCTGCTGGTGCAGCCGCTCGATCACGCGCAGGTGCCAGTCGGGCCCGTGGAGGTCGCGGTGGACACGGTCCGCGCCGGCAGCGGCGATCTGGTGTTCCTGGTCGGCTCGCGCGAGGCCGCGCTGGCTCTGGAACCAAGCTTCGTGCCGGTGGACGCGGCCGTGGTGGGCATCGTCGA
Organism: Deltaproteobacteria bacterium; assembly: GCA_025358085.1. GTDB lineage: Bacteria > Myxococcota > Myxococcia > Myxococcales > 40CM-4-68-19 > JANYKT01. The sequence continues at coordinate 57,504 of JANYKT010000035.1, read as the reverse complement.
TTCGGTGCACGCTTGATTCTGTGCAAGGTCCTGGGGCCGGTCGTCTCGACCGAAAAGCACCCCGCGTTTGCTGGTCTCAAACTGCTGGTGGTGCAGCCGGTGGACGAGCAGGGCGCGCACACCGGCAGGAGCTTCCTCGCCGTTGACCGAGTCGCGCAGGCGGGCACCGGGGACACGGTGTTGGTGCTGCGAGAGGGCACCGGCATCCGCCAGCTCTTCGGCATGCCGGCGACCGCGAAGCTGCCCATCCGCTCCTGCATCGTCGGTGTTGTCGATCAGGTGGCAACGGGATGATTTCCCCGATGGCGCGCGCGAACGTCGCGCAGATCTCGCGACGCCTGCATGCGGCCGGCTGGGTCGCGAACCACGACGGGAACGTCTCGGTGCGGCTCGGGCGCGACCGGTTCTTGATCACGCCGACCGCGACCTCCAAGCTCGAGGTGCAAGAAAGTATGCTGGTCGTCGTCGACGGCGCCGGCAAAGTCCTTGAAGGAACGCGCAAGCCGCCTGGAGAGATGGAGCTGCACCTCGCCGCGTACCGCGTGCGGCCGGACGTGCACGCCGTCATTCATGCGCACCCGCCCTATGCGACCGCGTTCGGCGCGGCGGGCGTGCCGCTCGAGCCAGTCTGCCTGCCTGAGGCGGTGGTCTCGCTCGGCCGTGTCCCGACAGCGCCGTTTGCGCTGCCGAAGACGCCACTCGCGACCGAGGCCGTGGCCCGCTGCGCGTCGGACTGGGACTCGATGTTGCTGCCGGGAAACGGCGTCCTCACCATCGCCCCGGAGCTCGCGCTCGCGTACCTGCGCATGGAACTGGTGGAACATCTTGCCAAGATTCTCCATCACGCCCGCGCACTCGGTGGGGCGCGCGAGCTCCCTGCTGACGAGCTGGCGAAGCTGCTGGAGCAGAACCGCAAGGCGTTCCCGCGCCCTTAAGCGCTGACGCCCTGCGCCGAGGCCTGGGGGCAGCCTTTCACCCAGGGGGATCGACACGAAGCGCTCCTCTGTGATCTGGTGGCGCCGATGCTGACAGCGGCCCAGCGCAGATGACCACCGCACGCGAGCCCCTGCTCGCGCTGGCGCAAGAATGCGGAGCGCACGGCGCGCTCTCCCTCATCGCGCTGCGCGTCGCCGAGCGGCGCGGGCTGACGGGGCGCCTGCGGAACTGGAGCGACGTCCTCGCCGCCGCGCGCACGCTAAACCTTTGCACATCGGGCGCGCTGCCGCCCTGGCCCTTGCCGCAAAGACAGCCCCTCGCGGAATGCACGGTCGACGATGACTCGCTCACCGAAGCGGCCGAGATCCTCGTCGGGCAACGTCTGGGTGCGCAGGGGCGGCGGCGCGCGGGCGTCTATTACACACCGCGCGAAATCGCCGACCGGGTGGTGGCGCTGTCGCTTCAACACGGCAGCATCAGCGGCAAACAGATCCGCGCTGCGCTTGCGCGCGAACGAATCAAAGGCGAGAGCGAACGCATCCATCGTGACCGTCCCCTTGGCGAAAGCGACCCGCCTTCGCTGGAAAAAGGCTTAGCAAAGCGGTCTGACATTCCGCTCGTGCTCGACCCATGCGCGGGCGCGGGGGCCTTCCTGGTGGCGGCAGCGCGCGCCGGACTTCGCCGCTCTGCCGCCATGGATCTCGATGCCGACGCGCTCCGCGTCGCCCGTGCCGCCCTCGCACTCGAAGGAGTCCTCGACGCCAGCTTTTCCCGTGGCGATTCGCTGCGTGACTCGCCGCCGCTCGCCGACCTGCTCGTCTCCAATCCGCCGTACGGACATCTCGACGACCCGCAGGAGCGCGTCGCTCTGGCATTACTCTTCCCCTCGCTGCGCGGCGGCGAGATCGATCGCTACACCGCTTGCGTGCTGCGCGCGACCGCGCTGGTCCGGCCGGGTGGCACCGCGGCCCTGCTGGTCCCCGACACCTGGATGAGCAACGCGCGCTCGGGGTCCATCCGCGCGGCCGTTCTGGAGGCGGCCGAGGTGGCTGCGATCGTCGATCTGGGAAAGCCGTTCGCGGCTGCGAAAGATACTCGCGTGCAGGCACTGGTGCTGGTGCGAAGACCGGCGGGCCGGGCGCGCGCCACCTTCGTAGGACGCCATCGCGAGGTGCTGGCAACGGTCAGCCGGGACGAACTCCAGCAGACTGCTCGCCGCGGCTGGCAGGTCTACCGCAGCAACGCGGAGCGTACCCTGATGATGGCCATGGAAGCGGCCTCGGTCCCGCTCGGCGACCTGTGCGAGGTCGGCTACGGGATGCGGACCGGCAACAACCCCCGCCACGTCGAGCGCCGGCCCCCGGAGCGCGGCGAAATCGGCCTCGTGGGCGGCGAAGACATCCTGCCGTTTGCTCTGCGATGGAAGCCGAAGACGCTGTGCGACGAAGGGCCGCTGTCGAGGTTGATCGAGCGGCAGCTCGGGCGCGAGCGCGTCGCAATCCAGCGCATCCGGACCAATGCGCAAGCGCCCTGGGCGCGATGGCTCGAGGCGGCCATGGTGCCGCGCGAACTGGTCTGCCTCGACTCGATCTCGACGCTCTTCTGCACCGACGTAGATCGGCTCTGGGCGCTCTTGGGTCTGGTCAGCTCAGTGGCTTTAAACCGCTACCATCGGCTGCGAACCACCGACGTGAACGTGAAGCCGGCCCTCCTGCGCGATTTGCCGGTGCCGCGCTCGCTACTCGAGGACGCGCGGCCCCTGGCGCGGCTGACGCAAAAGCGCGCCGCATCGGGCGATGCAGCGCTGGAGCGGGCCATCGACACGCTCGTGTATCGCGCTTTCGAACTTCCGGAGGAGCTGGTGGACGAGGCCGAGCGCGGCTTCTGGGGAACGAGGTTTCTCGAGGAACGTCAGCGGCTTCACCCTGCCATGTCAGACCCCCGTGCGAGGGTCGTGGGCGTCGCTGGAAACCTGGGGGAACCGCATTGACCACGTTCATCGCCGCATCGTTGTTCATCGCCTTGGCCGCGGGTCTGTTCAGCGCGCTCTACGCGCTGGCCGTCGCGCGCGGTCGTTCGGCGCTCCTCGCCTTGCGTCTCGACGAGCGAGAACGCGAACTCGTGCCTTTGCGGCTCGACCAGCGAGAACTCATCGATGCGCGCGCGGTACGGGCCGCGTTGCAGGCGCAGGTGGAGCACGAACGCCACGCTGCGACGGTGCAACTGGAGCACGAGCGCAGCGCAGCGGCGGCGCAGCTGGAGCACGAGCGCAGATCCGCGACGGAAAAACTGGCGCTGATTGAAGGCTCGCAAAAGAAGTTGTGCGACGCCTTCGACGCCCTCTCTAAAAAGGCGCTGCAGAGCAACAACGACCAGTTCCTCCAGCTCGCCAGCGAGTCGTTGGCGCGTTTCCAGGAGGGGGCCCGCGGCGATCTCGAAAAGCGCCAGCAGGCCATCATCGAGCTGGTGCGGCCGGTGCGCGACTCGCTCGACAAGGTGGACGGCAAGCTTCGAGACCTTGAGACGGCGCGCACGGGAGCGTATGCCTCGCTCAGCCAGCAGATCGGCTCGCTCCTGTCCGAGACCGGCAAGTTGTCGCAGGCGTTGCGCGCGCCCTCGGTGCGCGGCCGCTGGGGAGAGATCCAGCTCAAGCGGGTCTGCGAGATGGCGGGCATGCTCGAGCACTGCGACTTTCAGGAGCAGCCCACCGCGCGCACCGAGGACGGCTCGCTGCGGCCGGACCTGGTCGTGAAGCTGCCCGGAGGAAAGAACGTCGTGGTGGATGCCAAGGCTCCGCTGCAGGCATACCTGAGTGCCATTGATGCTCCTGACGAAGACGCGCGCCGCGACCGGCTGGTGGACCACGCGCGGCAGATCAGGCAGCACATGGCCGCGCTCTCGCGCAAAGCGTATTGGGAGCAGTTCGAGCCCGCGCCCGAGTTCGTCATTCTCTTTCTCCCCAACGAGGCGATGCTCACCGCCGCTCTCGAGCATGACCCCGCGCTCATCGAAGCGGGCGTGCAGGAGCGGGTCATGCTCGCGACGCCCACCACGTTGATCGCGCTGCTGCGCGCTGTCGCGTATGGCTGGCGGCAGGAGTCGCTCGCGCGCAACGCCCAGGCCATCAGCGCGCTGGGTCGCGAGCTTTACAAGCGCCTGGCCGACATGGCGGGTCACCTGGCGCGCGTGGGCAAGTCGCTGGGCAGCTCGGTCGAGGCTTACAACGCGGCGGTGGGGTCGCTCGAGCGGCGGGTGCTGGTGAGCGCGCGCAAGTTCCGCGACCTGGAGGCAACGCCGGAAAATCTCGAGCTCGAGTCGCTCTCGCCCATCGAGAGCGCCCCGCGCCTGCTTGCGGCCGGCGAGCTGACGGCGGGCGCTCTGCCCGACGATGCGAATTGACAAAGCCGAAGCAGGCTGGTCGGGCAGCCTGAACTCGCTGAGCTGCGCCCGAACTGTCCGGCGTTCCATCGTCTTGACCGACCTCCACCCGCAAGATAGGAGTCCCGGCCCGTGACCGTTCCCGCCCCCGACAAGTCGCCAAGGTTCAAGCGCATCCTGCTCAAGCTCAGCGGGGAAGCGCTGATGGGAGATGGCAAGTACGGCATCTCCCCCAAGACGCTCCAGCAGATTGCGGGGGAGGTCAAAGACGTCATCGAACTCGGCGTCGAAGTCGGCATCGTCATCGGCGGCGGCAACATCTTCCGAGGCGTCTCGGCCTCGACCGAAGGTATGGACCGGGCCAGCGCCGATTACATGGGCATGCTCGCCACGGTCATCAACGGTCTGGCGCTGCAGGACGCTTTGGAGAAGCTGGGCGTCTTCACCCGCGTGCAGTCGGCTATCGAGATGTCGCAGCTTGCCGAGCCCTACATCCGCCGGCGCGCCGTGCGGCACCTCGAAAAGGGCAGGGTGGTCATCTTCGCGGCGGGCACCGGCAACCCGTACTTTACTACTGACACCGCGGCCTCGCTGCGCGCCATGGAGATTCACGCTGAGGTGATCCTCAAGGCAACCAGAGTCGACGGTATCTACAGCGCCGACCCCAAGAAGGATCCGACCGCAACGCGCTACACGCAGCTGAGCTACATTGACGTGCTCAAGGGGAATCTCAAAGTGATGGACTCCACCGCCATCTCGCTCTGCATGGACAACGACCTGCCCATCATCGTGTTCGACCTGGGCCCGCACGGAAACATCAGGCGTGCGGTCATGGGCGAAGAGATCGGCACGACCGTTGGTACGCTGAAGCCCAAACCGCAGGAGGCTTGATGGGGATGGCCGAAGACGTCATCGACGACCTGCGCGGGCGCATCGATAAGACGCTTGGCGACCTGCGCGTCGCGCTCGCCAAGGTGCGCACCGGGCGCGCGAATCCGGCGCTGCTCGAAGGCGTCCGCGTCGATTATTACGGAACCCTTTCCCCTCTGAACCAGATCGCCAACATCTCAGTTACCGATCCGCGGCTGATCGTCATCAAGCCCTGGGAGAAGGCGATGATTCCGGTGATTGAGAAGGCCATCAATGCGGCGGGGCTTGGCGTAAATGCCCAGCCCGACGCGGAGATCGTCCGCGTGCCCATCCCGCCTCTCACCGAGGAGCGCCGCAGGGAATTCGTCAAGCTCACCAAGCAGAAGGGCGAGGAGCACAAAATCGCCATCCGCAACGAGCGCCGTGACGCCAAGGAAATGATCGAAGGGCTGACCGACGGCGGGGATCTGGCGCAGGACGCGGGCACGAAGGCGCTCGAGAAGGTGCAGGCAGAGGTGGACCTCGGCATCAAGAAGGTCGACGAGATCATCGCCAACAAGGAAAAAGACCTGATGCAGGTCTGAAGAAAGTCGACATGGCAAAAAAAGAGAAGGCTGCCCCAGCAAAGCCTGTCACCGGCAAAAAGCTCCTCGACGCCGCCCGCACGCACCAGGACGCGTTGCAGGCGAAAGGGCTCTCTTCGACTGTGCTCGACCGCTACGAGACCTCGCTGAAGGGTCTCGAGAGCAAAGGTCCCAACCCGGCGGCGCAGACGCTGATCAAGGATCTGCGGCGCGAAGCTGGCGAGATCCAGGCAGCAATCCGCAAGGAGTTTCCCGGCAACGCCTCCTTCCATTCGGTTTTTCAGGCCGGGGAGCCCGTGCCGTCCGAGCCGCGCGCGGTCCTGGCGCTTGGCCGGCTGGTGCTGAAAGAGGCGCCGGACTATTCACAAAATCTAATCAAACACGCCATCAACGCGGCGACGTTGAACCATATCCGCAGCTTGTGCACGCAGCTGGAGAAGGAACTGGGCGGGGGCGATCCGGCCGTGGACTCGAAGCAGCTCGAGGAGCAAATCCTCGCGGGTGCGCGGCGGGCGTTTGAAGGCAAGCCCGAGCTTTCGCAGTTCGAGTCTCATTAGAGCATCGCTGAGCGCGTCCCGGCATCTTGTTCAGCTATGTCCCTCGATCTCAAGGGGCCCGGGCAGCCGGTCCAAAGCATCGACGAACTCGTCGAGTACCTACGCTCCGCCGAGCGGCCGCGTTCGGGCTGGATGGTCGGCGTTGAGCACGAAAAGATTGGCGTCGATGCCGCACTGAAGGCGGTGCAGTATCAGGGGGCCGGCGGCATCCGTGAGTTGCTCGACGGCCTTGCCCGGGCAGCAGGCGGCACCCAGCACAAGCACAAGGAGAACGGCCAACCGATCGCTCTCATCGGCGAGAACGCCTCGGTCACGCTGGAGCCGGGCGGCCAGCTGGAACTCTCGGGCGCGCCGTCGCGCTCGCTCGCGGCTGTGCAGACCGAGATCGAGCGGCACCTCGCCATCGTCCGCGAAAAGAGCCGTGGCCCGCGCTGGCTTGCGTGCGGCTATCGTCCCTTTGGCACGCGCGAAGATGTTCCCTGGATGCCCAAAGGCCGCTACGGCGCGATGAAGGCGTCGCTCGGCCCGCGCGACCGGCTCTCGCTCGACATGATGCTGATGACCGGGACCGTCCAGGCCAACCTCGACTGGAGCGACGAGCAGGACCTCGCCGAAAAAGTACGCGCAGCGACGGCCATCAGCCCCATCGTCACCGCCATCTTTGCCAACAGCCCCATCGTCGACGGCCGGGACAGCGGCTACCTCGACTTTCGCTACCAGGTGTGGCGCGAGACCGATCCCGATCGGTGCGGGCTGCTCGAGGACATGCTCAAGCCATGCTGGGGCTATCGAAAGTACGTCGACTGGGCTCTCGATGTACCCATGCTTTTCGTGCGTCGCGGTACCAGCTACACCGCGGCGGCCGGACAGACCTTCCGGCAGTACCTGACCACTGGACGGCTCGCGAGCGGCGAGGAGAGCCACCCGCTCTTCTCCAACTGGGTCGACCACCTCACCACGCTCTTTCCCGAGGTGCGCGTCAAGCGCGTCCTGGAAGTGCGCGGAACCGACGTGGTCCCGCTGCCGCACATGATGGCGCACACGGCGCTCTGGGTCGGCCTGCTCTACGACGCGCAGGCGCGCGCAGCCGCATGGGAGCTCACCCGTCGCTGGCCCTTCGACGAGCTGCTCGCGTTTCAGGCCGACGTCGCTCGAAGCGCACTCGGGGCCCGGTCGCGCAGCGGCGCGCTGGCGCTGGACCTTGCGCGCGAGCTGGTGGAGATCGCTCGCGGCGGTCTCGCTGCCTGGGCCAGGGACAGCGGAATTGACGAACGCCCGCACCTCGACGCGGCAGCCGACATCGTAGCGTCCGGAAAGACGCTCGCTGAACAGGCACTCGCCGCGTGGTACGCGGCCGGCAAAGATCCGCAAGCGCTCGTCCGTTTCTGGCAAGTCGCCTGATCCAACTTATTTACCGGAGAATCCATGATCGCCATCGTCGCTGCACTCATCGCCGTTCCCGTCACCCTGCAGGCCGACCCCGCCCACTCCTCCGCTTCTTTCTCGGTCAAGCACATGATGGTCAGCACCGTGCGCGGCGGGTTCAACAAACTCTCGTCGACGTTGACCTGGGACAAAGAGGACCTGACCAAGAGCAGCGTCGAGGCAACGCTGGACACCGCCTCGATCGACACGCGCGAAGCCAAGCGTGACGGCCACCTCAAGTCACCCGACTTCTTCGACGCCACCAGGTGCCCGGAGATCACCTTCAAGTCGAACAAGATCGAGAAGGCAGGCGACAACAAGTACAAGGTCACCGGAGACCTCACCATGCACTGCGTGACCAAGCCCGTTACCCTCGACGCCGAGGCGACCGGCCCGGTCAAGTCGCCCTTCGGTCCTTTCTCGAACTACGGCATCTCCGCCACCGGCACCCTCAAGCGCAAGGACTTCGGCCTGGTCTGGAACAAGGCGGTCGAGAGCGGCGGCGTCGTGGTCTCGGACGACGTCAAGCTGAACCTCGACCTCGAGTACTCCGACGCCCAGGCGTCCGCGAAGGACTCGGCCAAGGCCAAGAAGCAGTAGTCGAGACATATTTTTCCAGAGCGCGGGCTCCATTCCCTGTTTGGAGCCTGCGTCGGAGACTTCTGAATTCGGAACTCGGCAACTCGAGCCCGGCGAGCTGAGCGCCGCAGCTGCGTCACCAGGAGCTCCGAGTCAGGCGCCTTCAGCCGCCCCTCTAGCCGGCCGGGCTGCGGAGCTCCTCAGCGATGCCCCGCGCAACCTCGCGGGCCCGCTCGATCTCGTCGGGCTTGAACGAGATGGCCGCCACCGGCGGATGCCCGCCCCCGCCAAAGCGCTCGGCAATCTGGGCCAGGTTGTGCCGCCGCTCCCCTTGCTTCCACGGATTGGAGCCAAGCGAGATCTTGCTGCGATTGGCGCCCCGCGTGACCGAGACCGTGTAGACCGTGGACGGGTCGGCCGCGTAGGCGATGAACTTGTTGATGCTGTCCACGCCCAAATCGACCAGGTCGTAGGTGGCGACAGAGCCGGTCAGCTGGATGCGAGCGGTCACCAGCCGGACCAGCTCGTGGTGGCGCGCCAGCAGCGGCTCGAGTGGGCCGGTCACCCACGGCTCGCGCAGCACCTGCGACAGCGGGCGCACCGACAGCTCGTTGATCAGCCGCGGGCACAGCTCCGGGTCCCTGCTGGCCTCGATCAGCAGCATGAGCTGCATCGCGGGATCGGTGAGGCCGACCGCGACCTGCGGGCTCTCGAAGAGCGCGCCGTCGATGATCTCCGCCCAGTGAATGAGCTCGGCCAGCGGAGTGGGATCCCAGCCAAACTTCTCGCTGGCGACGCGGGCGAGGAAGCGCGTACAGCTCTTGGCTCGCGGGTCCCAGAACTTGCGGCCGCTCTGGTCCGCGGTGAACACGGCCTGATCCTCGGGCGTCTCGAAGGCGCTCTGGTGGTGGTCGAACCACCAAGTCAGCCGCGGGTCGCGCGAGTAGCGGAAGTCGAGCACCGCGTTCTCCTCTCCGCGGAAAACCTTCTCCCCGAAGAGCGGTCCGGCCCGGTGGGCGAGACCCTGGAAAGCGACGTCCTGCACCGCTTTCACCTGGTCTCGATAGAAGCGCAGAAAGGTGGCCGACGTCGCGACGCCGTCGAAGCAGTGGTCGTGATAGCAAATCTGCAGCAGTGGGCCGGCCATGCTTCCTCCTGAAAGGGGGGTCGGACCCTAGAGAACCAACCCACAGCGCGCAAGACCAGCCTTATGCGACAGAAGGCCAGGCCGCGAGCTGCGGGAGGTTGCGGCGGCCGTCGATGGGGCGCTGGGCCGCGAAGGGCTTGACCCCGCGCTCTTTAAAGGCCCGCTTCCATGCCGCGAAATTCCCGCCGGCGCGCCAGGCGTCCTCCGCCGCATAGCCCGCCTCGAGCCCACCCTGCGCCAGCATGTATTCGACCCAGGCCCAGCGTGCCGAGGTCGGCCGGATCTCCGCGCGGCCGCGCAGGCGAGCGCGCATGAAAGCAATGCGCCGCTCGATCTCCGCCATGGGCGCGAACGGCGCGCCGTCCATGGGCGTGTTGCGCTTGGCGACGAACGGGGCGAGCCCGAACGCCAGCGGGACGATCTTCGAGATCTCGGTGCCGAGGGTGACCAGCTCTTCGAGGTCGCGGTCCTCCTCGCCGGGAAGCCCCACCATCAAGTACAGCTTGAGCTGCCGGAAGCCGGCCCCGCGCGCGAGCTCGGCCACGCGGATGAGCTGCGCCGCGGTGGTTTTGCGATCGAGCGCGGTGCGGAGCCGCTCGGAGGCGCCATCGGCCGCGGTGGTCAGCGTCTTCGCGCCTGACTGCGCCAAGAGCGTGACCAGCTCGGGTCGCGCGCAGAGCCGGTCGGCGCGCAGCGAGGAGATGCCCACCTGGCGCCCATCGGCGACCAGCGTGCGCACGAGATCGACGATGCGCGGATGGTCGGTGACGGCGGCGCCGACCAGGCCCACCTTGGCGGCATTGGGAGGGATCAGGGCGAGCACGTTCTCGGGAGGCACGGTGCGCATGCCGCCGTTGGTGGTCCGGCGCATCACACAATAATTGCAGCCGCGGGAACAGCCGCGCTCGGGCTCGATCAGGAACATCGACCGCAGCTCGGTGTGTGGCGTCAGGATCTGCGAGCGCGCCGGCAGCAAGGAGTCGTCGGCGCGGGCGACCGAAGGCCACGCTTCAGTGCCGCTGAGCGCGGGGACCACGAAGCCAGGCCGCCACGCCAGCGCCTCGAGCGCCCGCACCCGCGGCAGCAGGAGCGCTGAGCACAGCTCGTGAATCAGCTCTTCTCCTTCGCCGAGCACGATGACGTCGGCGAAGGGCGCAAGCGGGACCGGATTCGAGAAAGTGAGCGGCCCGCCGCAGACGATGAGCGGATGGCGCTCATCGCGCTCCGAGGCGTGCAGCGGGAGACCGGCCAGGTCGAGCATTTCCAGCAGACCCGTCAGCTCCAGCTCGTAGCTCACCGAAAACGCGATGCAGTCGAAGTCCGACAGCGGCCGCTGCGTCTCATAGCTGCAGATGGGTACGCCCGACGCACGCCAGGCAGCCGGGTCGTCAGGCAGGAAGGCGCGCTCGGCAGTGGTCGAGGGGTGCCGGTGGATCTCGCGATAGATGGTCTGGAAGCCAAGCGAACTCATTCCCACCGAGTACGGGCTCGGATAGGTCAGGGCAATCGACCGCTCCGCTTGCTTGAACAGCGTTCCCTGCTCGTCGGCGAGGCGGGACCGGATTGGCTCTAGTTGGGCCCAGCGCATGAAGGGCGCGGATTATCATCGCGGGAGCGGGCAAAAGAAAGTACAAGCGACGGCGTGCGCGCTCTGGCGGCTGGCCTGCTCCTCTGTGGCTGCGCCGAGTGGCGCCTGCCCGCGACCATGCCGCTCGACGCCGCGGGACAGCCGGTGGTTCAGGAGCAGGCGCTGCTCGGGCTCTCGGTGACGGGCGACGCGGCGGTGGCGGCGCTGGTGGACGCGGAGGGCGCGCCGCCGGAGTTGACGCTTCTCCTGCTCGACCACGCGGGCGGCGCTTCCAGGGTCTTGCGTCGCGCCTCGGCCGAGGCAGCGCGAGCGGTCGCTCTGCGCGTGCGCGCCGAAGGTCAGAAGCCGGCACCCGTTCTCGCGAGGGCGCTCATGGCCGGCTGGCCGGAGTCCGCAGCGCTGGTGGCGGACCTTGGCTTCGTCGCGCCGGCCCCGTCGCTGCCCGATCCGGGACGGCGACGGTGGGCTGTCACTGGCGCGGCTGCGCTCGGGCCGCTGCCACTCTCTCTGAGTGTCAGAGAGAGCGACGACTCGCCGCGCGCGCTGGTTCTGCTGCTGGCGGAGCGGCCTGGCGGCTTCCCGGGCGGTGACGAGGTCGAGCTCGCGCGGATGCCGCTCGAAGGCCTTGCCATCGTCCCCGAGCTGTGGGTCACGGCAGGCACGGTATGGCTGCTCTGCGGCTCGGTGGGCACCACGGCGCCGCTGCACCGCGCGGTTGGCCTGCGGCGCGGGTTGCTTGCGCGCGGAGAGGCCCAGCTGCACAACGCGCACGGCCTCTCCGACTACGGAGCAGGTGAGCTCGACGCCGCCGCCCGGGAGTTCGATCGCGCCATCGCCGCCGACCCAGCGTTTGTGGACGCGCTCTACAACGCGGCCTCGGCAGCGGCACTGACGAGTCGCACCGCGGAAGCCGTCGCGTACTTGCGTCGGGCCGCCGCGGTCGATCCAGCTCGCGTGCAGGTGCTGGGGCGCGATGACGACGACCTGAAAGCGCTGCGCCGCCGGCCCGACGTGCGCGCGCTGCTGGGCCTGCGGCGGCTTCCTCCCGGCGACATTGAAGAAGCGAAGGCTCGGTGAGGTCTCACCGTTAGCCATGTCAGACCATTGTGCTAGGTTCCGCCGCGCATGAGATTCCCCACACTTTTCCTCTGTGCTCTTGTCCTGCTTGCCGGGTCGCGAACCGCCGTCGCCGCCGACTCCGCGCAGGAGCTGAGCGAGCAGCGAGCCCGCCAGATCCTGCCGCGCGCGGACCTCTCCGGATTGAACGATGCACAGCGCGCGCAGTTCCTCGAGATCGCCGGCGACACCTTCGACTATGCCGGGTGCAACGACACCCTTTCACGCTGTCTTGCCGGGACGGTCAAGGACACGCACGCGCTGCGCATGACCGCGCTCGTCAAGGTGTTGCTCCTCGAGGGGTACACGCCCAGCGTGATCATCGAAATGGTCGAGCGCTATTACGCCTCCTTCAAGGAGAAGCGGCAGAAGCTGCGCGACAACGACTGCGGCCTTCTGGGCGACCCGAAAGCAAAGGTTACGGTCACCGAGTACTCGGATTTCCAATGTCCGCATTGCGCAGCTTCGAGCAAGACGCTGCACGACTTTGTCCAGGCCATGCCGGGCAAAGTTCGTTTGTGCTCAAAATATTTTCCGCTACCCATGCACCCGCGCGCGCAAGTGGCGGCAGCCTGCGCCGAATACGCCCGGGGCAAGGACAAGTTCTGGGACATGTCGGACCGCCTCTTTGCCCACCAGGAGGAGCTGGACGACGCAAATCTGAAGTTGTTTGCAAAGGAACTGGGGCTCGACGGCAACCAGATGCTGAAAGAAGTCTATGCCGGCAAGTTCGATGCGCTGATCGAGCGGGAGAAAAATGAGGGTCTCGGCGCCGGCGTCCGCGCTACCCCGTCGCTCTACTTCGAGGGCCGGATGTACACGCTGCCGCTCAAGCTGGAATACCTCGAGCTTTCGGCGCGGGACGAAGAAGAGTGGCAGCGCAGCAAGGGCGGCTGGGACAAGGAGTAGATCTTTTGGGGTGGCATTCAGGGACAGGCGCGCCCGAGACCGCGAAGGCGCCTGCCCCTTGAAATTTCTCGCAGGCTCAAACCATTGTGCGGCCCGGGAGGCCAGGCGTTGAACGACGATCTTCTCATCGACGCCGAGGGTTCGCCTTCCGCACCCACTGAAGGCGCGAGAAAACACCTCGCGCAGAGCAGCGGCGCGTGGAGGCTCCTCGAGACACCGTCGGAACTGCTGCTGGCCCTGCGCGACCGCGCCGACGGACTGATGGGCGGCTTACACCAGCTGCATCCCAGCGGCGCAGTGCTCGCTGGTGACCTCGCCGAGATGCAGCCCTCGGACCTGCTCAACTTTCTCCACCAGGGACGGCGCACGGGCGTGCTGCTCACGCGCGCAGACGGCGTCGAACGCGCGCTGGTGTTCATCGACGGAAACGTCGCCTGGGCATGCTCCACCAGTTCCGGCGAGCGGCTGGGAGAGCTGCTTTGCCGCATGGGCCTCGCCGAGCGCGAAAAGGTCGACGCAGCGCTCGCGCTGCAGGGAGCGCGCGACCAGCATTGCCGGATCGGACAATTGCTGGTCGAACAGAAAGTCCTGGCGGCAGAGGACGTCACAGGCGGTTTGCGCCACCAGGCGGTGGAGATCTTCCTGGGCTTGCTGGTCACGCGAGCGGGCAGCTTCGTCTTCCTGCGCGGCGTCGATCGCACGGCGCTGCCGGTTTCGCTCGGGCTGGACACCCAGGCCTTGCTGCTCGACGGCTTGCGCCGGCTGGACGAAATGGAACTTTACCGCACCCGCGTCTTCTCCCCGGAGATGCGGCCGCGACCCACCGGCAAACCATTCCCACAGCCGGATGGCGAGACCACCACGAGCGAGATGTCGCTGGTGCACGCGCTCAGCGACGGTACCCGCACGGTGGCGGACCTGGCGGCGAAGAGCGCGCTCGGCGAGTTTGAGGCGACCAAGGCAGTCTACAAGCTCCTGGGCGCCGGATACCTTGCGCTCTGACTTCGCGCCCCGGTCCATTCCACTCCTGACGCCGGATCTGCCCGGCACGGGCGGCTCGGTGCGCGTCTCGGAGGACGATTTCCGCGTCGAGGAGTTGTCGCTGTACGAGCTGTCCGGCGAAGGCGAGCACCTCTACCTGACCATCGAGAAGCGGGGGCGCACCACACAAGACGTGGTCGGCGAGTTGGCAGCGGCGCTGCACCTGCCCGACCGCGAGATCGGCACCGCAGGCCTCAAAGACAAACGCGCGGTCACGGTGCAGCGAATCAGTTTGCCGGCGCGCGCGGTAACGGGCGATCCGCTGGCCCTCAAGGGCTCGGGCTGGCAGGTGCTCGAGGCGCGGCGCCACGGCAACAAGCTGCGAACCGGGCACCTGCGCGGCAATCGCTTCTCCATCGTGATCCGCAGCTGCGATCCGGCCCGCTCGGGGCGCGTCTGCGACTTTCTCCGGCAGCACGGTGCCGCGAATCTTTTCGGCCCCCAGCGCTTCGGCCAGCGGCAGGACAACGCTGCATTGGGCGCGGCCCTGCTCGCGCGCGACCCCGCGGCGGCCCGCGCCGGGCGCGATCGCTTCCTCCGCAAGCTCGCGCTCTCCGCGTTGCAGTCGGAGCTGTTCAACCGCTGTCTCTCGGCGCGCATCACCGATGGGCTCATGGCCAAGGCACTCGAGGGCGATGTGCTGAAAAAGCGCGTCACCGGCGGGCTCTTTGTCTGCGAGGACCCGGTGGCCGACACCACACGGGTGCAGGCGGCCGAGATCGATCCGGCGGGGCCGCTCCCCGGCCATTCCCTCTTCGCGGCGCGCGGCCCGGCGCTCCTGCGCGAGGAGGCGGTCATCGCCGAGGCCAACATCGACCCGCGCTCGTTCTCGGCGGGCGGCGGCGAGATGGAGGGAGCGCGCCGATCCTACCGCGTGCCGGTCGAGGACCTCGGCGCCAGCGCCTCGGGCGACACGCTCACGCTGACCTTCTCGCTGCCGCGCGGCAGCTACGCCATCGCCGTGCTGCGCGAGGTGATGAAGGCGGACGCAGACAGCCCCGAATGAGCGTGTTCGGCAGAGATCGCAGCGCGCTTCGGCTCGAACGGCGCCGCGGCTGCGTTTGTTTGACCCCGCCGCCGAGTGGAGGTAGCAGGTAGGCATGCGGATGAGGATGTGGATCTTTGCCGTGGTGGTGGCGTTGATGCTCGCCATCAACCTGGGGCTCGTATCACTGCGCATCGCGCAGACCGGTGAAGAAACAGTGCGGGCGCGGGTGGCGCTCGCGGCGAACGCGCTCAAGGGCCAGCTCGATCTGATCGATGCCCGGCTCGCGCCTCGCGCGGTCGCCGCCAGTCCTGATCTCATCGAGGCGACGCGGCCTCCAGTCGATCCGACCCAGCCGCTCGGCAAGCCCGACGAGCGCGCGCTTCGCGCCGCAGCCGCAGCGCTTTCCCCCGACCCCGACCTGCTGATCGTCGCCAGCGCGCAGGGCGCGATCGTCTCGCGGCGCGCGAAAGCGGCGCAGTCGCTCGACGACGTTTTGGCTTTGCCGCTGGTCAAGGCGGGGCTCGAGGGCGCGCCCCCGGCCAGCTTCGCAAGCGTTGAAGGTGCGCTCTACCGCGTCGCCGTCGCGCGCATCCCGGGCAACGCCGCCGTGGTGATTGTCGGCATGCTCGTGGACGACCGCATGGCCGCTCAGCTCCGCAGCCAGTTGGACGCCGACGTGACGCTGCTGCAGGGCGGGAAGCCCGTGGCCTCGTCGCTGCCCGCCGAGGACCGCGTCCGCCTCGCACGCTGGGCCGCCGCTCCCGCCCCAGGCTATGGCGTGCTGCAGGTCAGGCTGCCGGTCATCGGCACCGCGCTGTCGGGCCGGCTCCCGCGAGGCGCGACCCGTTATGCCGTGCGCGGAGCGCTGGTGCCGCTGGGCGCCGGCGTGCAGGCCGCGCTGACCGTTCCTGCCTCGCCGTACCTCGGTTGGCTGGCGCGCTACCAGGCGTTCTACCTGTTCGCGCTGGTCGGCTTCCTGCTGCTGTCGTTCCTCTGGGGCCTGCTCATCCGCGGACCTGTGAACGCGCCTGAGGCCGTGGCCGGGGCCGAACAGGCGCCGCAGCACGCTCTTCGGCCTCGGCCCACGCCGGAGCGCACGGGGATGTCGGACCCTGCGCCAGCCCTCGAGGATGCAGCTCCGCAGCCATCGCTCGATGTCGGCAATCCAATCATGGCCGCCGCGCAACCTGCGCCGCGCGACGTGCCGTGGCGCGAAGGCGAGGGCCCCTCGGGGGAGTACGCCAAGCCGCTTCCGGGGCAGCCGCTCGAGGTTTTTCCTCCGGTGGATGTTGCCGCGGATGTCGCCGCAATTGCAGCCGACCGGGCGCACGCGGAAGTGCTTGCGGCTCCAGCGGAAGAGCTCCTCGACGACGACCAGCCGGAGTCCACCGCGGTCTTCGCGGCGCCCCACGCGCCCTTCGCTTCCGAGCCCGATGCGGGCAAAAGCGACTTCAGCTTCGCCGGCTTGCTCGAAGATGCGCACTCTTCCTTGCAGCCTGCGGAACTTTCGCCCGTGGTCCGGTCCGCTCTCCGCGAAATTTCTCCGGACACCACGGCGCCGGGTCGTCCCAGCGACGAGCTCATCGCGCTATCGAAGCCCGATTACGGCGGTCTCGGCCTCGCGCAGCAAGAATATTTTCCGGGCGATGAGCCGACCCGCATCGAACCGGTCAGCGCTGCGCTGCTCGACAAGCTGCGCGAGAAGGACGACCCCGCGGCGGGCGAGGCCGAGGCGCTGCCCGAGAGCGCAATCGACCCCGCGGCGACGCCGCCTGCCGGCCGCGCGATGCCGCCCGCCGATGCATTCGCGATGCCGGCCCCGGGCGGGCGCTCCGCTGCGGCGGCCGATTTCTTCACGATGCCGCGGAACGGCGCGCAGGCCGAGCCGACCGCGGACGACGCGTTCATGAGGCCGGCTTCAAACCAGAAGACGATGCCGGCTGGTGACCCTTTCGCAACGGCTGTGCCCGGACCGGCCGCGCTCTTCGACGAGGACGGTCACCCGGCGGCGGGGGCGCACCATGAGGCCGGGCACACGCATGAGGCCGTCGGTGACCGCGTTGAGCCAGCGCCCGGAGGGGATCCGCCGACGGCCGCCAGGGACATCACGCTCAGCGACTTCGCGCTCGCAACCGAAGCCGACCCCGACGAGCTGCACTGGCAGGAAACTTTCGAAAAGTTTCGCGAATTGAAGGTGGAACTGGGCGAGCCGGCGGACCGGATCACCTTTGAGAGCTTCGCCACCAAGCTCCGCAAGAACCGCGCGGACCTGATGGCGAAGCACAACTGCATCGGCGTGCGCTTCCTGGTCTACGAGAAGGAAGGGAAGGCCGCCATCAAGGCCAGCGCTGTTCGCTGACCTGGGACCGGAGATCGGGTGCTCAGCGGGGCGCCTGGTAAAAATCCTCCTACGACGGCGCGGCCTCTTGCTCGGCCGCCGCGGCCGGTTCAGTGCCGGTCATGAAGACCTCGCGCACCGCGTACGGGTCGCTGTCGCTCGCGAGCGCCCCCGAAGTCCGGTTGACCTTGACCACGGTGACGCCAGGCGGCGGTGCCGGCCACTCGTCGCGCGGCTGGTTGGCCGTCGCCGCGCGCATCCACGAGAGCCAGATAGGCCCCGCGCAGTGCCCGCCGGTTTCGATCGAGCCCAGCATCCGGTGGTCGTCGAAGCCCACCCAGGCGCCGGCGATGAAGCTGGGCGTGAAGCCGACAAACCAGCCGTCGCGGTGCTCGCTGGCGGTGCCGGTCTTTCCGGCGGCGGGCCGGCCCAGCGCCGAGAGCGAGTGCGCGGTGCCGGCCGGGTCGTCGATCACCGAGCGCATGAGGTCCGCGGTGAGATACGCCGTCTCGGCCTTCATCATCTGCTGCGGCTCGGACTTCGATTCGAACATGGTGCTGCCATCGCGCGAGACGACCTTGCGAATGAAGACCGGATCGGCGCGGCGACCCTGCGAGGCGATGGTCGCATAGGCGTTCGTCTCCTCGAGCAGGCCGACCTCGCCAGTGCCGAGCGCGGCGGTGTAGCTCTGCGGGATCTCCGAGGTGAGGCCGGCGGCCAGCGCCATCGACCGGACCTTGTCGAGGCCCAGCTCGAGCAGGAGCTTGACCGCGACGGTGTTCTTGGATTCGGCTAAGGCCTTGCGCAGCGTGATGCGCCCGGCGAACTCGTCGCGCTCGAAGTTCTGCGGCTTCCAGGACTTGCCGGTCCACGGGTCGACGATGACCTCGGGCGAGTCGTCCATCTTCGTGGCCGGCGTGTACTTGCCGCTGTCCAGCGCGGCTGCGTAGAGAAACGGCTTGAACGACGAGCCCGGCTGTCGCTTGGCCTGCGTGGCGCGATTGAACGAGGAGGTGGCGGCGTCGAATCCGCCGACGATGGCGAGCACCCCGCGCGTACGCAGGTCGATGCCGACGAAGGCGCCCTGCACGAGTGGCGCCTGCTCCAGCGCGAGCTCGAGGCGCTGCACGCGAACGTGCGTAGCCGAGTCGCGCGTGGTGGCGAAGCGGGTGACGCGCACGGAGACGACGTCGCCGATGGCGAGGATGTCGGCCGGATTGCGTGGCTGCGGAGTCGAATGCTCGGGCTTGAACGGCCGCGCCCAGGTCATGGTGGCGAAGGGAACGGGTCCGTCCACGCCGGGCGCTAATTCGACGGTTGCCTCGCCGCGCGTAACGGCGGTGACGATGCCGGCATAGATGCCGTTCTGCTCCAGCACGCGCACGCGGGCGGCGCGCGCGATGGCCTCGGGCGCCATTCGCTCGGGATTGCCGCCATCGGCTGCGGAGTCGGCCGCGGGCTCGGCTTCGCCCGGATCCGCGTCATCGACGACGACCTTCTTTTTTGCCTTCTTCCTGGCCTTCGGGGTGTTGTCGCCGGAGTTCTTTTCATCATCAATGACAGCCGCGCTCTTCGGTTTCACGACGCGCGAGCGGATTCCTTCCAGGTCGAGGATCTGCGCCACGTCGGGGGAGGGCTGCACCTGCCCGAGCTTGCGCCCCAGCGCGGCGCGGGTCGCGTCGAGCTGGTCCGGGTCGATCTTCAGCTCGGGTCCGCGAAAGCCTTGCCGCTTGTCCACGGCGCGGAGGCCGTCCTGCACGGCCGCCTCGGCCGCGGCTTGCAGCCTGACGTCCATCGCCACTTCGACGGTGAGGCCAGCCGTATCAACCGCGGCGTCGCCGAACTGCGCGACCAACTGGCGGCGGACCTCCGCGAGGTACCAGGCGCCGGGGGGGTCAGCCGGCGGAAGTGGGAGGACGATCGGCTTTTCGGTCTCGCGCTGGTAGTCGTCGTCGCTGATGAAGTGATTGGCGCGCATGCGCGCAAGCACGTAATCGCGGCGGTGCTTCGCACGATCGGCATGGCGGCGCGGATTGATGCGCGAAGGATTCTGCGGCAGTCCGGCGAGGATGGCGGCTTCGCCCAGGTCGATGTCCTGTACATGCTTGTTGAAGTAATAGAGAGATGCCTCTTCAACCCCATAGTGCGCTTTGCCGAAGTTGATATGATTCAAATAGAGGAAGAGGATATCGTCTTTCGACAGGTTCCTCTCCAGGCGCGCCGCCAGCAACAGCTCTTTCAACTTGCGTTTCCACTTCTTCTCGCTGGTGAGAAAGAAATTCTTCACCACCTGCTGGGTAATGGTCGACGCGCCCAGCCGCTTGCGGCCGGACAAGGCGTCCACCACCACGGCACGCACCAGGGCGAGGGGATTGAAGCCGGCGTGCTTGTAGAAGTCCTTGTCCTCGGCGCTGATCACTGCCTGCACCAGGACGCGCGGAATCTGATCCATCTTCACGACGGTGCGGCGTTCCCGATAGAATTGGCCCACCACGGTGCCGTCGGCGGTGACCACCCGGCTGGTGACGATGGGGTGGTAATCGCGGATGGAGTCGAAGGTCGGGATCTCGCGGGAGATATAAATGTAGCCGGCGATGATGGCCGCGGCGCCGAACACGGCGAGCAGCGCCGCAGCGACGAGCGACCTGCGAAGCCACTTCTTCCAGGCAGCAGGCTCGCTGCTGAGATGGCCCTGGTAGTCGCTTGCCGGGACCGGACGGTAGGGCTCGGGGCTTGCCCTGACCGGCCTTGGAGCCGGCGCGAGCGGCGGCGCCACTCGCACGAACGCCGTCGCCCCAGCGGCATCGTCCGGCGAAGGCTGCGGCGCTTCCGGCTCAGGCTCAGGTTCGGGCGCAGGCGGCGGAGGCTCGGGAGGAGGCTCGGGCTCATCGGGGATCTTGCTGCCCTGTTCGTCCCACCACGCGCCGCGACGGCCCTTCTTCGCATCGGCCACCGGCTGCGGAATTACGCGCTTGGGCGGCGGCGGGACTGCAGGCTCCTCGTCGGGCAACGTGACCTGGAGACCTTTGCGCGGCGCGCTCGGCGGCGGTGCTGCATCGACGGCCCGTCGCGGCGGCGGCCCAGCCTCTGGCTTCCTGCGGCCGCCCGGCACAGCCGGCACCTGATCGACGCGCACAAACGCGGTCGCGCCGTCATTGGCGGGCTCGTCGCCCGGCGCGCGAGATTGCGCGGAGGGCGGCGCCATGGGTGCGGCGCGAAGCGGACGGCTGGGCGGGGCCACCTGGTCGAGGCGCACGAAGGCAGTCGCGCCATCGTTGGCGGGCTCGTCGTCGCGCGAGGACGGGGGTGGCGCTTTCCGCGACTGCAGCGTCTGGAGGAGTTCTTCCGGGACTTCGGAATCGTTCGTCACAACGGTGCTGCCGGAGGTGTCAGGGGCGCTGGGGCGCTTGGCCATGGGGCGCGGAGAATAACACCGCTTGCACAGTGCCGATCGGTCGTCGATGCTCTCTGCAATATGTGGATCGTCTATCTGCTCCGCTGCGGCGACGGTACGCTCTACGCTGGCATTACCAACGACCTTGAAGCGCGCCTGGCCGCCCACCGCAGCGGGCGCGGCGCCAGATACACGCGCGGGCGCGGGCCTCTCGAGGTGGTGCATGTGGAGCGGCGCCGCAGCAAGGGCGCCGCGCTCCGCCGCGAGTACGCGCTCAAGCGCATGCGGCGGGCCGACAAGCTCGCGCTGTGCGCTTGACACGATCGCCTTGCGTGGTACCTGACGCGTCCATGCGCCGTCCTGCTCTGCTGCTCGCCCTCGCTGCCGCGCTGCTCGGCTGCCCCGGGCATGTGAAGTATCCGGAGTGCAAGGTCGACGAGGACTGCAAGGAGCACACGCAGGTCTGCATCTCGGGTACCTGCCGCCAGTGCCGCGAGGATGCGCAGTGCCCGCAGAATCCGCAGGCTCTGGAGGCGCAGGTTTGCAAAAACAATGCTTGCGCGGCGAAGCAGCAGTGCTCGAGCAACAAGGAGTGCAGCGCCGGTCAGAAGTGCGCGCAAGACAAATGCGTACCCGAGTGCACCGAGACTTCGGCCGAGCAGGACTGCGGCGCGGGACGCAAGTGCTTCTCGGGCCGCTGCGCCGCCGAGGAGGAGTGCCTGGCCGACGGCGACTGCGGCGATGGCAGGGCCTGCGTGCAGCAGCGCTGCGTGGCTCAGGGAGATCTGCTGGCGTCGCGCAGCGAGCGGCTCCATGGCAACTGCGAAGTGAAGGCGGTCTACTTCGGCTTCGACGAATCGACGCTCTCGGCTAATGCGCGGCAGGCGCTGTCGCAGGACTGGCAATGCCTGCAGAAAACGCCGTACCGCAAGCTCGTCCTCACCGGCCACACCGACGAGCGCGGCACCACCGAATACAACCTTGCGCTGGGCGCGCGGCGCGCCGAAGCGGCAAAGAGGTACCTGACCGGCCTGGGTGCCGAGGAGAAGAAAGTGCGAACGCTGAGCTATGGCAAAGAACGACCCGCCGACAACGGACACGACGACGCGGCCTGGGCGCGCGACCGGCGCGTCGAGCTGATTCCGGAGGCGCCGTGAAGGTGATCGCGCTGTTCCTGGTGCTCTCGAGTGTGGCTTGCGTGACCACTGCGCAAGAGGGCGAGGAGATGCGCCGCGACATCGTCTCTCTCAAGGAGCAGCTCAAGAACGAGCAGGCGCTCGCCAAGGTGGAGCATGACAACCTCTCGGCCGAGAACAAAGCCAAGGCGCAGCAGCTGCAGGACGCGCTGGACCAGCTCAATCGCGGGGCGCGCAAGAGCGGCGCGGACCTGGCGGTCGACCTGGAAAAGGCCCAGAACGAACTCAATGGCGTGCACGGGCAACTCGAGGTGATCGCGCACCGACTCGATATGATCGATCAGGCAAATATCGAGCGCGACAAGCATATTGATCAATCAACGGCGGTCGTCGCCACGCACCAGAAAGAGATCGACAAGGCAGAGCACCCGACCGACAAGCTCGCCATCTACAATCTCGGCCGGCGCAAGCTGGAGGAGGGCCAGCTGCTCCGCGCGCGCGAGCTGTTCGCTGACTTTCTCAAGAGCTTTCACGGCGACGAGCTGGCGCCCAACGCGCAGTACTGGCTGGGCGAGACCTATTACGCCGACAAGCGCTATGACGACGCCCTGCGCGAATTCGGCAAGGTGACCAAGGAATGGAAGAGTTCGGAAAAGGCGCCCGATGCGCTGCTGAAGATTGGCATGTCTTTCCAGGCGCTCGGCAATTGCCAGAACGCGCTTCTCTTCTTTGAAGAAGTGGTGACCGCGCACAGGAGCACGCCAGCCGCGAAGATGGCGCGCGAGAAGCAGGCCGAGTGCCGCAAGGCGAAGAGATAGCCGGCGGCTTTGCTCCTCAGTTCGACGGATTGACCGTCCTTCGCCAGTCACGGTAGCCGTTGCGCATGCTGCAGAACCGCTTTCTGGCCCTCGCGCTCCTGGGCTCCGTGCTCGCGTGCAAGGCCAACACTCCCGCGCCCGCAGCGGTGTTGACCGACGACTGCTTCTCCGACCCCGAGTGCAAGGGCGGCTTCAAGTGCGACCGCGAGCAGCGACGCTGCGTTTGCACCGGCGACGCCGCCTGCCCCGGCCAGTTCTGCAACGCGTTTACCGGCCAATGCGTGGCCAGCGTGGGCGGCTGCACCAGCGACACCGGGTGCGGCGCCGGCAACTACTGCGACGCTGCGCTGCGCACTTGCAAGCCGGTGGCGGCGTTCTGCACCTCCTGCTCGAGCGACGCGCAGTGCGGGGCCGGCAGCAGGTGCGCGCCGCATCCCGACTACCCGGGCGCGGGCACTTTCTGCGTACCGGCGTGCACCGCGCCCTCGGGCGGCAGCGTGGCAGGCTGCGCGAACGGGCTGGTCTGCATCGCGTCCAGGTCGAGCGGGCAGCTCTGCTTCCCGGCGACGGGCGCGTGCGGCCAGTCGAACGCGTGCGTGCCGGATTCTTTGCAGCCCTGCCCCAACGGGACCGACGTCGAATGCGCGGGCGCGTCGCAAGCCTGCGACGCCACCCTGAAAGAGTGCGTTCTGCGCAAGCGGACCTGCCCTGCGGGTGACGCGTGCGATCCGCAGAGCAAGTTGTGCGTGCACGCCTGCGGCAGCGACGCGGACTGCGCGCAAATCGAAGCCAGCGCGGGCTTTCAGTGCCGCGCCAATGCCTGCTTCCGGCGCGCGCTCTGCAATGGCGACGGCGACTGCAACAACACCCAGATCTGCTCGGTCAACCCCGATGGCTCGAAGAGCTGCCAGAAGGGTTGCGTGACGGCCAACGACTGTCCGCTGGGGCAGGGCTGCACCACCAACGACCCGAACCACCCGCGCTGCTCAACGGGCTGCACGCAAGATGCCGACTGCCCGATCAACACCATCTGCGCGAGCGGCTCGTGCACGTCGACCGCCAGCAGCTGCGCGCAGACTTGTCAGAACACCGCCGCGTGTCCGATCGGCGCCACTTGCACCAACAGGTGCTGCGTCGAGCTGAATCTCGCGACCTCGTGCGAACCCGGGGGCAATACCGGAAGCATCTGCTCCGTCTGCACCGCGGCGGGCTGCTCGCAGTCGTGCAGTCAGAATTGTTTCATCCTCACGCTCGGCGTGTGCGGTTCCAATAACGATTGCCTCGCCCAAGGCTACCCGAGCGACGTGATCTGCACCGATCAGAAGCATTGCCAGGTCCTGGCGCACCTGCAGCCGTGCAGCTCCAGCGCGGACTGCAGCGCCAAGGGATTCCGCTGCGTGAGCAAGGCGACCTCGCTCGGCTGCGGCGCCGATCCCGACTCGGTGTGCGTGCCGTACGAGCAGTCAGCGCAAGTCGCCTGCGCGCTCGGACATCCCTGAGCCGCGCGGGCGGGTTGCACGCCGTCTGCCCGCCGCCTGAATGCAGGCGCCTTCGCACGCGCCTCATTCCTGTCCGGCCTTCGTACAGCCTGGGAGTCCACGGAGACTAGGGAATGGTCACCACGGTGAGGTCCCGCTGGGGAGCGCATTGGCAGGCGAGACGCTTGTGATTGCGCAGCAGCTGCCCGTGCAGCCAGCGCTCCTTCCAGGTGGGCGCGCTCACGGCGGCGGGGTCGCGGCCGCGCAGATCGACCGCGCAAGCGGAGCCCGTGCACCAGCCGTTGCCGTCGCAGTGGTGCGCCTCGCCAAAGCCGCGGTGGAGGGAAATGCCGGCTTTCTGTGCTGCGTCCCAGATGGTTCCGCCCGCGGGGATCTCGACCGTTACTGATTCCATCTCGAACGAAACTTTTGGCATTGGTGGGCAAGCTTCTACAGGCGCAGGCGGTGGCCGCGCAACAAGCGCTCCTCTACCTTCTCCACGAGCGTGACCAGCTCCGCGCGGTTGAACTTGCCCTTGGCGAACTCCTGGAACGCCAGCGCCGAGTCCACCAGGTAGCGGGTGATGAAGTGCACCGTCTGCTGCTCGAGCTCGTTCGGAGCGAGGCGGGGGAACTCGGGGCTGCGGCAGAAGCGATCGATGAGTTCGTAGTCGCGCAGCAGCTCGCGGCGGGCGAGCTCGCAGGCGACGCGGACGGTCTCGTGTTCGGGCGGGCTGACGCGGGCAAGGACCGGCCGGTAGCGCTCGTGCAACGATTCGTCGAGCCATTCTTCAATCGGCGGCGGGAAGCTGCGCAGGTCTTTGGCCAGCTCCTCGGCGACCTGATCGAGGACATACTCCTTCAGCGCGCGCGGCTTGCCATCGAGGATGTGGTCAAAGCGTGCCATCTAGGGTGCTCCCGGCGATCCGGGGCGAGCGTAGACCACGACTTGCGGCGTCTCGTCGAGATAGAGACCGAAGGCGGGGCGCCGGGTGCCGAAGGCGTTCCAGGTCTCGGGCTCCCGGTCGCGGAACTCCCGGTGCCACTGGAGCGCGGCGTACTGCGCGTCGCCGGGGCCGCTCGCGTAGCGGATGTCCTGGCGGAGCTGGCCGGATTGCAGATAGGCGCGGTAGCTCTCGATATTGACCTCGTGGAAGTAGACGCGTGCGCCGGGAGGACAGTTCGCGTTGAGCCAGGGCAGGACGCCCATCACGTTGCTCGACCAGTATTGACGCTGCATCCCCAGCGAAGCGGCGCCCGGGAGGTCGCCGGCGAGCTCCCCGTAGGCGCTGGTGCCGTAAGGGTGGAGGTGGACGATCTGCCAGATGCCAGGCAGCAGCGCGGCAGCGGCGGCGAGGGGCAGGGCGCGCCGAAGGCCGGAGCGCTCGGCGATCTGGGTGATGAGCGATGCGGCCTCGGGCGCGAGCAGGGCAAGGAAGACGAGCCAGTGCTTGAGGCCGCCGAAGATGGGCGTGGTGCGAAGCATGAACGGCAGCACCGCGGCGCCAGCGAGGCCGAGCTCGAGAAGCCGGTCCGGGCCGAGCCGGCGGCGTGCGAAGTCCGTCAGCAGCGAAGCCAGCGCCAGCGCGTAGAGGACGACGGCGGGGAGCGGCAGCGCGAGCGCGTCGACGACCAGCGGGTATTCGATGGGGAAGGGCGGGGCGCGCAGCTCGCGGCCCAGGTACTCCCAGGCGTAGTGGACGTGGTGGAGGTGGAAGGAGATCCAGTCGCGCAGGTGGCGGACCGGGTCGTGCCAGAGGAGGGGCCAGGTGGCGAAGAGCACCAGCGGACTGAGCAGCAGGAAAAGGAGCGCGCGCAGCGAGCGGGCACGGGCGGGGCCGGGAAGGAGGAGCGCGTGCACCAGCAGGACGGGTGGGAGGAACCAGGCGTTGTGCTTGGTAGCGAGGGCGCAGCCGTAGAGGAACGCCAGCCAGAGAGAATGCTTAAGGCCTTGACCTTCAAGTGGTGAAGCGATTCTCAGCCAGGCCACCGCGACGCCGGCGGTCACCGCGCAGATGGGCACGTCGAACGCAGCCAGGTGCCCGTGGAAGAAGGTCCGCTCCGCGCACCAGAAGAGCAGCGGCGCCAGCACTGCCGCGGCCCGCGACCGTCGAAGCGCCAGGAGCGACAGCCAGTAGCTGAGCAGTCCCGCGAAGACGAACGCCGGCAGCCGCCACGCCAGCGCATCGGGAAGCAGCCTCGACCAAGTCGAGAACACGAGGTGCGAGACCGCGAACGACAGCTTCGCGAGCGGCGGGTGCTCGAAGTTGACGCTCCAGTAACGCTCGGTTTCGGCGAGGGACTGCGGCAGGCCCCTCAGCCAGGTCTCGTAGCTCTGCGCGGCGCTGAAATAGTAGCCTTCGTCGCGCACGAAGCCGACGTCGGCCTGGGTCAGCGAAAGCGCGACCGCGGTGAGGAAGCCCATCATCAGCGGAAGCCGCTTCATCGTCACTGCTTCTTCGTCAGCCGCTTCATCGCGTCGTCCAGGCCTGCAGGCAGAAGGGCGGCGACGCGTCGGCCGATGCGATCGTAAAAGCGAAATTGCGCTCTGCGCTCGCTCCCGCCGGCAAGGAAACATCCAGGCGCTGCCAGCCGGCCCCGCGCACGATGAGCGTGCCGAAGCCGGCGCGCACCTGGAGCGGCGCGCGCCCGTCGTCGTAGGCGCGCTCTCCGATGATGCCGGCCCGCAGGTGCAGCACGGAGCCCGCGCCGCGCCGCTCGAGGCGCGCGCCGATCGGCACCTGCTCGCATTCGCGGGCGACGTAGTCCACCTCATGCGCCTCGCGCCTCGAGGTCAGCTCCGTCGCGACCGGCGGTGCGCGCAAGTCCCAGGGTTCGAGCGACAGCGCGCCAAAGTTTCGCGCTGCTCCGAGCGGGACGGCACCGCGCCGCAAGAGTGCCGCGCGCGCCGCCACCAGCCCACCGAATGGCACTCGCGGCAGTGCCAGCAGCCAGAGCCGCTGCGCTCCCAGGTAGTCGGCGGCCGCGAGGTCCTCCTCGGCTACCACGGGCACAGCGTCGACGAAGAGCCGCGCCCGCTCGGCCCAGGGCGGCCAGATCTGGACGACCGCGGCCGGCGCGCCGGGCCCTGCACCCGCGCGGACCGCTCCGGCTGCTTCCGCCCAGTCTTGATCCGACGGCAGCCGCAACGGCAGCGTCAAGTCGAACGCGAGCGAACCCGCGCCCAGCAGCACGAGTAGCGCGAGCGGAAGGGCGCGCTTCACGTGACCTTGGCTAACCTTGGCCGAGCTTGATCTTGCGTTCGCTCTTCTCGCGGCAGAAGAGGCACAGCACGACCTCCGGATATTGCGCAAATCCCGGCGACCAGCCTGGGTGCATCGCGCAGCGAACGTCGAAGCAGTGGTGCAGATCCCAGAGGTGGCCGATGTGGTGCGCTGCCCGCTTGGCCAGCCCCGCTTCGATGGACGGCTGGCCTTTCTGGCCGAGGCCGTGCGAGGTGGCGAGGGCCTTGCCGCCGCCATATTGCGCGAACCCGTCCACCGGGCCGTGACCCATCGGACCCGCGGGCGCGGTGAGCGGCTCGCTGGTCAGATAAATGATCTTGTCGTCGGCAAAGAGCTGCGTGTCGTCGTCGATGTTGGCGACGAGCTTCGGCGCGTCGTACGACTCCTGCGAATCATCGAGCGCGGACCGGGGCAGGTCAGCCTCGCCTTCGATCTCGGCGCCCATGCCGTACGCCGCGTGCAGCCGGCGCGCGACGTGCTCGACCACCTCGGGCGGGAACTCGTTGAGGGTGACGATGCGAATCATTTCTTCCCCTTGGACTTCGCCTTCGCAGCCGGCTTCTTCGCCGCGGCAGCCGCCGCCTTTTTCACTGGAGCGCTCTCCCTCTTCGCGGCGGGCTTCGGCTTGGTCGCGGGGGCGGACTTACCCTTCGCCGCCGACGTCGGGGCAGGCTTGGCCACGCTCTTCGCCAGGGCTTTTGGCTTGGCCGCGCTCGCAGGCTTCGCGGGCGCGACCGCCTTTGCGGAGTGCGCGGCACCGGGCTTTCCGTGGGCCACCGGTGTGGCGGCAGCAGGATGCTTTGCGTGCGCCACCGGTGTCGCAGCCGCACCAGGCTTCCCGTGCGCCGCGGGAGCTGCAGCGGCCTTTGGGTGCGCCGCAGGGGTTGCAGCTGCGGCAGGCTTCGCGTGCGCCGCCGGCGTCGCTGCATGGCTGGGCTTCACCGGCGCTGGGGCCGTCGCGGTCGTGCTGGGCGCAGCCGCGGGCGGTCTGGCTACCCCCATCGCTGGTTTCGACGCCTCGAGATGTGCCGCGTGCGTCAAGGCGGCGGGGGCGCCTCTCAACGCGGTCCGGAAGGCCCCGGCAGGCTTCTTCGCCGGAGGCGGGGGAGGCAAATTCTCGATGTCGTCCGTGTCGTCAGCGTCGCCCGCTTCCGCGCCTTGCGCTTTCGCGGCCGGAGCGGCCTGCTCATCGTCGAACCCGAGATCCTCGGCCGCGTCGTCGTCGTCGCCGCGAGAAACTTTGATGACGGCAGTTGCCGGCGGCGGACCCAGACTTGCCGGCGTCAGCGTTCGCCCCTTGCGCTTCATGCCCACCGGCGGCCAGAGCGCGTAATCGAGATTGTCCTCGGCAACATGGAGCGGAATGCTGGTAGCAGCTGCGATTTCGCCCACCAGCAGATGCCGCGCGTTGTCGTACAGCTCGCGCTCTTTCTGTGGCAGCGGCCGGATGCGCGAGAGCGCGTGCAGTCCCTTCAGCACCTCGACCGTGCCGAAAAGTCCGCCGCCGTGCATGCGGTCCGCGTTCTCGCGGTGCCGCACCTTCCAGTCGAGTTGGGCCTGCTCGCCATCGGCCGCGAGCTGGTCGAAGACCTCCTCGACGGCCGCGACGTCCGCGACCTTGCGCAGGCCGATGCCGGCAACCTTCGCGCGTGGCACCATCACAGTGGCGCTGTCCTCCTCGCGCGAGAGGGTGACCATCTCCCAGTCGTGCCCGGCGATCTGCTTGGTCTCGACACCGGTGATGCGGCAGATACCCTGGTTCGGATACACGACTCGATCGCCGACGTGCAGGCTGCCGTCTCCGATCGAGACCTCTTGCGCCGATTTAGTGACCATTCAGGACCTTCGCTACACGACCGCAGGGCGCTCTGCAAGAAGGCGAGGATCGAAGTTGGCCGAACGCCTGGCGATGCGAGGCTGCGCGGCGGTAAAATTCGAGGGCCGTTTACGTGCGGCCGACAGCCGCTCTTCGCCTGCTTGCCGCCGCGGCGCCTGCTGGATAGAACTATGGCGCACAGCGTCAACCCGCGAAAAGTCGGGGTGAAAGCAGCGCGCCACTCGAGGAGAGACCTATGGCAGAGCAAGAACTCGCTCCCGAAAGGGAGACACAGCCCACTGCGCAGCGCGGAGGTTCCTTCCTCTTCGAGCCAGTCGGCGCCCGTCCGTTCATGACGCCGGAGAAGTTCACCGACGAACAGAAACAATTCTTCCAGACCGGCGACGAGTTCGTGAAGACCGAGCTCATGCCGTTCAGCGACCGCATCGAAAAGAAGGACAACGCCTTCCTGCGCGAACTGATCGCCAAGGCAGGCGAGATCGGTCTGCTCGGTGTCGACATTGCCGCCGAGCATGGCGGACTCGAGCTCGACAAGGTGACCTCCATGCTGGTCGCCGAGTCGCAGGCGGCCAACGGCTCGTGGGCCACCACCTTCGGCGCGCACACCGGCATCGGCTCGCTGCCCATCGTCTTCTTCGGAACGCCGGAGCAGAAAGCGAAATACTTGCCCGACATCGCCAGCGGCAAACGGGTAGCGGCGTACGCGCTGAGCGAGGCGGGCAGCGGCTCCGATGCGCTGGGCGCGCGCACCGTCGCGAGGCTCTCGGAGGACGGCCAGCACTACCTGGTCAACGGCAGCAAGATGTGGATCACCAATGGCGGCTTCGCCGACATCTACATCGTCTTCCTCAAAATCGACGGCAACAAGTTCACCGCCATGATCGTCGAGCGCGGTACGCCCGGCTTCAGCCAGGGCCGCGAGGAGCACAAGCTGGGCATCCGGGGCAGCAGCACCACTCCGCTCATCTTCGAGGACTGCAAGGTGCCGGCCGGCAACGTGCTCGGCGAGATCGGCAAGGGACACAAGATCGCCTTCAACATCCTCAATGTCGGGCGGCTCAAGCTGGGCGCTTTCTCCATCGGCGGGATGAAGTGGGCCCTGCGCACCGGGGTTGAGTACGCGGTGCAGCGCAAGCAGTTCGGCAAGGCCATCAGCGAATTCGGCCTGATCCGCGAAAAGTTCGCCCGCTCGGCTGCACAGACCTACGCCATCGAATCGATGACCTACCGCGCCTCGGGCGCCATTGACGACGCCATCGCCGGCGACAGGCGGAGTCCGCGGGACGCAGCCTTGAATGAAGCGCACGTCATGGCTTCGATCGAGGAGTACGCCATCGAGGCTTCGATCATGAAGGTTGCCGGGTCGGAGTGGATGTTCCAGACCATCGACGAAATGCTGCAAGTCCACGGCGGCAACGGTTTCGTCGAGGATTACGCGATCGAGCGCGCCTTCCGGGACAACCGCGTCAACCGCATCTTCGAGGGCACGAACGAGATCAACCGGCTGCTGATTCCGGGCATGGTCTTCAAGCGCGCGATGAACGGCGAAATCCCGCTGCTCCAGGCAGTGGCCCAGCTCGATGAGGAGCTGGCCGATCCGCGCCAGTCCTTTGCAAGCGCCGGTTCGGGAACGGGAGTTGCCCGGATTTCCGAGGGCCGGCTTGCGGCGGAGCGGCGCGGTACCGAACTCGCCAAGCGCCAATTCATCTTCGTGGCCAAGCGGGCGGCCATGCTTGGACCCGAGCTGGAACAGCGCCAGGAAGTTCTCGCGGCGCTCGCCGACGTCGCCATCGAGATCTACGCCATGGACAGCATCCTCGGGCGGACGCTTGCAAGCGAGAACAAGCCCGAGCTGCGCGACGCGCTCTGCCGCTTCTTCTGCATGGAGAGCCGCGAGCGCGCTTTCGACCGCGCCCGCACCGCGCTCTGCGCCACCGTTCCCGCGGGCCAACTCGAGGCCGAACTCGAACAGCTGACGCGGCTCCACAGGTACACGCCGGTCAACAGCGCAGAGGTACGCGAGCAAATCGTTCCCGCTGTTCTCGAGTCGACAGGCTATCCGCTCGCTTGGTGAGAAGCGGCACTCCCCTTGTTTCCCTCCTGTGCGCAAGTTTCCCACGGGAATGGTGAGGGGGGTGTGTGGGAAAATTAGAGCAGGGTCGAGAAAAGACTTTGCGGCCGCTGTGGGCCGAGGCAGACAGCCTGCGGGAACGCGTGGCGAACGCGACCTCCGTTTATGCCTTCTTCTCGTTTGATGCGGCGCTTGCACAGCGCGCATCCAACGGCCACTCGCGCACCAATCCGGCGGCTCGGGCAGCGCTCATCCGGCTCTGCGCGGCCCCCGACACACGCGCCGCGGTGCTCTCCAGCCGCAAGGCCGAGTTGTTGCAAAAGCGGCTCCGGCTGCAGCGGCTCGCTTACGTCGGCGTGCACGGCGCGGACGTCCACGCGTTCGGATTGCGGCTGGTCACCGAGCCGGATCTCGAGCACGCCGAGACGGCCATCCAGAAGCTGCGCCGCGCCTGCGCGCGATCGAAGGCTTTCTCGCTCCCGGGCATCGTCCTCGAGGACCGGACCTTCTGCCTGGTGCTGAACTTGCGCAATGCGCTTGCGGCCGATCAGATCGCGGCGGCTGAAGCGTTCGGCATGCTGGCGGCAGGTGAAGGTTTGCAGCTGCGCCGCGGAGAAGAGAGCCTGGAGGCGCTACCGCAAGGCACCGGCATCGGCCGAGCTGCGCTGGGCCTGCTGGTGGGCATGCGCGAGGCTCTGCCTGTTTACGTTGGCGCGGGCGAATCCGACGAGGAAGCTTTCGCCATGATGAATCGCCGCGGCGGCATCACCGTTCACGTCGGCCCCTCCCCGCGCACCGGCACCGCGGCGAAGTTCCAGGTCGCCGACTGCGGCGAGGTCATCCGCTTGATCCACTGGCTCGCCGATGCCCGCCGCCGATCGGCCTGACCACTTGAGCCACTTGGGACACCCGACGCGGGCTGCTGATCGAATCGATCACCGATCTTGTCGAAACGCCGATTCGATATGAATTGCAAAGGCCCGAGCCGGTGCTCGGCGCGCGGCTGCGCAGACGGCGGGCGGAGTGCATCCCTTTCTCTTCAGCCAGTGCCAGCCCATCCACGCGCGCTCGCCTGCGCGCTGCAGGAAGGGGGCGGCAGGGGTCTGGCAGCGAGTCGTACGGTTCGTACGTTTCGCACTCCGGGAGAGTCGTTTTGGGGCGCTCAAATTCACCGGACCGTACGTTTCGTACGACGCGCCGCAATCTCCTCGCGCACCCCCAGGTTGCCCCCACGATCGACCTCTCGTGGGTCCGCGCTCCCGGCTGCCCCCAGGTTGCGCGCCGCCGCGCCACCAACCGAAGTGCCCAGCTTTACCTACCCGCTCAGCGCCGGGGCCCACCACGGGGAGTAGCCCAACAGAGATCCGCCCCAAGGGCTGGAACTGCCCTTCCGTTCAGCCACGCGCTTGCTTGACAGCATCGGAGGCGTGCCTCACTCTGCGTTCTCGGTGGATCGAAGTGGTAAGAAGTGGATCGCGAGACCGTCGGAGGGATCGAAGTGTCGTTCACGGGCGTTCACCAGCACTCGATCGACGCCAAGGGCCGCACGAGCCTTCCCGCGCGCTTTCGCGAACTCCTCTCCGCGCAAGGCGGCGACAAGCTCATCGTCACGACGCACATCCTCAGCGACTGCCTGGTTGCTTTCACTCCCGCCGGCTGGGAGGCGCTCACCGCCGCCGTCGCCAGGTTGCCGATGTTCGACGAAACCACCATGCACCTCACGCGCACGTTCATCGCGCCTGCGCAGGAGGTCCCGGTGGACAAGCTTGGCCGCGTGCTCATTCCGCCCACGCTACGCGAGTACGCGGGCCTGGTCGAGGAAGTCACCTGGGCCGGGGTGGTGGCGCGCATCGAGATCTGGTCGCCGCCGCGCTGGGCCGAGATGAACCGCGTCGCGCAGAAACCCGAGACCAAGGCGAAGGTCGTCCAGAAGCTCGCTTCGCTGATGATTTAGCAGGCTCAAACTTTCTCCGTCTCACGAGGCAATCAAGATGGCCGACAAGTCTACCAAGAGCAGTCACCGTGAGCCGCTCGCGGCCGTGCTGGCGCTCAAGCCCGCGCCCGGGCCGCGTCCCGCCAACGTGCGCTGGGAGGACAACGTCGCAACCATCGCGGTGCGCGGCGATCTCGACCTCGAGGCGCTTTGGGCCATCGACTACACGATCGGCCGGGCCGCCGCCGATGCGGGACGGATCGTGCTCGACCTGCGCGAGGTGACGCACCTCGAATACAACGGGGTTGGCGAGCTGGTGGCGCGCCGCAAGGAGCTGCTGGCGCGCGGCGGCGAGCTGGTGATCGCGGTTCGCAATCCGTACCTGATCAACATCCTCAAAGCCGCCGCGGGCGCCGAACTCCTGCTCTTCCGCTCGGTCGAAGAGGCAACCGGAGCCGCGGTCGCGGTGGCCTCCGCACGCGCGCAGCGCCGGGGATTGTAGCGGCATGACCTTCGTCCACCACACCGTGCTGCGACGCGAGGCAGTTGAACTGCTCGCGGCGGCGCCCGGCAAGCTCATTCTCGACGGCACGCTGGGCGGTGGTGGTCACGCCGAAGCGCTGCTGGAGGCGGGCGCGCGGGTGGTGGGTCTGGACCAGGATCCGCTGGCGCTCGCTGCCGCAAAGGCGCGTTTCGCCGGGCGCGGGTCAGGCGACTCAGGCAACTCGGGCGACTTGATCCTGGCGCACGCCAATTTCCGCGATGCGCGCGCGGTGCTCGATGGGCTCGGCATCGGCGAGGTGGATGGCGCGCTGGTCGACCTTGGCGTCTCGAGCCCGCAGCTCGACGAGCCTGCGCGCGGTTTCACTTTCCGCGCGGCCGGGCCGCTCGACATGCGGATGGATCCGACCCGCGGCAAGCCGCTGAGTGAACGGCTCGATGAGTGGGACGCGAACGCCCTGTGGAGCATCCTGCACACGCTCGGCGAGGAGCGCTTCGCGCGCCCCATCGCGCGTGCCATTCACGCAGCCTGGGCCTCCGGCGCGCTTTCGAATACGGCGCAGCTGGCGGAGGTCGTCTCGCATTCGATTCCGAGGAAGGCCTGGCCGAAGAACCTCCACCCGGCCACGCGCAGCTTCCAGGGCCTGCGCATCGCCGTCAATGACGAGCTGGGGGCGCTTTCGGACTGGCTTGCCTCGCTGCCGCGGCTGGTGGCGCGCGGCGGGCGGGCTCTGGCCATCAGCTTCCATTCGCTCGAAGACCGCATGGTCAAGCAGTCATTCGCGAAGCTCGCCACCGGCTGTATCTGCCCGCCGAGGCTGCCCGTCTGCGCCTGTGGCCGCAGCGCCGCCTGGAAGGTGCTGACCAAGGGCGCGGTCAAGGCCGGCGAGGCCGAGCTTTTGGTCAATCCGCGCGCCCGCAGCGCCAGGCTCCGCGCGGTCGAGAGGCTGTCATGACCCGGACCGGAACGCCCAGCACGATCATCCGCCGCAGAATCGATCGCCGCGGCCTCGCCACCTTCGCGTCCGGGACCCTCGCCTGCGCGCTCATCGCGCTCGCGGCACTTTTCCACGCCTGGGTGCGGACCCGCGTCACGGAACAGGGGTACGAGCTCTCGCGCTCGTCGGACGAGCACCGCGAGCTGTCGCGCGAGCACGAGCGGCTGCAGTTCCACGCGGCGCAGCTCAAGAGCCCGCAGCGCATCGAGGAGCTGGCGCGGACGAGGCTCGGGATGGGTCCGCCGTCGGTGGACCGGGTGGTGGTGTTGGTCGGCGGAGCGCTGCGGGCGGGGACCTCGATGGTCTCCGCGCGTTGAAGGAGCGTTGTGAAGAAGCGGGGAGACGACGCCGGCCGATGGATGCGGCTGCGAGCGTTCATCGTCGGCGCGCTCTTGCTGGCGCTCTTTGCAACCGTCCTTGGCCGCGCGGCCAAGGTGCAGCTGTTGGACCGCTCGCGGCTGTCGCGGCTGCAGCGCGACCAGACCAAGCGGGAGCTGGAGTGGCAGCCGCGCCGCGGGCTCATCGCCGACCGGCACGGAGATCCGCTCGCCATCACGCAGGACGTGGACTCGATCTTCGCCGACCCGACTGCCTTCGAATCGGCGCCGGCGCGCGAGGTCGCGGCGGAGCTCTTGGCCAAGGCGCTGCGGACCGACCGCAAGAAGGTGCTTTCGAAGCTGGTGTCGGATCAGCAGAAGCGCTTCGTCTGGATCAAGCGACGCGTGGACGAGCCGACTGCGCTGCGGGTGCGGGCGCTCGCGCTCGACGGCGTCGAGTTGGTGAAGGAGCCCAAGCGTTTCTATCCGCAGCGCGAGCTGGCGGGGCACGTACTGGGCTTCGTCGGCGAGGACGCGGGGCAGGAAGGGCTGGAGCGCGAGCTCGAGAGTTACCTGCACGGCAAGGGCGTGAGCGTGCCGGCCACTCGCGATGCGCGCGGGGCAATGGTGCTGGAGCACGGCGCGCCTGATGTCTCCGAGCTGACCGGCGCGACGGTGACGCTGACGCTCGACAGCGCCATCCAGGTGGTGGCCGAGCGCGAACTCACCCGCGCGGTGACGGCGGCGCACGCGGCGGCAGGCTTTGCCATCGTGCTCGACGTGAACAGCGGGGCGGTGCTGGCGCTGGCGTCGAATCCGCTCTTCGATGCCAACAAGCCCGGGCGCGACCCCGGCGTCTGGCGCAACCGCGCAGTGCAGGACCAGCTGGAGCCGGGGTCCACCATCAAGAGCTTCCTGATCTCGCGCGCGCTGGAGGAGGACGTGCTCAAGGTGGACGAGCAGATCTATTGCGAGCACGGCGCCTGGAAGCACTTGCGCCGCACGCTGCACGATACGCATCCGGTGGATTGGGCGACGCCTGCGACGGTGCTGCGCGAGTCGTCGAATATCTGCGCGGCAAAGATCGGTGAGCGGCTGGGAAAGGACAAGCTGATCGCGGGGCTGCGGGCCTTTGGCTTCGGCGAGAAGACGGGCGTGGGGCTGCCGGGTGAGGGACGCGGATCGCTGCGCGACCCGGCGCGGATGCCGGAGATCGCGGTGGACACGACGGCGTTCGGACAGGGAATGAGCGCGACCGGGATACAGACGGTGGCCGCGATGGCCGCCATCGCGAACGGCGGAGTGCTGCTGCGGCCGTACCTGGTGGAAAAGATTGTCGCGCCCGACGGCACGGTGCTGCTGTCGAACCAGCGCACCGAAGTGCGGCGGGTGCTGCGGCCGGAGACGGCGCGCCTGGTGACCGCCATGCTGGAGGAGGTCGTGCACAAGGGCGGCACGGGAACCAAGGCGGCGCTGAGCGACTATCGCGTGGCCGGCAAGACGGGGACGGCGCAAAAGGTCGACCCGGTGCGCGGCGGGTACAGCGAAAAGCGGCTGGCGAGCTTCCTTGGCTTCGTGCCGGCAGAGGCGCCGCGGGTGGCCATCCTGGTGGTGATCGACGAGCCAGAAGGAAAGGGCGTGGCGGTGACGGGAGGGACGGTGGCGGCGCCGGCCTGGGGGGCGATTGCGAACGAGACGCTGCGGCAGCTGGGGGTGATGCCGGCGAGCGTGCGGGAGCAGGTGCCGCTTCTGGTGGCCTCGCTGGACGGAGCGAGAATTCCTATGGACCTTACCCATCAAGACCTTAAGCAATTTTCTGCCTCTGAGAAAATTGGTCAAGGGCTTGACCTTCAAGCTACGAAGCTTCCCACCGGGCGCGCGCTGGTGCCGGACCTCGCCGGCCTCGCCGCCCGCTCCGCCATCCGCAAGCTCGCCGAGCGCTCGCTCGAGCCGGAGTTCAAGGGCAGTGGCCGGGCGGTCGCCCAGTCGCCGCGCGCAGGTTCCATTGTCAAACGCGGCGCTCGCGTGCGCGTCACGCTGGCGCCGCCTTAAGTGCGGGCGTAGGAACGAATCGTGCGACTGACCGACCTCTTCCAGGACACCGCCGCCGTTCTGCCGCCCGCCGCGGCGACGGTGGACGTGCGCGCGCTCACGGTCGACTCGCGCGCTGTCCCCGCTGGCGCGCTCTTCGCCGCCTTGCCCGGAGCCGTCCGCGACGGCAAGGACTTCGCCGCGCAGGCCGTCGAGCGCGGCGCGGTTGCCGTCCTCTCCGAGCGCCCACTTGAAACGAATTGTGCAAACGTGGTCGCACCGGACGCGCGCCTCGCCTTCTCGCTCGCCGCCGCGCGCTTTCACGGCGAGCCCAGCCGGCGCCTGAGTCTCTTTGCCGTCACCGGCACCAACGGCAAAACCACCACCGCGTACCTGGTCCAACAGCTCTGCGATAAGCGCGGCCTGCGCACCGGCCTGCTCGGCACCGTCGAGAGTCGCTGGCCGGGCGGGAGCCAGCCCGCGACGCACACCACGCCCGAGTCGCATGAACTGCAGGCGCTGCTCAGGAAGATGCTCGACAAAGGCGCGCAGGTGGTGGCGATGGAGGTCTCGAGCCACGCGCTCTCGCAAGAGCGCGCTGCCGGCTGCGTCTTCGCCGGGGCTGCTTTCACCAACCTGACGCGCGACCATCTCGACTACCACGGCACCATGGAGCGGTACTTCGAGGCCAAGGCAAAGCTCTTCAGGCAGCTGCTCCCGCGCGGCGCGCCGGCCGTGCTCAACCTCGACGATTCCCGCTGCGCGCAGCTCGCCGGCCAGCTGCCTTTGGCGCATGTCATCGGCTTCACCACGCGGGACGCACCGGGCGCGGCGCTGGCTGCCGAAGACGTGGTGAGCTCACTCGCTGGCCTGCGATTCCGCCTGCGCATCAAGGCGCCGCTTGAAGAGGGGCTGGTCGAGATCCAGAGCCCGCTCATCGGCATGCACAATGTGGAGAACCTGCTCGCCGCGCTGGGGCTCCTGCTCGGCACCGGCATCGGCGCGCGCGAGCTGGCGCGGCTGGTCCCCGAGGCCCTGGGCGCTCCCGGCCGCCTCGAGCGCGTACCCGATCCGCTGGGCCGCATCGTGCTGGTCGATTACGCGCACACAGACGATGCGCTCGCGCGTGTCCTCGACGCCGTCCGCGTCGCCGCCGGCCGCGGCCCGCGCCTGATCTGCGTCTTCGGCTGCGGCGGCGATCGCGATCGCGGCAAGCGCCCGCTGATGGGCGAGGCCGCTGGCCAAAGGGCCGATCTGGTGGTCGCCACCTCCGACAACCCGCGCACCGAAGATCCGGCGGAGATCCTCCGCGATGTCGAAATGGGCCTCGCGCGGAGCGGCCTCGGGAAGCTGTCGAGTGCGGGCGAAAGCGGCTACTGCATCGTGCCCGATCGGCGCGCGGCCATTCGCCTGGCCCTCGCCAGCGCGCGCCGGGGAGACGTGGTGCTGATCGCCGGCAAGGGTCATGAAAATTATCAAATCGTCGGCAAGCAGAAGCTGCCTTTCGACGATCGGGTCGAGGCGCGGCGAGCGCTGGAGACGCTTCGATGAGCGCTTTCTTTACGCTGGATCAAGCTGCCTGGGCTGCGTCGGCGCGGGTGGTGCAGCCCGGCACCGCGCAGGCCTTCGATGGCGTCTTCACCGACACGCGCGCGCCCAGGCCCGGCGCGCTCTTCGTCGCGCTTCAGGGAGAAAACTTCGACGCCACCGCCTTCCTCGCCAAAGCCGTCGAGGGCGGCGCGGCAGGTGTGCTCGTGCCCGCGAACGCCCGCATCGAAGCCCTGCCACCAGGGATCGCCGTTCTCGCCGCTGCCGACACGACGCGCGCGCTCGCCGGCCTCGCGCACGCATGGCGCGGCCAGCAAACGAATCTGCAGGTCGTCTGCATCACCGGCTCGACCGGAAAGACCTCGACCAAGGAGCTGATCGCCGAGGTCCTCGCCGCGCAAGGCCCGACCCTGAAGACGGAGGGAAATCTCAACAACGAGATCGGCGTCCCACTCACGCTTTTGGCGCTCGAGCCGCGCCACCGCTACGCCGCCATCGAGTGCGGCATGAACCATCCCGGCGAGATCGCGCGCCTCGCGGCCTACGTGGACCCCGACATCGGCGTGGTCACCAACGTCGGGCCGGTGCACCTGGAGGGGACCGGCTCCATCGATGGCGTCGCCTACGCCAAGGGCGAGCTCTTCCACGCGCTGCGGCGAGGCGGCATCGCGGTCGCGAACGCTGATGATCCGCGCGTGCTGCAGCAGGCGCGCCTTTCGCTGCGCAAGCTGATCACGTTCGGCGCGACGCTGGGTTCGAACGTGCGGCTGGTCTCGGTCCACCACGGCGGTCCGGGCCTCTACGTCGAGCTCGAGTTCAATCAGGCTGGAATGGCCGCGGGAATTGCCGCGGTAAAGTCCGCCAGCAAGACCGTCGTGCGCTCAGTGGAACTCCAGCTCATCGGCACGCACAACGGCCACAACGCGGCAGCGGCGGCGGCGGTCGGAGTCGCGCTCGGCCTCGATCAGGATACCATCCTGCGCGGCCTCGCGAACGCGCGCACGACGGGCCGCCGCATGCGCCCGGTGCCGAGGCCGGGCGGCGGTCTGCTGATCGACGACTGCTACAATGCCAACCCCTCGAGCATGAAGGCCGCGCTCTTGACGCTCACTCATCTCGTGCGCGGAACGGGCCGCGCCATCGCCGTGCTCGGCGACATGCTGGAATTGGGGCCCACCGAGCTGGACCTGCACCGCGACGTCGGCCGTTTCGCCGCGGGTGCGGGCCTCGCGCTTCTGGTCTGCTTCGGCAAGCGCGCGCGGGCCATCGGCGAAGGCGCCATCGAGTCCGGGCTCAAGCCGGACTCGGTGCAGTGGGCGGAGACGCCGGCCGAAGCCATCGCGCAGGTCCGGAAGGATGCACGGCCCGAAGACGTCATCCTGGTCAAGGGCTCGCGCGGGATGAAGATGGAGCGCATCAGCGACCCGCTCTCCGGCGTCGTGCAGGCCCCGGGAGGGCACTGAATGCTTTACATGCTGCTCTACCCCTTCTCCGACCGGATCGCGGCCTTCAACGTGCTGCGCTACCCGACCTTCCGCATGCTGATGGCCGGCCTGGTATC
The DNA here is from genome assembly GCA_025358085.1 of Deltaproteobacteria bacterium. GTDB lineage: Bacteria > Myxococcota > Myxococcia > Myxococcales > 40CM-4-68-19 > JANYKT01. The sequence continues at coordinate 17,181 of JANYKT010000035.1, read as the reverse complement.
GCTCTTGATCGGCCTGTTGCTCGGGCCGAGCTACATCCAGGACCTGCAGAACCGGCAGCACGGCCAGAGCAACGTCCGCGAAGACACGCCCGCGGCCCACCAGAAGAAGAAGGGCACGCCGTCGATGGGCGGGGGACTCATCCTCTGGGCCATGCTGATCGCCACGCTGCTGTTCGCCGACCTGACCAGCAAGCTCGTCTGGGCGGCGCTGATCTTCACCATGGGCTTTGGCGTCATCGGCTTCGCCGACGACTGGCTGAAGTTTTCCAGGAAGAACAGCAAGGGCCTCGCCGGAAAGAAAAAGCTCTTCTGGCAGACGATGATTTTCCTGGTCGTGATCGCAGCGTTTTTCGTCGACTGGAAGACCGGCACGCTCATCCTCGATACCCGCCTGACCATCCCCTTCGTGAAGGTGAAGCTCTTCAATCCGCAGCTTGGCTGGTTCTATCTGCCGTTCGCGTTCATCGTCATTGTCGGCACCTCGAACGCGGTGAACCTGACCGACGGCCTCGACGGCCTCGCCACCGGCCCGACCATCGTCAGCTCGCTCACCTTCATGGTGCTGGCCTATCTGGCGGGCGCGGTCATCAAGGGCCTGAACATCGCCGACTATCTCTTGATCCCGCACATTACCGGGGCCGCCGAGCTCTCGGTGTTCTGCGCCGCCATGGCCGGGGCTTGCATCAGCTTCCTTTGGTACAACACCTATCCAGCCACCGTGTTCATGGGCGACGTCGGCTCGCTGGCGCTCGGCGGCGGCCTGGGCGCGCTGGCGGTGCTCACCAAGAACGAAGTGGACAGCGCGCTCATCCACGGCGTCTTCTTCGCCGAGATCCTCTCGGTGATTCTGCAGGTCTTCTGGTTCAAGCGCACCGGCCGCCGCCTCTTCCGCATGGCGCCCATCCACCATCACTTCGAGCTCAAGGGCTGGGCCGAGCCGAAGATCATCGTTCGCTTCTGGATCGTCTCCATCATGCTGGCGCTGATCGCGCTCGCCTCGCTCAAGCTCCGATGACCATGGACCTCAAGGGCCGCAGAGCGCTGGTGGTGGGGCTCGGCAAGAGCGGGCTCGCCGCGGCGCGCCTGCTGCTGGCGAAGGGCGCCGACGTCGCCGCTGCTGACGCGAACCCATCCGTGACCCCGCTCGCAGGGGTAGCGCTGCGGCCGCTCGACGCGGCGGCATTTCGCGATCGCGACCTGGTCATCGTCAGTCCCGGCGTGCCGCTTGCGACCGTACGTCCCCTGGCCGGAACCCTCGAGATCTTCGGCGAGGTCGAGCTCGCCAGCCGCTTCATCACCGAGCCCATCCTCGGGATCACGGGCACCAATGGAAAATCCACTACCACCGCATTGACGGGTCACTTGCTCGTCATTGCAGGTCAATGCGCCTTCACTGGGGGTAACCTCGGGACCCCGCTCAGCCAGCGCGTCCTGACCGGGGGCCGGCTCGACGCCACCGTCTGCGAGCTATCGAGCTACCAACTAGAAGGCATCTCGAGTCTGCGCTGCGCCGCGGCGACGGTGCTGAACGTCACGCCCGACCACCTCGATCGCTATTCCGATCTGGGCGGGTACGCGACGGTCAAAGCGCGCATCTTCGAAAACCAGCGCGCAGGCGATCTGGCGGCGCTCAATCTCGCCGACGCGCGCGTCGCCGCGATGCCCACCAACCCGGGCGTCCAACGCAAGGGCTTTGACCCGCGGTCGGCCAATCCTTTGGCCGCGGCCAGCGTGGAAGGCAAGCGCACGCTGCGCGTGGGCCGGCACGGCTTTCAGCTCAACGCCGCAACGCTGCGCGGCAGCCACAACGCCGAGAATGCGCTCGCCGCGCTCTTGCTCGCGGGCACGCTGGTCACTGACGCCGAGGCGCTGCAGCGCGGCCTGGACACCTATCCGGGCCTGCCGCACCGCCTCGAGCCGGTCCGCGTGCTGGGCGGCGTCGAGTACATCAACGACAGCAAGGCGACCAACGTCGACAGCGTCGAGAAGTCCTTGAGCGCCTTCGAGCAGGGTGTCATCCTCATCCTGGGCGGCCGCGGCAAGGGCGCGCCCTACGCCCCGCTGCGGGCGCTGCTGCAGGACCGCGTCAAGCTTATCCTCACCATCGGCGAAGAAGCGGAAAAAATTCGCGACGAGCTGGGCGACGCAGCGCCGGTCGCCGACTGCGGCACGCTCGCCGATGCCGTCGATCTGGCGCACGAGAAAGCCAGGTCCGGCGACACCGTTCTGCTCTCGCCAGCATGTGCTTCCTACGATCAATTCAAGAACTTCGAGGACCGCGGCGAGCAGTTCAAGCGGCTGGTCCGGGAGCTCTCATGATCAAAAGCGCCGCCGCCGGCTCCCGCGTCGCGCGCGAGCGGTCGCTCAAGCCCGCGCTCCGCTACGACCCGGTCCTGCTCGGCGCGGTGCTGCTTCTCACCATGTCCGGCGTGGTGATGGTCTACAGCGCGTCGGCGGTCTACGCCTCGGCCCGCCTGGGCGACGGCCTCTGGTTCTTCAAGCGCCAGCTCGCCGGGGCGGGCCTCGGCCTCATCGGCCTGCTGGCGGTGATGAAGTTCGGCTACCAGCGACTCGAGCGCCTGGTCGTGCCACTCGTCTTCTTGAGTCTCGCGCTCCTGGTCGCGGTGCAGTTCCCTGGCATCGGCCACGCAGCCGGCGGCGCCAAGCGCTGGCTGCGTCTCGGCAGCCTCACCTTCCAGCCCAGCGAGATCGCGAAGATTGCGCTGGTGCTCTGGCTGTCGCGCTCGCTGGCCAGGAAGCAGGACCGCATCGCCATCTTCTCGGTCGGCTTCCTTCCTCACCTGATCATGCTCGGCGTCTTCGCCGTGCTGTTGCTGCTCGAGCCCGACTTCGGCACGACGGTCGTGCTGGCCGCGGTCACCTTCGGCCTGCTCTTCGTCGCGGGCGCGCGGCTCACCTATCTGGCCGCGGTCATCGGTGGCGCGGTTCCGGTGGTGGGCTTCCTCGTCTGGCACTCGCGCTACCGGCTGCAGCGGGTGATGACCTTCCTCGACCCGTGGAAGGACCCGCAGGGCCACGGTTACCAGACCGTCGAATCGCTGCTCGGCTTCGGCGCGGGCGGCGCCACCGGCGTCGGCCTCGGCGACAGCCACCAGAAGCTCTTTTTCCTCCCGGCCGCGCACACCGACTTCATCCTCAGCATCGTCGGCGAGGAGCTGGGCTTCGTCGGTGTCGCCGTCGTTCTGGCGCTCTTCGCGGTGCTGGTGTGGCGAGGCCTGAAAGCCGCGCATGCCTCGCCCGATGCCTTCGGCTGCTACCTCGCCATCGGCCTCACGCTCCTGGTCAGCCTGGAAGCGCTGGTCAACGCCGGCATGGCGCTGTCGCTCTTGCCCACCAAGGGAATGGCGTTGCCGTTTCTCTCCTACGGAATGACCAGCGTGGTCACCTCGTGCCTCGCGATCGGCATCGTCCTCAGTATCAGCGGTGGCTCGGGCGGCTTCCTCAAGCGGGCCACGGGAGCCCGCCAATGAGGCTCCGGCAATGAGGCTCCTCATCGCTGGCGGCGGCACCGGCGGCCACCTCTTTCCGGGCCTTGCGCTCGCGGAAGAAGTGAAGACGCGCCACCCGCGCAACGAAGTCCTCTTCGTCGGCTCGCCGCGGGGCATCGAGGTGCGCGCGGTGCCCAAGGCGGGCTTCCCACTGGAGCTCATCAACGTCGGGCCGCTCAAGCGGCAGGGCTTTACCGCCACCTTTAAAGGCCTGTTCGGTCTCCCGCGATCGCTGTGGCAGAGCCTGCGGATCCTGCGCCGCTTCGACCCCGACGTCGTCTTCGGCGTCGGCGGCTATGCGAGCGGTCCGGTGGTGATGGCCGCGTTTCTCCTCGGCATCCCGCGCGCCATTCAGGAGCAGAACGCGCTCCCCGGCTTCACCAACAAGACGCTGGGTCGTTTCGCGCAGGCCATCTTCATCGCCTTCGACGAGGCGCGGCCCTTCTTCCCTCCTGCGCGCACGCACCTGATCGGCAACCCCATCCGCCGCGCTTTCCTCGACAACTATCTGCACCCGAGGACGCCGGAGGAACGCTTCGGCCTGCTGGTCACCGGGGGCTCGCAGGGCGCGCACGTGCTGAACCTGCGCGTGATCGAAGCGCTGGAATTGCTGGCGCCCGAGCTGGGTTCGACGCTGCGCGTGCGCCACCAGACCGGGACCAGGGATCTGGACGAGATCGCCGCGCGCTACGCAAAGCTCGCGCCCACCGGCCTGCAAGCGGAGGCCTCCGCCTTCATCGACGACATGGCGCTCGCGTACGCTGGCGCGGATCTGCTGGTCTGCCGCGCCGGGGCCACCACCATCGCCGAGCTCACCGTCTGCAAGAAGCCCGCGATCCTGGTGCCGTTCCCCTTCGCGGCCGACGATCACCAGACGGTGAACGCGCGCACGCTCGTCCAGTCGGGCGCGGCGGTGCTGCTGACCGAGACCGATCTGACCGCGCAAAGGCTCGCCGACGAGATCCGTGCGCTCGTCTCCGACCGCGCTCGGCTCCAGAAGATGTCCCGGAAAAGCGGGCTCCTGGGCCGTCCCGAGGCCGCGCGCGAGATCGCCGACGTCTGCGTTTCGCTCTGCGGACCGAGGCTCATCCGCGAGGGGAGGCACCTGCCCACGAAATAGTACAAATAGAGTCTCTTCACTGGAGGCTATTGATTATCGTAGATCGAATCGCGTACATTCCCGCGATAGCAAGCAGCCGAGCGGTACCGGAGGGCGACAGCGGTGTTCAGGAACAAGAAGGTCAAAGTCCACTTCGTCGGCATCGGCGGAATCGGGATGAGCGGCATTGCCGAGCTCCTCCTGAACCTCGGCTATGGCGTGACCGGATCCGACCTCAAGGCCACCGACACCACCCGCCGGCTGCAAAGCCTGGGCGGTGCCATCGCCATCGGGCACCAGGCCGAAAATGTCGCGCCGGACGTGGACGTGGTGGTCACCTCCAGCGCGGTCAAGCGCAGCAATCCGGAAGTGACCGCCGCGCGCGACCGGGCCATCCCGGTGATCCCGCGCGCCGAAATGCTGGCTGAGCTGATGCGCCTGAAAGAGGGCGTCGCTATCGGCGGCTCGCACGGGAAGACCACCACCACCTCGCTCATCGCCACAGTCGTCGCGCACGCCGGGCTCGACCCGACCGTGGTGGTGGGAGGCAAGCTCAACGCGCTCGGCTCGAACGCGAAGCTCGGCAAGGGCCAGCTGATGGTGGTCGAAGCTGACGAGTCCGACGGATCGTTCCTGCGCCTGTCACCGACCATCGCGGTGATCACCAACATCGACGCCGAGCACCTCGACCATTACGGCACCCTCGAGGCGCTGCAGCAGGCCTTCGTCGACTTCGCCGACCGCGTGCCCTTCTACGGCCTTGCGGTGCTGTGCCTCGATCATCCGGTGGTGCAGCACCTGATCCCGCGGCTGACCAAGCGCCATGTGACCTACGGATTCTCGCCCCAGGCCGACTGGCGGGCCGAGCATGTCCGCCTCTCCGCTTTCACCTCGACCTTCGACGTCACGCACCGCAGCATCGTCAAGGGCGAGGTCACGCTCAAGATGGTGGGCGCGCACAACGTGCTCAATGCACTCGCGACCTGCGCGGTGGCGCACGAGCTGGAGATCCCCTTCGAGAAGACGGTCGAGGCGCTGCGCGAGTTCGCCGGCGTCCAGCGCCGCTTCACCGTCCGGGGCGAGAAGGGCGGCATCACCGTGGTCGACGACTACGGGCACCACCCCGCGGAGATCAAAGCCACGCTTGCGGGCGCGCGCGCGTCGTTCCCGCTCCGCCGCATCGTCTGCGCGTTCCAGGCGCACCGCTACACGCGCACGCGCGATCTGCTGGGCGACTTCGCCACTGCCTTCAACGACGCCGACGTGCTGCTGCTCACCGAGATCTATCCGGCGGGCGAGGAGCCGATTGCCGGCGTCTCGGGCGCGCGCCTGCACGAGGCGGTGCGCGCCTGCGGCCATCGCGACGCGAGCTTCGTGCCCGAGCGCGCCGAGCTCGCGGCCCGCCTGCGCGAGCGCGTGCGCGAGGGCGACCTGGTGCTCACGCTCGGAGCCGGGGACATCACCCACGCGGCCGACGAATTGCTGGAGCTTTTGCCATGACCGCGCTCGCGCCAGACGGCAACGCTCGCGGCGTGCTCGACCTGCTGCGCGAGGCTGCGCGCGGCGAGGTGCTGGAAGGCGCGCCGCTCGCAGGCCGCACCAGCATGCGCGTGGGCGGGCCGGCGAGCTTCCTGATCAAGCCGAAAGACCCGGCCGCGCTGGTCGCGGTGCTGGGCGTGCTCAGCGACGCGGGCATCGGCTGGCACGTGCTCGGCGGCGGCGCCAACACCATCGTGGGCGACGGCGGGCTCGAGGGCGCGGCACTTTTGCTCGGCCGCGACTTTTGTCCCGAGGAGCTTGAAGGTCACCCGGACCACGTCGTGCTCACGCTCGGCGCCGGCCTGCTCAATGCGCGGTTTCTTGCGCTGGCCCGGGAGCAGCGCGGGGTCGGCGTCGCCTGGATGGCCGGCATCCCCGGCACCGTCGGCGGCATGGTGGCGATGAACGCGGGCACCCCGTCGGGCTGCATGGCCGATCATGTAATGGCCATCGAAGTCGCGACGCCGTCCGGCCTGCGCTGGGTAGATGCAACAGAGTTGCATCTGGCCTATCGCCACTGCGAGCTGCCCCGTGGCACGGTGCTGACCCGCGCCCGCTGCAAGGTGCGCCGTGGGACCGACTCCGAACTGCTCGAGCAGGTGCGCCTGGCCAAGGTGGACGTCGAGCGCCGCCGCGTTGCGCAGCCGCTCACGCTGCCCAACTCCGGCTCCGTCTTCGTCAACCCGCGGGGAGACTTCGCCGGCCGCTTGGTCGAGCAGGCGGGCCTCAAGGGCGCGCGCCGGGGCGGGGCGCAGATCAGCGACAAGCACGCCAACTTCATCGTCAACCTGGGCGAGGCGCGGGCAAGCGACGTGATCGATCTGATCTCGCTCGCGCGCAAGACGGTGCGCGCCGCGACCGGCATCGAACTCGTGCCCGAAGTCCGGCTGGTCGGCACCTTCACGCCGGCGCTGCCGCCCGACCTTGCGCCGCACCACCTGCTGCCCGTTCTTCTCAGCGCCGAGGTGCGGCCATGAGCGTCGATTCCGTGCAGGACGTCCGGGCTGCGAAAGCAGAGCGCGTGCCTTTTCGCGCCGAATCCAAGGCGGCGCTGCGGCGCAGCGAGCGCAAACCGGGCGCGCTCCTGCAAGCCTTCGCGCGCACTGGCCTCGCGGTGGCCCTCAGTGCCGGGGTGAGCGCCGGCGCCTGGCAGGCCTGGCGGTGGGCCACCAGCGCGCCGCTCTTCGCCATCACCGAGATCCGCTTTGTCGGCCTCGAGCACTCGACCGAGGCCGAGCTGTTGCGGCGCAGCGGGCTCAGCATCGGCGAGAACCTCTTCCACGCCGATCTCGCGCGCGCCAGCAAGGCCATTGAAGCGCAGCCCTGGGTCGCCTCGGCACGACTCGAGCGGCGCCTGCCGTCCCGGGTGATCGCGAGCGTGGTCGAGCACCGCGCGGTGTTGCTGGTCCAACTCGGCGGTCTGTATCTGCTCGACGATCAGGGACAGCTCTTCAAGCGCAAGGCGCCGGCCGACGGCGTCGACCTGCCCGTCGTCACCGGCCTTGCGCGCGAGGACCTGGGCAAGCCCGAGACCACTCTACGACTGGCACTCTCGCTTCAGCTTCTCGATGCCTGGAAAGCCGAAGGCTACTCGATTGCTTCGCTCTCCGAGCTGCGTCTGGACGGCGGCGGAGCCACGCTCTTCGCGCGCCTCGATGAAGCGGTGCAGGAGATCCGCCTCGGCAGCGCCGACTTTCCTTTGAAGCTGCACAAACTTTCGCAGGTGCGCGCCGCCCTTGCACGCCGCGGCGAGCGCGCCGCACGCATCGATTTGGACAACCAGAGCCGCCCCGAGTGGGTCTCTGCACAACTGACCTCCCAGAGGTAATCAATGGCGCAAAAGAAGGGTGAAATCGTCGTCGGCCTGGACATCGGCACCACGAAGATTTGCTGCATCGTCGGCGAGGTCACTCCTGACGGCATCGACGTGATCGGCATCGGAACGCACCCGTCGCGCGGGCTGCGGAAAGGTGTCGTCATCAATATCGAGGCCACCGTCGCCTCGATACGCCGGGCCGTCGAAGAGGCTGAGTTGATGGCCGGCGTGGAAATAAGCGCGGTGTATGCCGGTATCGCGGGCGGACATATCCGCGGCTTCAATTCGCACGGCGTGGTCGCGATCAAGGACAAGGAGGTTCGCGCCGGCGACATCGCGCGCGTGCTGGACGCCGCGCGCGCCATCAACATTCCGCAGGACCGCGAGATCCTGCACGTGCTGCCGCAGGAGTACATCATTGATGAGCAGGACGGCATCCGCGAGCCGCTGGGCATGAATGGCGTGCGGCTGGAGGCCAAGGTCCACATCGTCACGGCCGCGGTCTCGTCGGCGCAGAACATCATCAAGTGCTGCGCCCGGACTGGACTCACGGTCCTCGATGTCGTGCTGGAGCCGCTCGCCTCGGCCGAAGCGGTGCTGGCAGAAGAAGAGAAGGAATTGGGCGTGGCGCTGGTTGATATCGGCGGAGGCACGACCGACCTGGTGATCTTCAGCAATGGCGCCATCCAGCATACGAGTGTGATTCCGCTGGGCGGCAATCATTTGACCAATGACATCGCGGTCGGCCTGCGCACGCCGATGCACGAGGCCGAGAGAATCAAGGTTCGCTTCGGCAGCGCCCAGGCGGCCATGCTGGACAAGGACGAGACCGTCGAGGTGCCGAGCGTGGGTGGCCGTCCGCCGCGCGTGCTCTCGCGGCGCATCCTCTGCGAGATCGTCGAGCCGCGGGTCGAAGAACTCTTTCAATTGGTGCACCGCGAGATCCAGAAGGCCGGGCAGGAGGACCTGCTCGCCTCGGGCCTGGTGCTGACCGGCGGATCGACGCTGCTGCACGGCATGCCGGAGCTTGCCGAAGAGGTGCTCGGGCTGCCGGTGCGGCGCGGCCTTCCGCGGGGGATTGGCGGGCTCACCGACGTGGTCGGCAGCCCGCAGCACGCCACCGCCGTCGGCCTCTTGCTCTACGGCGCGCGACAGGGCGGGAAAGCCTTTCTGCGCTCGGGCGACAATGCGTCTTTGCGGGACAAGTTCGTGGGCTTCTTCAAAGAGCTGTTCTAGGCCCCTTCCACTTTTGAATCAGGAGACACTCTCATGGATAAATTCGAGAATCACGAGATCGGGGCGCGGATCAAGGTGATTGGCGTCGGCGGCGGCGGCGGCAATGCCTTGAATACGATGATCCTCGCTGGATTGACCGGCGTTGACTTTATCGCCGCCAATACTGATTGCCAGGCGCTGCAGCACAACCGCGCCGCGACGAAAATACAGATTGGCAAGCAGGTGACCAAAGGCCTCGGCGCCGGCGCCAATCCGGAGATCGGGCGGCAGGCGGCGCTGGAGGATAAGGAGAAGATCCTCGCCGCGCTCGAGGGCGCGGACATGGTCTTCGTCACCGCCGGCATGGGCGGTGGCACCGGCACCGGCGGCGCGCCGGTCATCGCGGAGTTGGCGCGGCAGGTGGGCGCGCTGACCGTGGGCGTAGTCACCAAGCCGTTCGTGTTCGAGGGCAAGCGCCGCCAGAAGCAGGCGGAGAGCGGGCTTAGTGAACTGAAGAACGCGGTCGATACGCTGATAACCATTCCCAATCAGCGTCTCCTCGCCGTAGCCGACGCGACAACTACGCTTCTCGATACCTTCAAGAAGGCCGACGAAGTGCTCTTGAATGCCGTGCAAGGCATCTCGGATTTGATCACCATTCCGGGCCTGATCAACGTCGACTTCGCCGACGTGCGCACCATCATGAGCAACATGGGAGTTGCCTTGATGGGCACCGGCTGCGCGTCCGGCGTCGAGCGCGCCATCCTGGCGGCCCGGATGGCTATCGAGAGCCCGCTGCTCGAGGACATTGCCATCGACGGCGCCACCGGAATCCTGATCAACATCACCGCCGGCGGCAACATGACGCTGGTCGAAGTGAACCAGGCCTGCTCGCTGATTCAAGAGGCCGCGCACGAGGACGCGAACATCATCTTCGGCAGCGTCATCGATGACGGAATGGAAGACCGGCTCAAGATCACGGTCATCGCCACCGGCTTCGCGGCCCGCGATTCCCGGAGGGTCGATCGGGGGGACGCGACCCGCCTCATCCGCGGCGCTCCGCAGGGCTCGCTCCTCCTCCCGCAAGTGACCGAGCCGGCGCGCTCGGCCCGCACGCCCGAGATGGGGAGGCAGCAGCCGACGCCCGCGCAGCCCCAGCGCGTGACGCCCCCGCCTGTACCGGCGCGGGATGGGCGCCCGACGCGGCACATCTCCTGGGAGGAGCTGCGCCAGATGACCGGCGCGTCGGAGAACGAACTCGATATCCCGACTTTCCTGCGCAATGGCGAATAGGACTTCGAGGCGGCGCCGCTTGTTGCTGCTGCGCCGCCGCTGAAAGCTGCTTCAGCCAGCTGCGCGACGAGCGCGCCGATACTGCAGCACCGGGAGGGAGCTGAAGGCGTCCAGGCTCTGGTCTATTCGCGGACGCGGTTGCTGAGGAACTCGCCGGTACGCGCCGTGAGCTGGGCCGTGCGCGTCAGCTGCGCGTCCAGCCGGGCAAACACTTCCTCGCCGCGGACCTTGAGGCCGAGGTCGAGACCGCCGTGATCCTCGCCGAGTCGGGCGAAGATATCGATCACCTTGAGCAGCCCCTGGTGAGCGAGCAAGAGGTCGCGGCCGGCGCGGGCGCCCTTCTGGGTAAAGATGAGACCGCTGGCAAAGAGCCGGGTGAGGGCGGCGCGGTTGTCGTCCATGGCCTCGCGCACGCGCTTGTCGGCGAGCTCGCGGCGCCGGCTGTCGCGCACCAGGGATAGATCGACCACCGCCGCGGTCTTGCGGGGCCTGATCCGTTGCTGCGCATTCGCCTTCGCCATCGATCACCTTCGGCCCTGCGAGTCCGCCGCCAGGCACAAAGCTTCTGTTTTGTGACTTGCCAAATTGCCTGCCTGAAACCCGCCGGAGAGTAGCGCTGCCCCCGGAGAACGGTCAACGCGCCCCTCGTCATGATTCCTGGAGTAGACTCCGCGCCCTCGTTTCAGGAGGTAAAAGCTTGTTCAGCAAGATACTGATCGCGAACCGCGGAGAGATCGCCTGCCGGGTGGCGCGCGCGGCGCGGGCGCTGGGTGTGAAGACGGTAGCCGTCTATTCCGACGCGGACGTGAACGCGTTGCATGTCGAGGCCTGCGACGAGGTAGTCCGGCTGGGCCCGGCGCCGCCACGCGAGAGCTATCTCGACGCGGCCCGCGTGCTCGAGGCAGCCCGATCCACCGGCGCCGAGGCCATTCACCCGGGATACGGATTCCTCTCGGAGCAGGCGGACTTTGCGCAGGCGTGCGCCGGGGCGGGCGTGGTCTTCGTCGGCCCGCCGCCCGAGGCGATGCGCGCGCTCAAGGACAAGGCGCAGGCACGCGCGGTGATGCGCGACGCGGGAGTGCCGGTGGTTCCGGGCTCAACCGGGCATGTCGGAGACGAGGCGGCTGCGCGGGCGGCGGCGGCGTCGGTGGGCTATCCGCTGCTGGTCAAGGCAGCGGCGGGCGGCGGCGGTATTGGCATGCAGGTCGCGCGCGACGACGCCGAGCTGGTCAAGGCGCTGCGCAGCTGCGGCGATCGGGCGCGGGCCTCGTTCGGCAAGGACGCGCTCTATCTCGAGCGCTATCTCGAGAAACCGCGGCATGTAGAGGTGCAGCTGTTCGGCGACGGGCGGCTCACGCTGGCGCTGGGGGCGCGCGAGTGCTCCATCCAGCGGCGCCACCAGAAGGTCCTCGAAGAGGCGCCCGCGGTCGCGTTCTCCGGGAGACCCGAGCTGCTGCAGAAGCTGCTCGCCGCAGGCGTGCTGGCCGCGCGCGCGGTCGGCTATGCCAACGCCGGCACCGCCGAGTTCCTGCTGGCCGGCGACGAGTTCTTCTTTATTGAATTGAATGCGCGCCTCCAGGTCGAGCACCCGGTCACCGAGGCCACCACCGGCCTGGACCTGGTTCAATTACAGCTGCGCATCGCCGCGGGCGAGAAGCTGCAAATCGGGCAGGGCGATATCAAGGTCAATGGCGCTGCTATCGAGTGCCGCATCAATGCGGAAGATCCGGTGAAGTTCTTTCCCTCGCCCGGACCGGTCAAGGTCTTCGACACGCCGGTTCCGGCTGACGGGCTCTTCCACGACGGCGTCCGCATCGATGCGGGCGTGCGCGCCGGCACCATCGTCACGCCTCATTACGACTCACTGCTGGCGAAATTGATTGTCCATGCAGAGACGCGAGCGCAGGCCATTGCGTTAATGGCAAAAGCACTCGCGGGCTTCCGCATTGAAGGCGTCAAGACCAACCTTCCGCTGCACCAGCGCATCCTCGCGAGCGAAGCCTTCACGCGCGGCGAGTTGGACACTCATTTCCTCGAACGCCTCTAAAGGAGCTTAAAAGCATGGACGTCCCCGCGCATATCACTGGCACTGTCTGGAAAATCGAGAAGAAGGTCGGCGACGCGGTGGTGGCCGGCGACGTGCTGGTCATTCTCGAAAGCATGAAGATGGAGATGCCGATCGAAGCCCCCGAAGACGGCAAGGTCAAGGAGATCTGTTGCAAGGAAACCCAGGCCGTCAACGAGGGCGACGTGTTGGTGGTGCTCGAGACCTAGGCTGCGCCGCGAGCACCCGGTGCTACACGCGCGCGAAGAGCTCGGTCATCTTGATCTTCAGCGCGTGCGCAATCTTGTAGAGCGAGGTCACGCTCGCGCTCGACTCCGCCCGCTCGATCTGCGAGAGCAGCGAGACCGACAGCCCGGTGCGCTTCGCCAGCTGCTTGAGCGTGAGTGTCCGCTTCTTGCGCAGGTCGCGAATGGCTGAGCCGATGTTGCGGTGCAGCTCCTCCTCGGGCATGAGCGCGAGGCCTTTGGCCGAGAGCGCGCGCCGGACCGCGCCAAGCAACTCGTCTTCGCGGACTGGCTTGCGCAGGTAATCGACCACACCGCCGCGAAGAGCCGATACCGCTGAGTCGAGCGTGGCATAGCCGGTCATGAGAATGACCGCGCAGTCGTTGTCGTGACGGCGAATGATCTGGGCGACGTCGAGCCCGGAGATCTCAGGCATCTTGAGATCCACTAAAGCAAGGTGGACGTCAGACTTGCGCAGCTCGTCCTCGACCTTGCGGCCGTCGGTGAGCGTCGTGACCCGGTATCCATCCTTCTTCAGGATTCTCTCGATCAGGTCACACGAATCCTGATCGTCATCGACAACGAGCGTTCTGATATCCACCGAGGTCCCCTCCCCTGTGTACGTTGAGCGCGGTACATACAGAATCAGGAGGGACGCGTCTACGGGTAGACGTGAGTCCGGCCTTGGCGCACCCACACTCGCATCCTCAGCGCCGGCGCGCCTCGTAGTCGTCGAGCACCTTCTGCAGCTGCACTCTCTCGTTCGGGTTCGTGCAGAGCGGGAGATAGAGCTTGTAGTAGTGCGCGCCTTCTTCGATGTTGCCCTGCCGCGTGTAGGCGATCCCCATGCTGCGATAAATACCGCCCAGCACGGTATCTCCCGGCTTCATGGCCAGCGCCTTCTGATACGCAGCGATGGCTGAAGGGACATCCTGCCCGATCAGTTTCTGGTTTCCTTCATTGACGAGCCTGCGCGCTTCGCCGTCCGCGCCCGCCGGGCGCGCGGCAGCCGCCAGCGCGGCCGCACTCGAGGGCCGCGTCACCGGCGAGCTCGTGCGGACGACTGGAGCCGGCACCGGAGCGAGCTTGCAAGTCTCCAGCAGCGACTGCGCGTCAGCGCTCTGCGGGTTCGCCTGCAGCGCGAGCTTTGCCTCGGCGACGCAGCCCGCGTTGTCCTTGTCCTTCATCAATCCCGCGGCCGCCAGATGCAGCGTCACATAGCCGGAGGTCACGGCGTCTGCCTTCTCAGCGGCCTTATTGCCGTAATACGTCTGCGAGCCGCCCAGCACCGAGAGCAGCTTGCGCGCGCGCTCGAAGTCCTGGGTGGCCATCGCGCCTTCCATCTCGCGGTAGAGCTCTTCGCTGCGCGACTCGGATTGGATCTGGTTGTAGTCACGCAGCTCAGCGGCGGTGGCTCCGGCGCGGCGGGCGGCATCCAGGTGGCGGACCGCTTCGGTATAGCGATGTGCGGTGACGCCCTCTTCAGCAGCCCGGAGCGCGAACTTGCGCTCGCCTTTCGAATCCTGCACGACCTCTTCGCCGTCGTCGTCCTGGCCTGCCGCACCGCGCGCCTTGTGGTGGCGCGTGGCGAAGAAGGCTGCCGCGCCGATCGCCAGGATGAGTGCCCCGCCCAGCCCGTAGATGAGCGCCTTGCCGCCGCTTCCGCCGGGCTGCGCGGCCGCGAGCGCCTTCGCCCTCAAAGCGCTCTCCGCTGGCAACACCACCATTTGCCCGGGCGAGGCGAAGATGAACTTGAGGTGGCCGATCTCGAGCACGTCGCCATTGCGCAAGGCGATGGCCGCGTACGGCTCGTCATTGACGCGAACGCCGTTCTTGCTCTCGGCGTCCATCACCTTCCAGCTCTCGCCCTCGAGGTGGAGCCGGCAATGCTTGCGGCTGATGGACGGATGGTCGATCTCCACGTCGTTTTCGCCGCTGCGCCCGATGCGGATGGGAGTGCGGTCGAGGATCAGCTCCTTGCCGCGCCACGAGCCGGCGATGCCTACCAGCTTGGGTCGCCTCGCCGGCGGCACCTCGCGCAGCTCCTCGTCGGCCGGAGCGCTCATGCCAAGATCCGAGAGGCGGATGATGGCAGTGTCGGCCTTCTTGCGCGCGTCGGCTTCTGCCTCTGCCTCGGACGGCTCGTCGTGCTGGCGGGCCAGCGAGGCCAGGGGAGCCGGCGCGACCCCTGCGGCCGACGGAGCAGGCGGCCTGGACTGCGCAGGCTGCGTCACTGTCGGCTCGTCGTCTTCTGGTTCCGGCGGCGCGGCCTTCTCCTCGGGCCCCGCCTGCAGAGACAGATCGTACTCGCTGATCTGGATGAGGTCGCCTTCGCGCACCAGCCGCTTGCCGGCAATCTTCTCACCGTTGACGCGGATGCCGGTGAAGCTGTCCAGGTCCTCGATGAAGAAGCGGCCCGCCTCGCGCAACAGCCGGCCGTGCTTGCGTGAGACGTTCTTCTCCTCCAGCCGGACCACGTTCCCCTCGTGGCGGCCAATGGTCAGCTCGTCGCTCACGAAGGGGATGACGGTGCGATGGCCTTCGTCGTCTTCGATGATCAGCTTCATGAAAGTCCTCGTCGATACAGACCGGGGACCTTACCGCACGACGGGGCGCACCGCTAAGCCGTCAATCGCCCAAAAATAGAATCTGCGAATCAGTGCGTGTCGATGAAGTTCTGGATCTGCGCCTTGTCGGTGGTGGCGAAGGGCAGATACTGCTTGAGGTACTTTTTCGCGTTGCCATTGTCGCTCAGGTACGCGTAACCGAAGCCGAGCGAGTGATAGCAGCTGCCCAGGGTCGTGCGGTCCGACGGGTGCAGCGCGAGCGCAGCGCTGCACTTCGCGACGGCTCCGGCAAAATCGCGTGCGAGGAGCTTGGTGTTGCCCTCGGCCGCCAGGCCCGCGGCCTTGCCGTTGCGCTCGGACTGCGACGGTCCCTTGGGCTCTGCCGGCGCCGCCTTCACGACCTCGGCCGGCTGGCATTGCGTGGCCAGCGCCTGCGCGTCGGCGTTGCCCGGGTCGAAAGCGAGCACCAGGTTCGCCTCGGTCGAGCAGTCGTCGAGCTTGTTCGCACCCTTCGCCGCGGTGGCCTTGGCGAGATGGGCCTTGCCATAGCCGGCCTTCACCGCGTCGGTTTTTTCCGAAGCCTTGCCGCACCAATGCGACGTCTCGGCAGAGCACTTTTCCACCAGCGTCTTTGCTTTATCGAAGTTGCCGCTCGCGATGGCCGACTCGATCTCCCCGTACGTCTCTTCGCCCTTGCCCTCGGCGGCAGCGCGCTTGCGGTTTCCGGGATTGGCACCCTTGGCCGCGGCTGCGTCATAGAGCTCGGTGGCCTTGAGATACTCGTGCTTCTTGAAGTGAGCATCGCCCTGCCTGGTGGCCGCATCCGCGCTCAGATTGCTATCGCCACCCGACCCGCTCTCCTCGCCCGCGTCCTTCTTGCCACGCGTAGCCACGAACGCCACGATCGCGAGCAGCAGCACGAGGCCGCCGCCGATGCCGGCCTTCATACCGGTGGACATCCCCGCGGCCGCTGCCGCAGGCTTGACTTTGCCAAAGTTGCCGCTTGGCGTCTTGCTGAGGCCTGCCATCAGCTCGGCGGTGGTGGGCTTCGGGCCCGACGACATCTCGGATGCGCCCTCCGCTTTTTCAGCAGGAGCCGTGAACTTTTCGCCCGGCGCGCAAAAGCGGAACTTGAGGTGGCCGATTTCCAGGGTGTCGCCCGGCTTGACAGCCGAGACGGCGTACTCTTCGCCGTTCACGCGCACGCCGTTGGCGCTCTTGTTGTCGATCACCTTCCACTGACCCTGGTCCAGCACGAATTTGCAGTGCTGGCGGCTGACGGACTGGTGCTCGATGCCGATGTCGTTATCCTCGGTGCGGCCGAACTTCACCTCGGTCCGCATCAAGTAAAACTCTTTGCCGCGCACCGCGCCAGACAAGCCGACCAGGCGGGGCATCTCGTTCTTCGCCAGATCGCGCGCCTCGACCTGGGGCATGTTCTTCATGATGTCGCTGATGCGGATGATGGCGGTCGCGCCGCCCGCCGAGGCCGAGGAAAGGCCCTGCTCGAACGACGGCAAAGGATCCGTCGAAACCGGAGGCATGGGAGCCGTCGTGTCGGCTGACCCGGCTGCCGCGGGCGGCGCAGAAGAGGGGGCGGTAGGAGGCTTTGTCGAAAGCGCTGGCGCCGGTGCTGGCTTGACGACAGCCGCCGGAGCAGCTTTCACCGCCGCGGGGGTCGCCGCGGGGCCCGGTTGCGGCGGCTGCGCCGAGGGCATGTCGAGCTTGCCCTGGATGCCGAGATCGTAGTCGCCGATCTCGATCAGATCGCCTTCCTTGATCTTGGTCGGACCCGCGATGCGGTCGCCATTGACGCGGACGCCGTTGTACGAACCGAGATCCTCGATGAGCAGC
>JANYKT010000084.1 GCA_025358085.1 Deltaproteobacteria bacterium | reverse complement strand
CCCTGATCTTCCGCTCCGTCGGGGGAGTCTTCGCCGGCATCGCGGTCGCGACGCGCACCAGGGCAGCGGGCTTGATCCGCCCTTCGCTCATGTAGACGGCGTCCAGGCTGGTCCCCGTCATCCGGAAGAAGGTGAAGGCCGCGACCAGGGGCATGTAGTGCCCGAGCTGCTCGTTGTGGAATCCGCTGGCGACGACCGGCGAGAGCAGCTGGAGGGCCACCCCTGCGACCAGGCCAAGCAGCGTGGTCAGCCCGAGCACGTGCGCGATGAAGAAGCGCTTCTTCTCGGGCTCGCGTGGCACGAAGTAGACCAGGCTCGGGGTGAGCCCGAACGGCAGCACGTAGAAGAGCGTGTTGGAGAGCAGCCAGGCTTGCTTGAAGGTGCCGTAGGCCGCCGGAATCAGCACGCGGGCCAGGACCATTGGGATGGCGAAGCTGATGGCCGCGACCCCGAGTCGCGCAGCCATCAACGGTCCCGCGCGTTTCAGGATGGACGGCTTCCTCGTAGTGCTACCGTGCAAGTGTGCCCCCGCTGCTGTTGCCGCAACCCCACGGTGGCCACGCGGCCGCCCCTGCGCAATCGGCCGGCCCCGCTCCGGCAGATGACCCTGTCCGAAACGTAGTTGAGGACCGAACTCCTCGGCCAAAGCACCCGCGGCGATGGCGGATCGCGCGGGTCTTCTCGAACACCGAGCTTCTGCTCGAGGAGGTTCCGGCGGCACCCGGGTGCTCTTTCCCAACCCGCCCATCGAGGAGCTGGCCCATTGGCGCGCGGCCATCCGCCTGACGCCCGCCGAGATGAGGCGCATGGTCGGCCAAAAGCCTCCTTGCGCGCAGGGTGAAGCGGGACCCACAGAGGTCGGATCTCTGTGGGCATGAGCCAGGATGGCGGCTGCGTGCGGACAGATCGCCACTTGAAGGGGCTATCGCCTTTTGCCGGCTCAAAGGCTGCGCCGGAATGCCCATCTTGATGGCCTGGCTCAGGCGTACTGACGAGGCAATAGACTGCATCGCGAAGGTGACCTGCGGTCTTCGCTTTAGTTCGCCCCGATGCGCCGCTCTACCTCGCTCAAGACCGCGTCCGTGCCCGCCGCCAAATCGGCCGGCTCCAGCTTGATGAGCAGGTCCGGCGTCAACCCCGCGTCGGGCTGCCCGGTGAGCGCGAAGGTTCCGATCAACGGCAGATCCAATTCGATACCCGATTTGGGCAGCCGGAGAAAAAAGAATGCGCCGCCGTTGATGCCGCGCTGATTTCCGCCTGTCGGCTGTCCGGCCAGGATGCCCAGCTTCTGCACTTGAATCACCTGTGCGAATTGAAACGTGGCTGAGCTGTTGGCGGCATCGACCAGGACATAGACCCGTCCACGATATCGCGTGCGTGAGGGCTTGATGACCGCGCCCGCGCCGTCGTCGTCAACACGCTTCAAGCGATAGAATCCGTTCTCCGGTCCCAGCGCGCTCAGGCCCCAATCCTTGAAGGATGGATCCCAGGTCTCGAGAAAAGGCAGCAAATCAGCGGGCACCTTGCGATAGCGGACCCGGCGCTGCAGGGCGGTCAGGCGCAGGTCGTCGCCGATCAGCCGCGCCAGGATTGCATTTCCCACGTCAGTGCCGCCCTCGTTGCCGCGCAGGTCTACAATCAGGTTGGCGGTGCCCCGCTGCACGAGCCGATCGAAGGTAGCATCGATAAAGGCCTGCCAATCCCACTTGCTGTTGTAAGTCACCCAGGTCGGCATCCGCAGATAACCGGTCAGAGGATTCAATTCCTTGAAGTTAAAGAGCGGCCCATCGCCCGCGCCCTGCTTGGCGAAGGACTCGAGCGCGGCCGCGCGATCTTCGGGCGTCAGCGCAGGGACGGTCAGCGACTCTTCGCCCGCGGCGCCATTGATTCGGAGTGAGACGGTACCCTCCGGTGCAGGGAAAAAGAGCGGCAGGTAGAGATCAAAGGTCTCAAAAGCGCTGTCGCCGGTGACCTCGAGTTGATTGATCCGCTTCGCGTCGTTGGAGCCGTCGGCGCGGGCGATGGTGAGCAGTGTCGCCAGGATCTGCGCCACCGGAACCTGGTTGATGGCGCGCACCTCGACGCCCGGACCGAGCCGCGGGGTTGAGGAGAAAGAGCGCGAGATATAGATGCGGCGATCGATCCAGCGGAAATAGAAAGGAACCCGGTTCGCGCCGCTGAAGAGCGCTGCGACCAAGGCCTTTGATTGATTGAACGGATTCGCCTGGGTGTGGCCGCACTCGATGGTGGCGGCAAAGCGCGAGAAGGCGAGAAAGGCCTGCGAGAGCGGCTGGTCCTGCGCGAGCGCCTGCTCCAGCGCAGCGAAGTGCGCGTCCATCGCTGCCTTGTCGTTGTAACGGTAGAGGCCGGGATGCAGCTCTTCATAAGCGCGCCGCACCAGCCCGGCGTCGGCGAGCAAGTCACTCGCGGACAAGACAGGTCCCAGCGCGGCGGGCTTGGCGGTTGCGAGGCTCGCGCAGCCGAAGCAGAGCGAGATCAAGACAAGGGCGATCTTCATCCCGCTTCAATTGCAGGAGGTGGCTACGCGCGCAACTGGTGCTCCGACCGCGCCGTGTTGAGCCCGCCGTAAGGGATTTCGCAAAGGCAGAGCCCTTCCGGTTCTCGCTGGCCTGGGTCAGCGAGAACCGGTCTGCGGCTCGACGATGGCGAAGAAGTTGCAGTGCCACAACGCACGTACTCTGAAGAATCCAGGCAGGTCAGTCTCTCGCCACCCGCCCACCAGCGGAAAAGCCACACCCAAAGGGCACCTCGCTCGCCGCAAACTTCTCGTCCAGTCTCTTGATCGAGTTGTGGCAAAGGACAGCGCAGCTCACGCCGTGGAGCTGGTCGCTCCGGGAGGCTCAGGGTCGTAATCCAGATTCGGCCCGAGCCACCGCTCGCATTCCTCGACGCTCATCGCTTTGCGTCGCGCGTAGTCCTCGAAGAAGGAGCCGACAGTCACTGGCTGGCCATCGCTGCCGCTCATGACGAGTGCGCTGGCATAAGTTGGAGCCCTTTGTGGCCGCGGCAACCATAAAACCGGGTCGCGCCGGGTGAGCCCAACGTGATGATGTTGGCCCTCCAAGAAGGGGAAAATCGAACTGCATCAATCTTGAGTGTCAGGGACGCATCGTAAGTCGCCGGTGGGTTCGAGACGCTAAAGCGCCCCTGCGCATCGGTAACGGCGCTCAGCAAGCCAATCTGCACTTGTGCACCGGCGATGGGCTGGCCTTAGCTGTCGAGTGCGAGCCCGCTGAGTTCGTTCTTGCCGCCGCAAGCGATGAGGAATAGTGAAAGCAACAATTCTATCCGGAACGTGTTCATAAGTCGGTTTCTACTACCTCGCGGCGGCGACACGGGCGAGACCTGCCCGACCCGTTACGAGCCGGGCAGGTCACGTTGACCTCGGCGTGTCTCAGCAAATGAGAAAAGTGAATTCCACAGATAAAGTTTTGCCACGCGCGGCTTTCTGCGGGTTGTGTATCCGAACGTGACCGAAGACCGGCTTACAGCTCTCTATCGCGACTACGGCCCGGTCATTTACTGGCGCTGTCTCAAGCTGTTGCGCGACGAGGCCGCTGCAGAGGACATGACGCAGGAGACATTCTTGAGGGTTCACCGCCACCTCGACAAGGCGCCCGATGCGGAGGAAGCGCTCCGCTGGATTTGGCGAATTGCGACCAACCGTTGCTTGAATGAAGTCCGCAATAGAAAGCGCAGGCCTGACCTGCACGAGGAGTTGCCCGAGGTGCCGGTAGATTGTCCACTCGAGCAGGTGCTCGCCGATCGTGATCTGGCGCAGAAGATCATCGAGCGGGTGGACGAGAAGCTGCGCGTGGTGGCTTGGGTTCATCACGTCGATGGACTCGAGCACGTCGAAGCGGCCCGGCTCCTGGGGATCTCCCGGCGGACGGTCGCGAACCGCCTCGCCGCTTTCCACGCGCAGGCGCGAAAGATCATCGGGAGGTTGTCATGAGCGAATCTCATCTCTCTGCGCTCTCCATCGCGCGAATGCTGCTCGGCTCGGTCTCAGATGAGGAAGCCAAAGAGACTGCAACGCACGTCGAGGTCTGCATCCCTTGTCACGCCGAGATCGAGGCCGCGCGGCAGTCGCAGAAGCGCTTTCTCGCCCAGGTGTTCCCGCGCACCCTTCCCGCTCTCGAGAGTCAGATCGTGAGCGCGCACCGCTGGCGCCGCTGGCTCGGCCCGCTCGGTCTCGCGAGCGCCGCCGGTGTACTCGCGGCAGTGGTGGCCCTCGTCGTCGCGGTTCCGGCGCGGCACACCGAGGAGCCCGAGATTCAGGCGAAAGGGTCCGGGGCACTGCAAATCTTCGGACGGCGCGGGGACCGGGTGCTGGCGGTCGAGGACGGTGCAATTTTGCGTCCGGGCGACCAGCTTCGCTTCGCGGTCCAGTCGCCTGGCAACAGCTCCGTGCTCATCGCCTCGGTCGATGGCCGCGGTGAAGCGAGCGTCTATTATCCGAGCACTCCTCTGGCGCGCGACGGAGGACTCGACTCCATCCTCGAGGGCAGCATCGTCCTGGACGACGCTCCGGGACCCGAGCGGATCTTTGCCCTGTTCTCCGATCGCGCGCTCGATATCGCGGAGGTGAAGAAGCAACTCGACGCCGTGGCCGCCGGGGGAGCGAGCGCGATCCGCAGCACGCGCAGACTTCCCGTTCCGCTCGTGCAGGCCTCAGTCTTCTTCGAAAAAGATCTCAGCCGGTGAACGCACTTCTGATGACCACTTCGAATCGGTGCGGGGTTTTAATCCCCTAAACCGAAGGAGAAGAATCCGTGAAATCCCGGTCTGATGTTTCTCTCACCATTTCCCTCGCCTGCGCTGCGATGTGTCTTGCCAAGCCCGCCTTGGCGGAGACCCGACGCCTCGCGGTCATCGTCGGCAACAACAACGGCGGCCCAACCGAGACGCCGCTCCACTATGCCGAGGAGGACGCTTCCAAGGTGGCCGACGTGCTCGCCCAACTCGGCGACGTCCACGCCGATGAATTGTTTCTGCTCAAAGGGCGCGGGAGAGACGAACTAAAGGAGGCTTTATCCCGCGCTACGGGAATGGTGACGGCCTTCCGGCAGAATCCCGGCGATCGGACCGTTCTCGTCTTCTATTACTCAGGCCATTCCGATGGGGATGCGCTGGAGTTGGGAGCAGACCGGGTTCCCTATTCCGAGTTGCGCGAATGGGTGCGGGACACCAAAGCTGATGTTCGCGTGCTGGTCCTCGACGGCTGCAAGAGCGGCGCGCTGATGCAGAGCAAGGGCGGCACAAAGGGCCCGGCCTTCGAGATCAACCTGACCGACCAGCTCGACGCCACCGGCGAGGCGATCCTCACCTCGAGCGCTGCTGACGAGCTGGCGCTGGAGTCGCGTGAGATTCGTGGCTCCTTTTTCACCCATCACTTCGTCTCGGGGCTGCGCGGCGCCGCGGATGCGTCCGGGGACGGCCGGGTCACGCTCGCCGAGGCCTATCAATATGCATTCAGCCACACGCTCGCCGCCACTTCGGCGACGGGGCTGCGGCAGCACCCGGGATACGATTATCGTCTCGCGGGCAAGGGCGAGTTGGTGCTGACCGAGATGGCGCAACCTTCGGCCTCGCTCGAGCTGCCCACGGGCTTCGAGCGCGCGCTCATCGTGCTGGTGCGCCGGGACCAGGTGCTCGCCGAGCTGACCTCGGACGCAGCGCGCCGCGTAGCCCTGGCACCGGGCGAATACGCGGTGCGCGCGTGGAAGGGGACGCAGGCCTACGCAACCCGCGTCCTACTCGCGGCGGGTGAATCAAAGAATCTTACTTGGGCAGAGCTGCAAGCCGTCTCGTCCCCGTCCGTGGCCAGCAAGGGACATGTCGACATTCCGGAGGTTCAAGGCCTGGACACCCTCACACCGGAGGCGCAGGCCGAGTATCTGGAGAAATACGTGACGGTCGGCGATGTAGCCCGATTCATCGTGACGCGATACGCTGCGCAGGAGATCGAGCCCTCTTTTAACTTGTATCAAGGAAAGTATCGCAAGCCGCTCGACGGCGATGACTTTTACGCGCTCGCAGGGCGCGCAGATCTGGCGAGCAGATATCAAAGCCGGCAGGCGCTCAGAATCGGTCTGACCGTCGGTGCCGGCGCGCTGATCGTAGGCGGCGTAGTTTATAGCATCACTGGCATTCGGCAACCTGTGCCCTGCGGCCTGGGTCCGGGTGATCCGAACTTTGTCGACCGGTGTATCACTCACGCCGACGAGGGCAGCTACTCGAGCGCATTCGTTGGCATCGCAGGCGTGATCACCGGCTCCCTGCTCGCCATCGTCGGCCTCGGCTTGAACCCGCACCCCGTCGAGGCTCACGAGGTGCGGCGTCTGGCCGAAGAATACAATGCCGGCCTGATGCGCAGGCTCGGCAATAGGCCGGATTCAACGCCCTCTGCCCGCAACAGCGGCGTCACCTTTCAATTCAAACCCTATGCATCGCCGAGGGGTGGAGGGCTCGCTCTGGCGGGGACCTTCTGATAGCCGAGCGGCGTTTGTCTTTGGGACGATTGGACCGAGACCGCTCGACGTGGCAATCCTCGCCGCCAGAATCTCACTTCAGTCGATTTCCTGGCCTTGCGCCGATCATCCTCGCCGCATGCGGCACAAAGTCAGAAAGTGTCTCAGGCACACCCGATGGAGGGGGCCCTGATGCCGGAGGACCACACCTGCCTCGCGCGCCCTCCGCCACGCAGCGAGATGCGATGAGTAAAGACCTTCGCGTCGAAGGATTGCGCCCACTGCCCCAGCGAGCCCAGTCGCGGCTGCCCGGTCTACTTCGTTCAAGATGAGCTGTTTGTATTCAGCCCTGAACCCGCGCCGCTTTGCCTTCGCAACCACTTCCGTCTCCCTGATTTGGGGAACTTCAAGCACCGTTTTCATCTGCTCTGCCCTGATCGCCCTCTACAGTAAACTGCTTGGGATCGACTGTCTCACTCACGTTGGCAGAGAGGGTGAGCCGGAATCCAGCGCCAAAGTCGCGTCCGTGTAGCAGCATAGAGGCGGGCGGGTTACGTCTTGCATCGATCGGATTATCTGTTTCCCCAACTCACCATGGGCCTCGCGCTCCTGGTGGTGATCTTCAGGCTGCGCAAGGAGGACGAGGCGGCGCGCTTCTGGGTTCGCGTGCTCGGGATCAACTTCGCCATCGGCGTGGTGACGGGGATCCCGGCTTGCGCGTCGGGCTGGCCTGGTGGGGAATTGGCTTTCCGCTCGCGGTTCTATACACGGCCTATGTCTACCGCACGATGCGCGGCAAGGCCCGGGTCGAGCAGCCTCACTAACCCCGCTCTCGATCGCGGTCCGTCGGTGACAGTCACGCCGGGCCGCAGATCGAGCGCTGCCTAGATCCGGTAGGCGATGCCGAAGTCGAACGCCACCTGTGACATCGAGGTCGTATACGACTTGATCGCCTGCCCGCCGTTTGCCGGGTAATCGGCATTGGCGCCCGAAAGCGTCGCAGCCGGCGACCACATCGCGCCAGCATTCACCGTCAGCTTGTTGAAGTCATATCCGACGCCAGCGCTGAAGTGGTGCTCGGAGACCGCGGGAAAGGCCAGGTTCTCGAAAGCGCAATTCGGGTCGAGCGGCATCTTGCCGTAGTTGTATCCGGCCCGGAGGGCGAGGGACTTCATGGGCCGCACCTGCGCGCCCATCTTGTAGACGACCTGGTTGCTCCAGCCGAGATCCCACGCCATCGCCCCGCTGGTATTGGCGGAGAAAGCCGGCTTGTTCGGACCGTTGGTATCGGCCCAGTTGATCCATTGCACGTCGAGGCCGACCACCACTATGTCGATGGGCGCGATCTCCACTCCGATGGTGGCGCTCATCGGCTGGTTCAGGCTGAGCCTGTCGGTGGACGCGGCGAACGGCACTGGCTGGAAGGTCGCGGGATTCACCCCGTTGTGCGCGGGCACGTCGAAGCGGAAGTCCTGGAAGTACGACTTGGTTTCATAGGCCGCTCCAATGGTAAGCCACTTTGCAGCGACGTACTTCGCCCCCAGCGTCGCGCCAATCCCGAGCGCCGTGGAGGTGTCGTGCGGCTGCTGCCCGAAGCCCGCGGCGACATTCCATTTCATCTGGGCGGCCATCGCGTTCAGCGCAAGGCCGACTGAGAAGCGGTCGTTGATCTTGTATCCGAGGGCCGGGGTGACACGCATCTGCAGATAAGAGGTGGACGTTCCGCCGCCGTAGAGGTTTTGCGCATAGTCGACTCCCATCCCGGCGACGCCGAAGGCGCCGACTCCAAGCGTGAGTCCATTCCCCACCGGATAGACGACGGCGAGCGTGGGAATGGGTGAGCCGCCGCGGCGCGAATTCAACTGCGTGCCGGGCTGCAAAACCACCGCGCCGGTCATCGAGGGCGGAAGCTGCGATTCGACGGCGCTATAGTTCACCGTCGGCTTGAACCAGGTTCCGCCGACGACGAGGCTGAAGTCCTGCTCGGTCAATCCGGCGGGGTTGGACAGCATGGTGGCGCCGTCGAGCGTGGTTCCCACGCCAACTCCGCCCATCGAGTTCTGCACCGGGCCGAAGCCCGTCATGCGCATTCCATTCGTGGCCGCTGATGGCCCCGCAACCAGGAGCCCCAGGAGGGCTACCGGTGGCATGAATCGATTCGTCCGCATTTGAGTTCTCCAGGTCAAATAAACAGCAAGTGTCCTGCGTGCTCCAGGGCGCTCATCGACCTGAGAGCATCCCCGAGGCGTGCATCCGCCGTGCCTCGCTTGCCGCAAGGAGTCATTGGATGCGCTGACGCGCACGCGATGCGCCCGACGACAGTCGTCGCCGCCATTTCGCGCAGGCGATGCGCGCCGGTCGCGCACGACCGCGGCGCAGCATGGGGAAATGGTGGATGGCGCGGCCGATGCAACAGGAGCCCGACACTCCCGACGTCCGGAGGCGCCTATCTTCGACCTCTTGCCTCGTCCGGAGACCACCGCTCCACGCACGACTTGCGTGCGTGGTCGACGCGGATGCAGCCGTCGCAGTGCTAACCCATAAAAGGAGCAGGTCATGAAAGCGCTCGTTTATAAGGGCCCGGGCCAGATAGCCTGGCAGGACGTACCCAACCCAAAAATCCAGCATCCCACCGATGTCATCGTGCGGATCGATACGACCACGATCTGCGGGACCGATCTCCATATCCTCAAGGGCGACGTTCCCGCGGTGAAGGCCGGACGCATCCTGGGCCACGAGGGCGTCGGCACCGTCACGGAGATCGGCAGCTCGGTCAGTACGCTGGCCGTCGGCGACAACGTGATCGTTTCCTGCATCAAGTCCTGCGGCCATTGCACGTTCTGCAAGCAGGGACTCTTTGCGCATTGCCTCGGCGAAGAGGGAGCGGTTGGTATCGGCTGGGTCTTCGGCCACCTCATCGACGGCACCCAGGCCGAGTTCGTGCGCGTGCCCTATGCCGAGACCTCGGTCTACAAGGTGCCCAAGGGTGTCACCAACCAGCAGGGCGTGCTGCTCAGCGACATCCTCCCGACCGGCTTCGAGATCGGCGTCCAGTATGGACAGACAAAGCCAGGGGACGTGGTCGCCGTCATCGGCGCCGGACCCGTGGGCCTCGCTGCGATCATGACTGCCAGCCTGTATGGCGCCTCGAAGATCATCTCGATCGACATGAATACCGATCGCGTGGAGCAAGCGAAGACATTCGGCGCCACCGACGGCGTGAATGCGCGGGCGGACGATTGGAAAGCGCGGGTCATGGCGATGACCGACGGCTTTGGCGTCGACGTCGCCATCGAGGCGGTGGGTGTTCCGGAGACGTTCGAGATGGCGACCCAGATCGTGCGCCCCGGTGGCCACGTTGCGAACGTCGGGGTGCACGGCAGGCCGGTCCAGCTCCGACTGCAGGAGCTGTGGATTCACAACATCACCATCAGCATGGGACTGGTGAATACGAACACCACGCCGATGCTGCTCAAGCTGGTCGCCCAGGGAAAGCTCAAGGTCGACAAGTTCGTCACGCATCACTTCAAGCTGGGCGAAATGGAGAAGGCCTACGACACGTTCGGCCGTGCTGCATCGACCGGGGCGTTGAAGGTGATCCTCGAGCGGACTTCGTAAATAAATACAGAAACAGACTGATATTCGTACTCGTGGCCCGCCCGGCGCAGGAACTGCGCCCGGAGCGTCGGCAGCGCGCAGATCCTTGTCATCGCCGCGTTGCCGACGCCCGCCTTCCATCTCCCGGAGCGGATCCGGGCGCGCGCAACCCAGTCTACAACTCCTGGATGACGCAAGGGTTCGGCAGCAGCGTCAGCGGCTCCGGGCGCAACCCAGTCTACGAGAGCAAGGTCGCGTTCTGCGGAGTGCGGACCTTGGATCTCATTGCCTCCGCTCTTCGAGTCGGCCTGGCACAAGTACGCGCACGTTGGCCGGACGGCTCCCGGCACTGGCGACCCCGGACCAATCGAGCGGCGCACTGTCACAAGGAGCTACTCAAGGCCGGTGTCAAGCTGCGCATCGGACACAGCGTATTGCTGTTCGTCGGCGTCCGCGCGCCAGGCAAGCTCGAGGTCCCAGTCAAGCCCGACCCGGCCCCCACGTCGCAGGAGTCGATCGATGTTCAAATCATCTCCTCGGCCGGTGCGCCGCGGAAGAGCTTGAAGTTCGAGGTCACCTTTCCCGAGGGGGTTGAGCGCACCGGGCAAACGAGCTCTCGATCATTCGTTCCGTCGGCGAAGGCAGCCGGGGCGCGTGCGCGAGGTGAGCGCACTCCTGGCCGAGCGGTCTCGGTCAATTTCTGCGCAGCCCCGCGGTCACCGCGCTGCCGCTATTCCAGCTTGTCATGGATCTGCTCAATGACGATCGGACAGCGTCACGACCGCAGCCTCGCTTCGCTCTACGGTCTCATGGAGTTCGCGGTGCGAATCGGCGTCGACCTGAAGTGCTGACTCAGGGTTCGTGTCGCACGCGAAAGGAGGCGAGCGTCGGCGGTCCGGCGAAGAGGTGGCGCACCTTGCCCACCACCAGCTGCGCGGCCCCGCTTGCCTCGTAGGCCAGGGCGTCGGAATCGGTCTGCCAGACCGTCCAGGCGGCGACCGAGTCGGCGTCGTTGGCCGACTCGAGCAGGCAACAGTCGAGGTTTCCGGCCTGGGCCTTGACGAGCGGTGCGCATTCGCCGAGATAGATCCTGCGCAATTCGTTTAGCTTGCCTGCCGCGATTCGAAACGAGCCCATTCGTACAAACATTGAATTTGTCCCCCGGTCCACCGCGGTCGTAAAGAGTTTCAATGGTCGTTCGATAGCATGAAGCGGCTTGCCAATACCGAAGGTTAGCGCCTTGCGCCGCTGGGTAGCACGCCTTCGGTAGTCCCCGATAGCCGGGTGCACCGGCGACTCTCGAGTTGTCTAAAACACCGCCGACGCCGACATGAAGGCTACCAGCTGAACAGGTCCGATTCGATTGGTGTTCAATCCGCGGCTCAAGCAGAGGAAGCCGAAGCGAAACTGGGCGCCGCCAATGTCTTGGCGACGCCCAGTGACTTGATACCTGCCGGCTATAGCCGCATTCGCGGCCGTAGCGTCAGTGCGTCCAGCTGCCTGTGACAAAGCGGCCGTCGATCTCCACCGTGCCGGGGTTGCCTGCGGTCTTGCCCGCACCGCCGGGAACGGAAATGCCGGCCGGCGCCGCCACCGTGTTGCTGGTCATGCCCGAGAGCGTGAGCAGCACCACCGCCCCGCCCGTTCCGCCCTGCGCCGTGGCCGCGTCGCCTGCGCCGCCGGCGGCCAGCAAGGTGCCGGTGTTGGTCAAGCCGAAGCCGGACAACGTGACCGAGCCAGCACTCCCGCCGGAGTTGTTCGCGGCCGCGCCCGCCCCGCCGCTCACATCGATGCTCGCCCCGTTGACGAGCGGGCCATTCTCCGAAAGGGCCTGCACGGTTCCACCGTCCAGGCCCGCACCGGCTGAGCTGGCTCCGGCCCGACCCTTGATGGCACCAACCAGGGTGGCCCCGACACGACCATAGATCGACACGCTGCCGCCTGCGCCGGCGCTCCCCCCGGAGCCTCCGGACACGTCAATGGTTCCGTTGCTGACGGCGACCTCGAACGGGGCGTTGTTGAAGTATTGGCCATTCTGGGTGGACAGCGAAACTGAGCCACCGCCACCGGCGGAGAGACTGCCCAGCGACGCGCCACCGGTCGCGGAGAGATCGGCGTAGTTGATGACGGCACCTCCGGGGACCGCCGTCCCGCGAGAGCCGCCCTGCGTCAGCGAGATCTTACCGCCCTGCCCGGAGTTGCCGCTGAGCTGAGCTTGCCCGCCGTCGACGGCGATGGAGGAGTAGCCAAGGAGGATTAGTTCCTGGCCAACGGGCTGGTTAATCCCGAGAGTGATGGATACAGCGCCCGCATCAGCGGCAGTGGCGCCGCTCCCGCCCGATGCGTCGATGTTTCCAGAAACCATTAGACTACCGGTCGACACTGCGGAGGCTCGGGTCGGCTGGACGTTGAGGTTGATGTTTCCCCCGAGAGAAGCGGGCCCGGAAGGCGAGGATCCGCCGACGGCCAGCAGCGTCGCCGACTCGAGCAACGTTCCGCTCAGGGAGGTCAGGTTGATGTTGGCTGCGCGGCCAGCGGCGCAATTCGCGGCGGGAGTGCAATTGGCCGCGACAGGGCCGCCGGACGTGGTGATGTTGCCGGAGTTGTGCAGCGAGCCAACTCTCGTCACTTGCACGGTGACAATGCCGCCGGAGCCGCTTGCCAACGAGCCGCTGGCAGCAGCGACCATGCCTGCGCCGCCGCTGCTGGTGATGGACCCCGAGTTGTTCAGATCCCTCCCCGAGGAGAGTGAGATGATGCCGCCGTTCCCGCCAGCGCCGGCCAGCGCAGCGCCGCCAGCCGAGCGGAGCGCTCCGGTGTTGAAGGTCGTGAACACACCGGCGCCCACGGCGATATTTCCGCCGCGTCCACCGGGGCTGCCGTCCCCGCCGGATGCATCGAATCCGCCCTTGTTCCAGAAGGTGTCAGCGCTGATGCTGATGCCGCCGCCGTTCGCCCCCGCTGTGGTGGGCGTACCGGCGGCGCCCGTGGTGGTGACGCTTGAGGTGCTGTCGCCGAAGTAGTCGCCACAGACCAGGACGAGCGAACCGGTTGCGCCCGTGACCGCGCTCACGGAGAGCGTGCCCGCGATGGCGCAGCTCCGCTGGATGCTCAGATTGGCGGTGTTGTTGGTATCCGGCATGAAAACAAGATTCGCGCCCGCGGCCACCGAGAGGCCGGTGACCAAAGTGCCCGCCGCGCTGGTGCCGCTCGCGGTGTAAAGCTGGTTACCTGAGAGGAAGAGCGTTCCCGCTGCCAGGCCCGCTGGCGCGTTGCTGGTCTGCTGCGTAACGGTCGTGTTGGTCGCGACATTGGCCGGGTTTACCCCGAAGTCCCCGGCCGGCACGGTGGGGAAGGCGAAGCTCGCGTCCACCGCGCCCGTGCGGAACACCTTGAGATGGCCTCCGTTGGTGTCCTGCTGAGTAAGGGAGACCTGGCCGCCGGCGCCGCCCCTGCCCGCTGTCGCAGTCCCCCCCAGCGACTTCACGGTGAAGGAGCCAGCCGCGCCCGAAGGGGGCGTAACCGAGCCGACGCGCTGCCCATTGTCTCCGCTGCAGACGAACTCAGTGGCGAGGATTTCGCCGGGCTGGAGAATGCCGTCTTTTGCGATCGCGCCGCCAGCGCCGTTGTCGAGCCCGCTGTCGAGGCGGACGCCGCCGCCCGAGCAGTGGGTGTCGCCGACGGGCAACGCCACCGAGGTGACGAGCGTGGTGAAGCCGCTGGTCCCATTCGTGCCGTTCGTGCCATTCGTGCCGTTGGCGCCGTTGCAGATGACTTGTGTCTGGTCACCGGCGCGGACCTGCACGCCGCCAGTCGGGCATTGCGCGCCGGGGGCGATCACGGTGACTGAATCGCTCGACTTGCCGCAGGCGGCGCAGACGAGAAGGGCAGCGGCAAGGACTGCTGTTCTGAAGCGGGAGAACGGCAAAGAGGCCTCCATCGAGGAAATCTTGATTGAAAGGGTCATAGGAATGGTCATTGGATTGGAGTCGAAAGGGGAAAGGATCAATGGGTCCAGGCGGGGGTGACGAAGCGGCCGTCGATCTCGACGAATCCCTCGGCGCCCGCGGTCTGTCCGGCGCCGGCCTGTACGGAGATCCCGGCGGGAAGGGGCGCGGTGTTGGTGACCAGGCCGGTCGTCGAGGTGAGCTTGACCGAGCCGCCCGCGCCGCCGGTACCGCCGCTGGGCGCGCTGCCCAGGTCGGCCGCACCGCCGCGCGAGAAGAGCGTGCCAGAGTTCGATGT
This sequence comes from Deltaproteobacteria bacterium, assembly GCA_025358085.1. Classification (GTDB taxonomy): domain Bacteria; phylum Myxococcota; class Myxococcia; order Myxococcales; family 40CM-4-68-19; genus JANYKT01. Next base: position 40,506 of record JANYKT010000084.1, on the reverse strand, counting down.
GCCGGGGCCGTCCATGCTGATCAGGCCGCCCGCGCCGCCTGGATTTCCAGCCCCGGCGCCGACGCCGCCGCTGGTGTCCACATTGGAGCTGCTTGCGAGCGCGCCGTCCGCTGAGACGAACTGAACCAACGCACCGGAACCGCCTGCGCCGGCCGTCGAAGCGCCGCCCCGCGAGCGAATCGCCCCCGTGACTGCGACGCCTGCGCGGCCCTGGATGGAAACACTGCCCGCCGAGCCCGCTGTCGCGCCGCTGGCGCCGGAAGTATCGATGTCGCCCGCCTGGATGGCCACCTCGAACGAGGTGTTGAGCGGCGCGGAAGTCATCTGCGTTGCGACAGTGACCGAGCCGCCGTTTCCGCCAGCAGCGGAAATTCCCGCGCCCCCCGTGGCGGTGAGGGTGGCGAACTCGAGGACCGCGCCGGCCGGCCCCGAATTGGCCTGTTGAATCTGAATGGAGTCGGCCGAGCCTCCGCTCGTCGTACCGGCGCCGCCGCTGGTCGCGATCGAAGTCAGGCCGTAAAGAATCAACTCCTGTCCGTTCGGCTGGGAATCAGGCTCAAGATAAATGGACATGAGCCCTGCGGAGCCGCCGGCAGTGCCGCTGCCGCCCGACGAGTCCAGGCTACCCGCGAGCATCATCGTTCCGGTGGGCACGATTTGACTCGAGCCATAGTTCGAAGAATCGCTTCCATAGAGCTGGACGTCGATCTCGCCGCCGCTGCCGCCGCTGCCGCTGGGCGCGGAGCCGCCGGTGGAGAGCAGCGCGCCGGTATTGATCAGGAGGCCGTTCCAGCCGAAAACCTGGATTTGTGCGCCCGAGCCTGCCGCGCACGCGCTCGCGCAACTCGAGTCAACCGAGCCGCCGACGGCGGTCACGGCACCCGAGTTGAGCAGGACGCCATCGTACGCATAGGCAGACAGCTGAATACTTCCAGCGGAGCCGCCGGTGCTGAACCCCTTCCCGCCCGACGCATCGAGTGCGCCCGAGTTCTTGCAGTCTGTTCCCGAATACAGCGTGATGCCGCCACCGTTGCCGCCAGCCCCCGGGGTGGCCAGAGCGTCGCCGCCCCGGGCGCGGACCGGGCCGGTGTTGAACAGCACGGCGCCATTCCCGGACCTGTAGCCCAGGTACCCGAACGAGCCCGCGTTTCCGCCCGTCGAGCCACTGCCGCCCGAGACGTCGATGGCCCCCTTGTTCCAGAAGGTGTCGGCGTAGACAGTGATGCTTCCGCCCGAGCCTCCGGCTTGAGTCGCCGTGCCCGGGGCGCCGGTCGCGAGGAGCGCGGATCCGGTGTCGCCGAAATAGTCGCCGCAGGTGAGGGTGAGGCTTCCGGCGGCCGTGGCTGAGACCGCTCGCGGTGCGATGGTCCCGGCGTTGAAGCAACTCCGCGGGATCGAAATGTTCGTCTGGCTGGCGAAGGTCAGCACGACCCCGGCGGCGACCGAAATGCCGGTGACTGGGGCGGCCGCTGCGGCCGAGCCGCTTGCTGCGTAGAGCGTCTGGTTGAAGACGTAGAGCGTGCCGGCCTTGAGATCGACCGGCTGCGCCGAGTCCTGCGGAACGTCGACGCTTGCGGTCACCACCGCGGGCACCGCGCCGAGGTCGGGCAAGGGGACGGTCGGAAAGGTGAAGCTCGCGTCTGCGCCGCCCGTATTGAAGACCTTGAGGTGGCCTCCATTCGTGGGGCCTTTGAGTGAGATCTGGATGGCACCGCCGTCGCCGCCGGCCCCGTTGCTGCCCGAACCACCTACGGCTTTGAACGTGCTGGTGCCCACCGCGCCTGGGGGCGGCGTCATCGAGCCTAGACGAAGGCCCCGGTCGCCGGTGCAGACGTACTCGGTCGAAGTGATCTCGCCCGCCTGAAGGATGTTGTCCCCGGCAACGCCGCCTCCCTTGCCGTTGTCGAGGCCGCCGTCGGTGCGCATTCCGCCGCCGGGGCAATTCGCGTCACCGGTCAAAAGCTTTGTCTGCTTATAAAGTTGAAGAGTGCCGTCGTTGCCGTTGCTGCCAGCGGTGCCGCCGGTGCCACTGGTGCCGTTGCAGAGCAGCTGCGTCTGCCCGTTGAGCGTGATCTGCACGCCGCCCGTCGGGCATTGGGCCCCGGGCGTAACGGGACTAGTCGAGAGACCTGAGGCCTTGCCGCAGCCGGCACCCAGGAGGAGGAGGAGAGCTGCTCGTACCATTGAGCTGCTGAGCACTGGCACACTGGCTAGCCAGGACCGATGAGCGGACGTCTGAGAAAGGATCATGCGGCCTCTTTAAGCACAGGAGCAGTTTCCAACCAAGTTATCTCAATTCCTGGGCTCTTTATTTACATTTCACGAGGTCAGGCGCGTTGATCGTGACGTAGTCACCATCGAAAACGCCGCCAACAGGCAACTCGACACTTCGATCATTGAAAAGTCGAATGGACGAGCGGCCAGCCCACGGCTTCCTGATTGCGCTCGATTGGGACGTGTGCATCTGCGTGGGCCGACGCAAAAGCCACGAATTCGAATCAATCAAAGGGGCTCGGTCAATCGCGAGGTGTGGCTGGACCAAGCGGCTGCGATGGTGACCCAGGAGCTGCCAAAAGGTTTCGAACGCTCAGCCACCAATAGAATGCAGACTTGATACAACACCAATGTAAACCACCGGCGCCAGGAGCAGCACCACAATGAAAAGCACTCGATTGCGAGACAGGGGCTGATCCGCGGATCGAGATGCGGCTGATCCCGAAGTCACGGAAGCAGCTCACTCAGGCTTCTGCCCCAATGTGAAAGTCGCTGCGTTGGTATGAGCTAACGTCCGTCAGTCCTGCGCCAACTTGAGTGGTCCGCTGTTCACGGTTCAAGGGTCGGACTTAACGTTGGTTGGTCACCGATCAATTGGTGTGCCGCCATTCGCAATGGGGCGACCGAGGCGCGCTTACTGCCAGGAGCAGTGGTATTCGCAGCGCGACGCCCCCCGCGCCTTGCAAACTGGGTGCTCCACCCGAACTTCGCCCGCACCCGACAATTCGAGCGCTCGCTCATACCACCCGCTCACTGTGAGGCAATCGGCCGGGGTAACGTCCTGCGCGCCTTCCGTGGTCAGGACGGCGCTCTGCGGACCGGTCTTTAAGTAGGTCCGCTTTCCCGCCGAATAGTAATAGCCATAGATTGCCTCGGTGAAGCTGAGCAGGTGGTGCGGGTCGCCCATCTTGACGAAGAGCCGCTGCGGGCCGGAGAGGTTCACTTCTGCCGAGGCGCGTCCCATGTCGCGGAAAACGCGGTCGGGGTCGCTGGGTGACAGCTCGCTGGCGATGGCAGCGTCGAGCCGCAGGTTGAGCGAAAGCGGATAGGAGGATGTCACCAGCAGCATCCCGCGCAGCGGCTTCTGATCCTCCAGAGAAAGGCGCTTGAGCACGCTTTCGAGCAGCGCGTCTCCGCCGCGCGCGCGAATGAATGCGAGGCGGGCGGCGAGAATCGTCCCCTTGACTTGAGCGGCACTGGACATCGCGCGATCATCGAGCGGCGCCAACGCAAAGTAAAGGTACTTGCACCGGCAGAGCTGTGGCCATGGCCATTACCTCTGCACCGTTGCCGCGCGCGGCTCACGACCGCTGCGGACTCCCGCTCAGCTGCCTGATTCGCACGCCGCCGCGTGGCTCCCGCGCCGGAGCGGCGATAGAGCCGCGCGGTGGTCAGGCAGCCCTTGTGCTGCTTGGTACCGTCGAACGTTTGCGAGGTCTCTGGCTTGCCAGCCCGAGGCCTGCGGCGCCGTCCTTACTCACCAGCCCGAAATCCATCTCAACCGCTCGGCTCTGCGGTGTGCCTTGCAGGAAGCCGAGCTTAGGAAAGCTCGGGGAAGTCCGCTAGCACAAGCTCGCGCAAAGCGGCCTCGACCGGCCCGATCTCGCTTCCGGCCTGGAGCGCAATGATCGCCTGCTCGATCTTCGCGCACGCATCTCCCACCGGCGCGAAACCGAAGGAGCCCGCGGTGCCGGCCAGCTGGTGCGCGCGCCGGCGCGCGACGCCCCGGAGCGCGGCGTCCCCGGAGTTCGCCGCGAGCTGCCGCACCGAAGTCTGCAGCGCCGAGATCACGCCGGGCAGGTCGGCGGCGTATCGCGCCCGCATCTGCTCGAGCGCGCGCAGCTCCTCGGAGCCCAGCGTTACCTCCTCCTTGCGCTCGATCCCGTGCTGCCGCAGGACCCGCTCGACGGTGGCGAGCAGCTCTGCGGCGGTGGCGGGCTTGGCCAGCGAATGATCGATGCCCGAGGCCTTGAGCAGCGGCTGCAGCTCCTTTGAGTTCTTGCGAAATGCCGAAATGAAGACCACGGGAGCCGTCATGCCGCCGCCCCTCTGGGCTTTCACCCAGGCAGTCCCTTCGCCGTCGGGGAGGAGCCCGTCCACGATGAGTAGATCGGGTTTGTGGCTGCGAAGGACGCTCGCGGCCGCCGAACAGCGTCCGGCCTCCAGCACCGTGTGTCCGGCAGCGTTGAGGGTCAGCGAAGCCAGCTGACGGAAATTCGCATCATCGTCGAGCACCAGAACTGTCGCCATGAAAGGAACTCCTCGCTTGCAAAGCCTTGCAGCGCTCGTGTCCACGCTTGCGGCCCGCTCGCCCGGGGATGCGTCAACGAGCACGTTGTTCGTCCTTGCCGAATCGGACGGCCACCACACCATCCACGGCGCGTTGCCGGCATGATGATGCCTTGCAAGACTATTTCGATCCAGCTTGCTGATGTGCCTGTTCCCCTGGCATTGCGCAATTTTCCAGGTCAGCCCCGAGGAAGGCGACAAGCTGCGGCTTATGGTCACGGTTTCATTGAAGGGCAGCAGCGCGGGCCCGCGGACTTGTTGAGCCGGCGCCGTCCAATTGATCTGGCTCGTTGGAGTTTGAGGTAAACAGCCCTCTGGACTTTTGGCTAGCGACGTTGTTTAATTGGGGTAGGCCCCGTTGTAAGGCAAGTCGGGGTCAAGGGGCGACCCGAGTGGCGGAGTCCGCAAGGCTCATCCCCGACTGCCGTGTCTCGGTGGGCGGAACAAAACTCGACCTGAACGTTGACGCGCGCCTGACGCGCGTTACCGTCGACCTCGACGGGGACCTGTTTGGCAAATGTACGCTGGTCCTGAACGATCCGCATCTGACGTTGATCAACGGAACCCAATTTGCGTCAGGCGCGGCTGTCAAGGTGGAGCTGGGTTTTGCCGCCAGGTTCGTCAAGGTCTTCGAGGGCGAAGTGGTCGCGCTCGAGCCGCAGTTCCGCCGCGACATGCCGGTGTCGCTGCATGTCGTTTGCCTCGAATCCATTCACCGGCTTGCGCTCTCCAGCATGACCCGCTCCTTCAACGACGTGGACGACAAGGAGATCGCGAACAAGATCGCGCAGGAGCACGGACTCACCGCCAGCGCTCCGTCGGGCAGCAAGGAGCACGTGTTGCAGGCCAACGTCAGCGACGCTGTGTTCCTGCGCAAGCTGGCGCAGAAGCACAGCCACACCCTGCGCATCGTTGGCAAGAAGCTGATCATCGGACCGCCCCCCAAGGGCGGAGACGTCGCCATCGCTCCCGGCGACGGCCTCATCAAGCTGCGGGTGAAGCTCAGCGCGCTGGCCCAGGTGGGCGAGGTCACGGTGCATGGTTGGGATCCCAAGACCAAGAAGGAGATCATCGGCAAGGCAAAACCCGAAGGCGAGACGGGCGAGGGCGCCAGGGCGTTCGGCAAGTCCAGGTCGATCGCAATCGCGGGACACGAACAGACCCCCGTGGATATCGCCAGCGCGGAGTCGATGGCGAAGGGCAGGCTGCGCAAGATCTCCGAGGGATTCGTCGTTGCCCACGGTCAGATGATCGGCGACCCCCGGGTCGTGCCCGGCGCCATCCTGAACCTGGACAAAATCGGCGTGAAGATCGACGGCGGGTACCGAGTTGATCAGGCCCTGCACGAGTTCTCGCGCCACGGCTACTGGATCAAGTTCAAGGGCACCCGGGTGACGAAGAAGAGCACCTCGGCCAACGCAGCCGACAAGGCGCAGAAGCACTCGGCCAGGGCTCTTCAGGCGGCGGAGGAAGCGAATCTCAAGAAGGTCGAGAGACCCGCTCCCAAGCCCGACAAGGCGGCGCAAGCGCAGGCCCAGGCGATGAAAGACGCTGCCAAAAGTGGCGCGCCTCTCGCCGAGGTGTGCGCTGAGCCTTCTTCCCGCGCCTCGGCAGCATAGGTGCTCGAGGCGCATCTTTAGAAGAGCCGTATAGAGCTGTGGGTTCATGCTGGTAGGATTTTGAATCAATCGACGATCGATCCCGGGGTTCTGGATGGAACGAAACGTAAAAGACTCGCAGGAGTTGTCCATCGTCGCGATGCTGACGAAAGGCACTCCCAAGAGCAGCAAGGTCGAGTTCGTGTTCCTCCGCGCCGAAGACTCGACGGAGCTGAAGAAGGTCGCGGGCGAACTCATGGCCGATCCGCAGTACTCCACGGCCAAGACGGCGACGTGCAAGTTCAAGCCTGACCCGGTGCCCGACGATAAGGAGCAGTACGAGGTCAAATACAAAGTCATCTGCGACAAGGAAGAGTTTGCCCAGGGCGAGATCATCAAGGTCTGGCCGGCCAAGGGCAAGCTCGAGGCGAAGAACGCCGACGACAAGAAAGTCCTCGCCAACTTCCAGTTCAAGGTGCTGCAGGCCGGGAAGCCGGAAAATCCGGTCTGCATCACCGACGACCAGGGCCACGCCGAGTTCCGGCTTCAGGAGGGCGCGCCTTTCACCATCGAGCCGGTGGTCCCGTTCGAGGTGAAGAAGCAGGAGGCGAAGAAGCTGCGCGACCTGGCCATCGAGGCGGTACGCAAGTTCACCCCGGTGTTCTGCGAACCGCTCCGGCCCGATGACGGGAAGATCAAGCAGTACGTCAACATCGTCTCGGCCAAGAACGGCAAGGACGGCCTGGGGCCCAAGGTCAAGATCAAGATCCAGGTGCACGAGGACGTGCTGAATCCCACCAAGCCCAAGATCGGCGGCCCCGGGGTCTTCGCCCACGTGAAGGTGAAGTTCGGCGGCGCCGGCCTCAACAAGAAGAGCGAGCGCAGCACGCCCGCGACCGAGCTTCTGGCGGCCGGCGTGACGGACCTGGTCGCCGTCACCGCCCACGTCGAATACACCGGCAAGGTGGAGCTGAAGACCGAGGGCACCGGCGAGTTCGAGATCTCGCTGGGGAGCGCCGGGGGCGACACTTGCGAGGTCTCGCTCGGCAGCGCGAAGGACGCGCACACGGCCGGCACGCTGACCTTCACCAACTGGCGCAAGGTCTATTACGAGTTGATGGCACCCAAGATCCTCGGCGACCTGCTGGTCGAAAAGACCCTCGCCGACAACACCAAGGTCAAAGACTTTCCCGCTGCAGCCCGGACGGCGATGACAGACAGCGGCGCCACGACGTTCGTGGACTATGACTGCGTGGGCTCGAAGATCTACGACGTCGACGCGAGCATCCGCGCGGCGTGCATGGTGATGAAGCGCGAGTTCTTTGGCCTGGCCTCCGGGCCAGCGGAAGTTGCCGTGCTGACGGACCACACCTTCACCCTGAACCCGGGCGGCTCCTTCACCAAGCCGAAGACGCCGGTGAGCGGCTTCAAGCTCTGCGACTTCAATCTTTTCGCGGAATCGGACGCGCAGGAGCCGACGGTCAAGCCGAGCGGGAACGGAACCACCGTTTTGATCCCGGTGCGACTGCTCGACGATACTTATTGGCTTCCCAAGTCCAGCCTCGACGGATCGGACACCATCCGCAGCATCACGTGGGTGGCGAAGATCGCGGGCATCGCGAAGACGAAGCCAACGGTGCAGTGGATCGACGTCGTTCAGGGTGGGGGAGACACCGCGACGAAGAAGGTCGTCACAGTCACCGAGGCGGTGCTCAACAAGTCGATTGCTGTCGACTTCGAAAAGGGAAGCGCGGCTGCGGTGCCGACCGACCTGAGCCCTGGCGAGCGCGCCAAGCTGCGGCATTTTCTGGTCGCCGAGCTGCTGACGGCCGGCCAGCGCCGCAAATGCGTGGACAAGTTTAAGTTCAGCCTCTCGAGCGCCGCCAGCGATGCTCGCCACGCGGCGGTCCAGCAGGCTATCCAGGCAGTTGTGGACAACTGCGCGGAGATGATGACCCACCCGGGGGTGAAGCCGGACGGGACCGCGGAGAAAGGCGACCTCGCTCCCAGCGACTTTGACCTCGCGAACAGCACCCAGGAACTGGTGATGGTCAAGCTGCCCGACGCGAGCGCCCCGGCCAAACTAGTGGGCGCGCTCTCGGCAACGAAGTGTCCCATCATCGTCACGGTCGAGCTGAAGGGCCACCATTCGGGGCTCGGACTTGCCGGTCAAGGGGCGGAGCAGGGGACGCTGCTCTCGGTGTTCAGCACCAGGAATCCCGTCTCGGCGACGCACATCGCGCTGCACGAGCTTGGCCACCAATACAACCTGACGACCTACAGCCAAGCCGACGACGCGCACGCGCCGGGGATCAAGAAGCGCAACAGCACCGACGAGGCCGAGGCCATCGTCGCCTACAAGCACAACGGCGACAAAGGCCACTACTACACAGGAAAAGGCCATTCGGGTTCGCATTGCGCTTATGGTCTCTCTGATGACGACAAGAGCAAAACCCAATTCGACCAGGGCGCGGCACGAGCCAAATGCATCATGTTCGGCTCGAGCGCCATCGAGGACGCGGGCTACAGCCGGAGCTTTTGTCCGCAATGCAGTGAGCTGATCCGCGCGCGCGACCTGTCGGCGCTGAAGTGAGGGCTTCATGATGGTGATGCAGGGAGAGCTGGGGCTGACCGACGGCGAGTTCTGGACGGCCCCGGAAAAGACGCGGGGAGACTTCGACATGAAGGCCCTGAGCGAGGGCAAGGACGTGCTGCTCGTCGACGCCCCGCGCACGGTCGACCTGCACGCGCGCCAGACGGCGCCGCTCGTCGTTCTCCGGGTCGCGCTGACCGACACCGCCGGCGCAATTCCTCTCGCTTTGTACGCTGTCGTGGTGGCCGCGGACCTGCAACGCGGCGAAGCCTGGTCGGATATGGCGGTGGCTCCGCCGTCGCGGCCGGTACCTCCGCGGAAGCCTCCCAAGTTCGTGGGGGACGACGCCCGCACGGCCGAGATGCGCATCGTCGATTTGCGGAAACGCCTCGACCTTCCCTGGAGGCCGGCGAAGCTCGCGGTCTGGATGCTCCTTCGGGAACAGGAGTTCGGCCCGCTGTTCGTCGAGTTGCACGAGCCGCCCACGGCGTACAAGGACAAGGCCGTGGCCGAGGCGCACGAGAACAGACTCAAGGAAGGAACGCTGCCTGCGCTGTCGCCCTCGCCGCACGGCGGACTGGTGGCGTGGGGAAGCGCGGCGGGCGCTCCTGCCGTTCCTGCAAAGCCGGGCATCGCCGTCGAAGCGCCGCGGCTCCTTAAGACAGGGAACTACGTGCCGTGCGTTGTGCGGGGCAGCTTTCGGCTTCCGATCGCGCCGCGCTTCGTGGTCAAGCCGGGCAAGGAGCACGACGTGCTCGGGCACGAGCTGGGCAAAGGCCCGGTGCCCGCCGCTCTCGTGCCGATGCTCGCGGTGACCACCGGGACGCTGGGCGGGCCGGGGTTCACCTGGAATTGGACTCTGCCGGCCGAGTCGGTGGAAGGCACGCCCGAAGCGCCCATCGCGGTGGGCCGCTTTGCCATCGACCTCGGAAAGCTCGGCAACTTCTCCGCGGAGGAGGAGACGATCTTCTTCCACCTCTTCTCCGGCGCCCAGCACGGCCGGGCGGACATCGCCTTCTCGCGCGAGGCCGAGTAGCTCCATGCCGCTTCCGCTCGTCACCTTGCGCCGGGCCCAACTCGAACAGCTCGGCGCTGCCATGATGGACGAGTTCCAGGTTCGCCTGGAGCGCCACGTGCGTATGGTCTTTCCGCGGCGCACCGGCCTGCTGGGTGATGCCGGGGTCCGCGCGCTGATCGCGAAAGGCGTGCGCCGGTCGCAGGAGCTGCGCCTGACCTCTGAACGAGGCATGACGCGCTTCACGGATCTTCTCTTCGCGTTCGGCGAAGATTTCGAATCTCGCGGCGGACTGGCCTGGATGAGCTCCATCCTGCAGGACGTCTCGACAAGCGAGGACGCGCGGCTCTACCTGATCTGGACGCAGCTGCCCGAGCGCTGCCCGACCTCGCTCGAAGACTTTTAGGAGATCGCATGGGTGACTGGCACAAGAAGTCCGACGCCGACACCGGCAAGAGAATGGGTAGCCGTCCCGCGGGGGCTGCGGTTGAGCCCTGTCCGCAGACACGCAAGCTCGAGTCCTTGTTCGTTCCGCCGGAGAGCGTGACGGTGGCCGCGAAGATCGAAGTGACCGGGGACCAGGCAGTCGAGACCAGGCACACGGTTTCGGAGGAACACGCGATCGAGACGCGGTTCGAGGTGGACAAAGAGGTTTGATCAGCGAGGTTCCGCGACCGCGATGGTCTCGACCTCGAGCCTGCCGGAAACCTCGGTGAACATTTGGAGCGTGCCGTTGCCCGGACCTTCGCCGATGAACGCGCGCACCGGTCCGAAGAACTGCTTCAGCTCGCGGGTGTTGCACGTCGGCAGGTAGATTCGCAGGACGCGCGGGTCGTACCAGCGCAAGAGCAGCGTCTTGCCCTCCTCGGTCCGGACACGCAGGTGGCGGCGCAGGTGCCGGCGCAACTCAGCCTGCGGCGCGGTCGTCACGGCGAACACGCCCCAGGCGCGCTCCCAGCCATTCTCCAGCAGCCGGACCGGCTCGGCGCGCCCAGGCAGGAAGCGCACGAAATAGGGCGCGACCTCTTCAAGCTCCTTCGCGAGTTCGCCGGCGTAGAGGCACCCCCAGAGGCTCGAGCCTCCGCGAACCCAAGTCGAGATGCGCTCATCCTGCGCGCCGTCCAAGACGGCCCAGAGCGGGTCGCCGCGCGCGAGACTCCAGAGGACCTCCAAGGCCTTGGCTGCGTCCGGGTGGCGCAAGCGGCGAGGCGCGGGCTCGACTCCCAGAGTGCTCATTCGCGGCAGCTTATCCTGCAGACCCCGTGATGCAATCCTTTGCTGCGGCTGGCCAGCGGCATGGCGGGCGCCGAAGCGGTGAGCGCAGCCAAGACGCGCGAAGGCCATGCGGGCGAGCCTCGTTGATGGACGTGCGCGATGCCACCGACTAAGCTTGCGCTTACGCCAGCGGGGCGCGCACAATCTGCTGGCACCGGCAGTTCCTGAAACGCGTCACCCACGGAGCTGGCGAGGCACGACGAATGCAGGTTCGTTTTCAAAGACGGTTTTCGTCAGGCGCCACGCGCAAAGCGTGCGCCTGTGCGGATCGAGGGATCTCATGAACATCAGGAACATCATCGTGGCCGTTGCCTTGTTGGGCTTTGGAGGGTTCGCTGTTTGGGACTACAGGAGCGCGGATTCGCAGCGGCTCCGCGACCTGAGCGCTCTCGAGAAGCTTGCACCGGATGTGGAGATCCCATCGTGTTACCCCAAGCATCCGAACGCCAAGGTTCTGGCAGGCGCCGTCTGGGCGGATGTGCACAGCAAGGGCGAGATCGAGACCGAGGAGCAGCGTAGGGGAGCCTTGCAGCATGATTGCATCCGCGGCGCAAACTCGCGCGCGAACGTCGAGAAGCTCGCCGTCGTGCTCCTGGACCAGGGCGTCGCGCTCTTCAGTGGCGTGATCGACGGCTGCAAAGTCGAGAAGACCGATTCCTCCCCTTCGGCTTGTTTCGCGCTCGACGGGCTCGCGGCGGCACACACCCCCAAGGCGATCGCGGTCCTCGAGAAGACGCTCGCGTCCGGCACAGTGGCCAAGGAAGTTGCGCTGGGCGCGCTGTTTCGCCTCTTGCAGACTCCCGGCTGGAAGACGCACGCGCAGCTGGTTGCGCTCATCCCGGAGCAGAAACACTGGGAGGCCAAGGAGCTGATCGTCGAAAAAATTCGCGAGGTGCGCGATCCCTCACTGAAGGAAGCGCTGCGGAGCGCCTCAGCCGCGGAGACCGACGGGCAGGAGAAGGGAAAGTTGATGGCAGCAGTTCTCGAGATCGAGAACCCGGGTCGCTGCGTCGTGGAGGACCAGGGCGTCGGGGCGGACGGGATCTGCCGCTACCTGTGCAAGGACCAGCAACAGCACCTGCGCTACCCGAAGGTCGGGGCGATGTGCCCTCTCTTACACGAACCCGCAACCCCCGAGGTGGCCGCGGCGGCATTGGGAAAGTAGACCCGTCAGTGACTTCCACCGTTCGGAGCTCGCGACCTTCAATCGCTGATTGACCTCTTGAATTCGCCACTCTCGATCAGCTTCCGCAGATCGCTCGCCCCGCCGATAAATGTTCCCTTGACGAAGACGAGAGGGAACGTCGGCCACCCCACCCAGATCTTCAGCGCCAGCCGGCGCTGCCAGCCCGAGAAGTAGCTGCCGTATTCGAGGTAGCGGTAGGCGATCCCTGTCGCATCGAGCATCCGGCGCGCCCGCCTGCCGGGGGGAAGCCCGGAGACGCCGACGACGACCACTCGCTCGATGGAGACGGCCTTCGCCACCTCCTCGACCAAGTCCGGATAAAAAGCTTCTTGCGCTGCTGCAACGGCTGGGTGGACGGTCGGGCGCGATGGTTTCATAGGTTGGGGCTCGGGGGCCTTGGCGTCAACTCGTGCCACCGAGCGCGCTTCTGCGCAAGTCACGGTCGCTCGCGAGCGAAGACCCAAACTGCCTTTCCATTTCAAAGCCGGCGCGAAGTACAGGCGCGCGAGATCGATCTCGAACCAGCGCAGGAAGCCAAACCCGGGCGGCGCGTAGTCCGCCATTCCTCCAGTGTTCACGTCCAACATCAAACCTTGGGCAGGCATGCGTGGCGCTACGCGACTGCCTGCGACAAGAAGGCGAAGCTGAAGTTGCACCTCCGCGGTTGCCTGAAGAGAAGTAGCGCTCAGGCGGCGGGTTGAACCTGGGCTGGCGTGGCGATGGATGGCGCGCCGCCGCGGGGATCGATGGGGAGTGCAAGGCGAAACAGGGCTCCGCCGGAAGTGCCCCTGTGCACGGTCAGCGTTCCGCCGTGCAGCCTCGCGATCTCCGACGAGATCCAGAGGCCCAGGCCATTTCCCTGGTCGCCCTTGGTGCTGAAAAACGGCTCGAAAATCTTTGTACGCAGCTCTTCGGGCACGCCGGTCCCGTTGTCCTCCACCTCGATCAACGCCTCGTTGTTTTCGCGCCGCAGCCGCAGCGCGAGGCGCGGTGACGGGGCCTTTGCCACCGCGTCGGCCGCGTTGGCGAGCAGGTTGACCAGCACCTGTCCGAGCAAGGTGGGCTGGCAATACACCGGTGGCAGCTCCGCGTAGGCGCGCACCATCGCGACCCGGTTGCGCAGCCTTCCTTCGATGAGCGTGAAGGCCAGGTCGACCTCGCGCGCCAGCTCCACCGGACGCCGCTCCCCGCCCGACAGACGCGCGCCGTTGCGCATCGCCTCAAGGATGTCGCGCATGCGTTCCATGTTGCCGCGCATCTTCTCCACCCGCGCCAGCACGTTGCCGGGGTCGCGCAAAACCATGTCGGCTTGCAGGAAGAGCGCGTTGAGCGGATTCGATAGCTCGTGCGCGAGCCCGCCCGCGAGTGTGCCCAGTTGGAGCAGGCCGGCATGCCGCGCGAACTCGCCGCGGGCCAGATGCTCGCGGCGGCGCAGCTTGTCCTGGACTCCCGAGGCCGCAACGCTGATCACTGCCAGCGTGAACAGATAAGCCGTGGCGGCCCCGAGGAGAACATCTTCTTGCGGTCCCCGGTGGGTCAGCAGCAGCGGGACCAGCACGATGAGCAGCGACTCCAGATTCAGCACCAGCGCCTGCTGTGGCCGCAACGGGATCACCATGGCGATGCCTGCCAGCACGATCAGTGGCGCGTAGAGATAGGGGCTGTGAAAAGTGCCGGTCCCGAAGATGGCCAGCTCGACGGTGCTGCAGATGACCGCGATGCCCGCGACCGACAGCGACAGAACCGGCATGGTCGGCGTGCGCGCCTCCTGCCCGATCAGCAGCAGCAGCCCCGCCGCGAGGATGCGGACACCGGAGAGCTGCAGCCAGAGCGCAGGCGCGACGATGCGGTCGAGCACGGAGGAGGCGAGCAACAACGGTGCCGCCAGAAGGCACGCCACCCGGACGGCGGCAAGCTGGGCCGGAATGAGCTCCTCTACATAGGAGGGGAGCGGCGAGCCACTCCTGTATTTATAGCCAATGATGCTCACGGGACGGCTAGGCTAACGGGTCGCTGGCTCGCTGTCCCGGGTCCGGATTCGCAAGTGCTCAATCGTCGTGGATGACGGCGGGGTCGGCCAGCGCGGCCGCGGGTGGCGCGGTTCCCAGCAGGGCCGCGACGGTGGGCGCGACCTGTGCCGCGTCCACCACCCGGCCGTCGTTGCGCAGCTTCCAGCCTGGTGCCTGCACGGCCAGCGGCACCAGCGCGTCGTCATTCCAGGGCGAGCCGTGGTCGGCCCCATGCGTCGGCTTTTTCAGGGTCCAGAGCGGGCGCGGCACCAGGAGAAGCTCGCCGCTGCGGCCCGGAAAAACGGCGTGGCGAATGGCGGGCAGCTCGTGCGCGACCTCGTCAGGGAGAACGACTTTCCACAGCCCAGGCTCGCGGCGCAACACCTCGGCGGCGACCTGCAGCGCCTGGGGCGGGTGCGGCTGGTGCAGGATCATCGCGCTGCCGTCGACCGCCATTACCCAGCCGCCTGCCCGCGCCGAGAAAGCCCGGTCAAGCGCCTCGTTCACCCGCTGGATCAATCCGTCGACGTCGATGGTTCCGCCGGGCGCCCGGAGCCGGTACTCGTCGGCAGCGGTGGGCGTGAGGCCGTGGTCGGCGGTGAGGACGACTGCGAGCCGAGTCCCGAGTCGCGCGCGAAGGAAGTCGAGGAAGGCGGTCAGCTCCTGGTGGGTGCGCAGAACCGCATCGACCCGCTCGCGCGCGGTGGTGCCGAACTGGTGACCGACCAGGTCCACGGCAGAGATTGCAACCCCAAGCAGATCGGTCGAGCCCGCGTCGCCTAGGCGCAGGCTCTCGACCGCAGCCCGCGCGGCCCGGAGCGCGATCGTGGTCCCGGCCGGCGTAGCCTTGAGCGCCTGTGCAAGCGTCTTGTCCACCTTGCCCTTGCCGACCTGGTGCGGGAATCGCGGCCCCACCTCCGAGGCCGCGCCCACGGTCTCGACCTGCGGCGCGTAGCGGCTGACGGCGGCGGGATCGAGCTCGCGCCACACGTAATCCTTCCATTCGGAAAGCGGGTGCTCGCGCTCGTGTTTCACAAGCCACGCAGGGGGCTCCTTCGCGTAGCAGGTGCTGGAGGTCATCCGGCCGGCCTCCGCCTCCAGCCAGAGCGCCAGATCCGCGGAGGTCCCGGCAAGGAAGAGCGCGCTGCGATCTTTGAGCGCGACGGTGACCACCCGCCCCGCTCCGTTGGTGCCGAGCTTGAATGCGTCGCCCACTGTCGGCACGCGCAGGAGCGCAGCGCTGCGGCCCTGGTGTGGCGCGCCCCAGACCGGGCAGTCCGGGTCTTCCACCGATTCGTGCGCTTTTTCTCCCGCGTAGAACCGGTTGCCGATGATGCCGTTCAGGTCGGCATACGCGCCGGTGGAGAGCACCGCATGGTCCGCCGCTGTCTCGGTGACGACGGTGTCGTAGCGCATCGGCACGGGCCGCCCGAGGCCTCCAAATCCCTTCGGGCCGAACTCCGGCGCGAGCCAGAGCAGGTCCTGGTAGCGCAGCTGATCAATCACCACCAGCACGACGAGCCGGCCTTGCTGCGCCGCGACCGGGGGCTGCGCGACCGGGTGCTGCTGGGCCGCGACCGGGGGCTGCGCGACCGCGCTGCGCTGCTGGGCCGCCACAGCTCCTGCGAGCAACAGCGCGATCATGCTTCCTCCAGTACCACGCCACTGGTACGCCCGAGCAGCACCTCTTTGCCGTGCTGGTTCAAGCAGACGAAATTCACCTCGAGTGCGCGACGGTTTTCCTGCTGCGTAACGCTCACGATGGTGCAGGTACAGGTCACGGTGTCTCCAACGAAGACCGGCCGCTGGAAGTCGAACACCATCTCGCGAGCGACGAAATCGATGCTGCCGCCAATCTCGGTGGGGAGCGTGGCGGTATGCAGGCCGTGCACCATCAAGCGACCCTGGGCGTCGAGCACCAGGTGGTGACGACCGCGATCGCCTGAGATGCGACCGAAGGCAATCACGTCGTCGGCGGTGAAGGACCGTTTTACGGTCAGCTCGTCGCCGACCTTGAGGTTCCGGGAATCAGACTTCATAGTGCGCCTCTTCTACTTGGGAGGCCTCCATGTATCAAACGGACTTGTTGAAGGATCGCGTCATCGTGGTCACAGGCGGCGGCTCCGGCCTGGGCGCGGCCATGGCGCTGCGCTTCGCCGAGCTTGGCGCGCACCCGGTGGTCCTGGGCCGGACGAAGGAAAAGCTCGACAAGGTTGTCGCCCAGATGGGACGGGGCCAGGCGCTGGTCTGCGACGTGCGCGACGCGGCCGCGGTGGCCGAGGTGGCGGCCTCGCTTCCGCGCGTCGACGGTCTGGTCAACAACGCCGCGGGCAACTTTCTCGCTGCGTCGGAGGAGCTGTCGCCCAATGGGTTCAAGACTGTTGTTGATATCGTCTTGAATGGCACCTTCAATTGCACGCTGGCGTTCGGGAAGAAGATGATTGCCGGCAGGCGCGGGTCTATCGTCAATATCGTCACCACTTATGCATGGATGGGCTCTGCATTCGTGCTTCCCTCGGCCTGCGCGAAGGCGGGCGTTCTCGCAATGACCCGCTCGCTCGCGGTCGAGTGGGCCACTTATGGAATTCGCGTCAATGCCATTGCGCCGGGGCCGGTGCCGACCGAGGGCGCATTCAGCAGGCTGATGCCTGACCCGGCAATGGAGGAGCAGGCGCGCAATCGCGTACCGCTCAAGCGCTTTGGAACGCCGCTCGAAATCGCCGACGCCGCCACCTATCTGATGTCGGACGGCGCGGGTTATGTCACTGGCGACTGCCTCACCGTCGATGGCGGCGAGTGGCTGCGCAATGGGCAGGAGTTCAGCTATGCCACCGACTTCGACCGCGAGAACGTCAAGCAGATGTTCCGCGCCATGCGCGGCAAGGAGCGGTAGCCGAAGCTCGAAAGAGCCGCGGCGCGGGCGCACGGACTCACCGACAAGCGTCACTTTTGCTGGCCTTGCCGAGGCACCATGGGCATGCACAGCAGCATGCGAAAGCCCAGGAAAGCCGACCTCCCCAGCCGCCCGTGCGTGCACTGCGGGCGGCCTTTCACCTGGCGCAAGAAATGGGAGCGCGTCTGGGACGAGGTCCGCTATTGCTCCGACCGCTGCCGCCGGGCAAAGAAGCCGTGACCGCCCGGATTTATTGGTTCCGCAACGACCTCCGGCTGCTCGACAACCGGGCGTTCTCGCAAGCGTGTAGCGCCTCGAGCGCTTTGCTACCGGTCTATTGCCACGAGCCCGCGACCCTCACGCGCTGGGGGTTCGAGCGCACGGGCCCGCACCGGCAGCATTTCCTCGCCGCGACGCTCGCGGACCTCTCCGCCCGCTTGCGTGAGCGCGGCAGTGACCTTCTTGAGTTGACGGGGCATCCTGCGGAAGTGTTGCCGCCGCTCTTGCAGGCGGTGGGCGCGCAGGAACTCGCTTGCGAGGAGATCGCCGCGCCCGAGGAGCAGCAGGCAGTGAACGCGCTGCGGGCGGCCGGGATTCCGGTTGCGACCACCTGGCAATCGAGCTTGCTCGACCCGTCCACGTTGCCCTTTCCGCCCGCCTCGCTGCCGGAGGTCTTCACCGCGTTCCGCCTCGCTGTCGAGCGCGGAGGGATCCGGCCGCCCGAGCCGCTGCCGATCCCCGCGCGTCTCCCCGGATTGCCGGCCCTGCCCGCGGCCGCCCTGCTCTGTCGGGCTCCTCCGCGACCTTTGCCAGCGGCACCTGCGTCCGGAAGTTCTTCGTTCCCTTATGCCCTGCCCTCTTTCGGCGGCGGTGAGACCGCGGCGCTCTCGCACCTCGAGCGCTACCTGGGCCGGAAGCTCGCGCATACTTATAAGTCCACCCGCAATGAGCTCGCCGGAGTGGACTTCTCGAGCAAGCTCTCCCCCTGGCTCGCGTCCGGAGCGCTCTCGGCGCGGACGGCCTATGCCGCCTTGAAAGGTTTTGAAGCGCAGCACGGCGCGAATGACGGCACCTATTGGCTCTGGTTCGAGCTGCTCTTCCGCGATTACTTCCGCTTCCTGCATTTGAAGCACGGGAGCCGCCTGTATCGCGCCCGTGGGCTCGGCGAAGCTGCGGCGCCCGCGCACGATGCCCAGGCATTCACGCAATGGACAAAAGGCCGGACCGCGGCGCCGCTCATCAATGCCGGGATGCGCGAGCTTGCCGCCACTGGTTATTCCTCAAATCGTATGCGGCAGGTTCTGGCGAGCTATCTTGTCTACGATCTGGGCTGCGATTTCCGGGCCGGAGCGGCCTGGTTTGAATCCATGCTTGTTGATTACGACGTGTATACCAATCAGGGGAATTGGCTCTCCATCGCCGGGCGAGGCACGGACCCGCGCGGCGGGCGCCAGTTCAATCTGGAAAAGCAGACGGCCCAATATGATCCCGGCGGCCAATACCGGGCGCGCTGGGCGACTTAAGCTGGGGACACCATACGGAACTTAATTCCGTATGGTGTCCCCGGATTAGTGCGACGGCGCGAGGAGTTGCTGCACTTCGTGGACGCGCTGGTTGGGAATGGTCAAGGTGAGGTTGTACTGCGCGATCTTCCACGCACCGGCAATGCGCTGGAGCACGCCGCTGCCGCGGCAGGGGCCGTAGCTGGTCTCGAGAGCCTCGTCGAACCAGGCGTGCTCGCCGTCCACCGCGAGGTGCCTGCGTGACGGCACCATCGTCCAGGCTTTTCCCTTGGCGAAGTAGGGGTGCGCGAAAGCGCGGAACGCGGCCGCGTCCCAGCGCTCGGTGGCGTCGGTGCCGAGAAAAACGCCGCCGGGCGCAAAATACGAGAAGTAACCGCTCTCGTCCGCCTGCGCCGCCGCCGTATGCCAATCGTCCAGCACACGGGAAATGGCAACCTCGCTCGCGGCGACTTGATCTGCGGGCACGGTCGCGGCCTTTTCCGTCGCTCCCGCGGTCCGCGCGTGGACACAACCGACCGCAAGCAGGAGCAGCAGCGCATGCCTCATTCGGAGCTCTCTTTCGTTCTGCAATGGAGCACGCCTATGGCTCATCAGGCAGGAGCGCAAGTAACGCGGCAGCGCTTTCGACCGGCTTCATCTCATTGCCGAGCCGCCGGTACAAAAGCGGGCTGAGCGCGTGCGGCCCCGCTGCGTAGACGGCCGCGCAGATCGATTCCATAGCGCCAAAAGCCTCTTGCGCCGTGTGCCGGCCCAAGAGCGAGTGGCACAGCACGATGTGATTGCTGGGTACCGCCACCAGGGCGCCCAGATCCGACGGACCGAGCAGGTCCGAAACCGTCATGCCCAGGGTGGCAACGAAGACGCTCTCGCCCGAGACCGTAAAGATGCGAGCCTGGACGAGATCCATCGGGTCGACGCGGACCTGCTCCTGGCTGCGCACGTTTCCCAGGGCCAGCGCAATCAGCTCCTCCGCGGGCCGCGACCAGGCGCGCAGGTCGGCGGGCCGCACTGGCGCGATGGCGCTGGGCAGATCGAACACCAGCACCGCCTGCAGGCCATGTGCGACCGGCGCGGCGACGATTGCGCCGTCGGCCCCAGAGTCGGCTGGATAAAGCCGCAGCTTGATGAGATCGCGCACGCGCGAGAATTCGCCGCGGAGTGGGTCGAGCTCGCGACTCTCGATATCGCTCATTGGAAACGGCACCTACGGTCCTAGAACACGTAGCGGATTCTAGGCATCACCGCGAGGGTGGGCAGGCCCAGGGTCTGTGTCGTTGACGGCTGGCCGGCGCCGCCGCTTACCGTGGTACGCACCAGCGAATAGCGGATGAGCGCGTCGAGGCCGACCGCGAAATGGTCGAGGTGCGTGTCGTAATCGAGCGCGCCGCCGCCGCCCAGGTGAAAGCCAAAGAGGTTGTCGGGCACGTTGTTGCCGTCGCGCACCGGTCCCGGGCTCAAGTTGGTGAGGCCGCCGACCAGCTTGATGGAGAGCAGGAGCCGCGACGTCACGGCCGCGCCATAGGCGCCGCCGATCTCGGCGAAAGTTGCTCCGAACGAGTCGGCCGCCTGGCAGTCGACGCGATTGCTCGAGAGCTGGTAGCAGGACGCGCTGATCGCGCCCATGCCGAGCGCGATGAAGAACGAGCCCCGGTTGCCGACCTGGTTTCCCGCCTGGATGCCCAGGTACGGCTGGGCATTAGAAAACGGGCGGCTCCCGCCCATGGCGGTAAAGACGCCGAGCGTCGTCTCGACGAAGGTCCCGCGGCGCGGCTTTTCGTCGAGGCCGGTGGCGGGGGCGACAGGTTCAGCGCGCGCCGTTGCGGAGGCGAGGCCCAGAACGCTGGCGAGGACAATGAGGTTCTGGCGCACCCTGTCTCCCTATTGGCCGCTGCTTTTGAAGACATACGGATAGGTGACCTGCACTGTGCCGTTGCCCTGCGGGGCCGGGAACGCCCACCGCTTGACATGGTTCAGCATGCAGCTCTCGACCGGTTCGCTGGACATGGTGGTCTGCTGAACCATCGCGTCGCCGACCCGGCCGTCACCCGCGATCACGAACAGCACCGTGATCTTTCCGTAGAGAGCAGGATCGTGCGTGAGCTCCTTCTCGTAGCAATACTTGATTTCATTGTAATGCTTTTGAATCACGCGATTGATGACCTCGCGCGAGAGGCCGCCGACCACCGTGGTGCGGCCCGGAACGAAGACCGTCTCGTCCTTGCCGCGCCCGCCGAGATCGATCGCGCCGTAGCCGCCGCGCCCGCTCCCTCCGCCCCTGGTGCCAAGGCCGCCGATGCCCAGCGCCTTGCCGCCGCCGCCCGCGCCGGTGCCTCGCGTGCCCATGCCGCCGACGCCATACGCATCGCCCGCTCCTGCGCTGCCCTTGACGCCGCCGAGCGCATTGTTGATGCCGCTGCCGAGTCCGCCCGGGCCCAGCACATTTGCCGCCGCGCCGCCGCCGCCCGCGCCCATCTTCGAGAGCGCCGCGACCAGCCCCAGCTTCATGATCTTCTTGCGGTCGGTCTCCTTCTTGTTCGGGTCGACCACGGGCGCGCCCTTCTTCGACGCGCCGGCGTCCTTCTTGCCGGCGTCTTCCTTGCCAAGCCTGCCTTCCTTCTCCTTCGCTTTCTCTCCCTCTTTGGCGCCGGCCAGATCCTTGACTTTGGGCTGCTCACTCTTCGCCTCCGGCCTCACCTGGTACCTGGTGAGCACCTGCTGCTTGCGCGTCAGGTCGTCCGAGCTGCCCTCTTCCGGGCGCGGCGTGAGCGAAACCATCAGAACGAAAAGGCCCATCGCAAGCAGCGCCAGGATGACGGTGGTGGCGAAGGGAATGTCCAGCTGGTCAAGCAACAACTTGTCACGCTGCCGGGCCGCGCGGACATAGCGGGCGATCAGCATCAGCTGCGGCGCCACCTGCGCTGCGATGCGGTCATTGTTCTCGATAGGGAGGGCGTAACCCTTGAATGGCGCCTCGACCAGTCGCGCTTTCTGCTCGGTGGTGAGCTGCTGCAGCGAGGTCACCTTGCCGGCCCGGTGCACTTCGGTCGCCACCTCGGCTGGCAGCGTGATGACGTGGTCGCCGCCAGCGTGCCGCACGATGCGGAAGTTTCTCGCCAGCTGCGCAGCGGGCAGGTCGAAGAAGCGGCCCGCGCGCAGGTCCGCGCCGCGCGCGATCTGCTCCAGTTCAATCAGCGTTGTGCCGCCCCAGACCAGTCCGACCAGCAGCACGCGATCGCCCTGCAGCGGCCGCTCGTCAGCGGGCAATTCCTCCGAGAGCAGGAGCCGCGCAGCCGCGGCGGCGCTCAGGCTCGCGGCAAGCGTCGGGCGGCGAACCTTCTGCTGGGAATCCCAGTCCAGCGCGCGAAGCTCCGGCGGCATGGGCGCACCCGGCTGGGTGGCGTCTTCCGAAATCTGCAAGCCGGCCGCGCTGTCTTCGGACCCGAACTTCTCTGCCGGCCCCTTGCGCTTGTTCTGTGCCATGGGTGCGTGTCCTAGAGGTTGTCGGCGGACTTCTGCAACTCTGGATTGAAGTTGTCGCGCAGCTTGATCAGCGACTGGAAGCGGGTCTTGTTGCGATTGAGCAGATAGCTGCCTTCAGGCTTGGTTAGCTCGCCTTCGACGGTGACGTCGTTGAAGTCGATGACCGTGCGCTTGCGCACCACCACCTTGTCGGCTTCCTGCACGACCTTCGCCTCGCCCTTTTCGGCCCAGGCCGGAACGGAAACGAGCAGAGCCAGCAGAGCGAATAACCTGGACGACACGGACGACCTCCTGATGAAAACCGCTACCACCCTTTAAACGCCGCAACCATCGGCCAACCGGCCTTGTTCCTGCCCGCTACCGGCGCCGCAGCGCGAAGCGCGAGACGCTTCACCGCTGCCCTTTCGCGCTAGCGTGGACTGCCGCCGCGGGCTTTTCAAAATTACCCTTGGGCGAATCGTCTGGAATCGGCGCCGGGGGTGATTTCTCCGGTGAGGGCGTCGCCGCCGGCGCTGCCTCCGGGGAGCCCGACGGAAGCTGCGTCGCCGCCGGCGCTGCCTCCGGGGGGCCCGACGGAAGCTGCGTCGCCGCCGGGCCGGTGTCGGTGCCGATCGGCAACCTGGAAAGATCGACCTCGCCTGCGGAGCCCCCCGCACCGCGCTCGTTCGCCAAGGGCGCGGGCTTCGCCGCCTGCGGAGGGTTTTTCAGCCGCAGATCGATCGAGGCCATCTGCGCTTGCGCTTCCTTCAGCCTGGCCGCCCTGGGCAACTGCGCGTAGGTCTTGAATGCAACGAGCGCGGCTGGCAAGTCGCCTTCAAGCTTGAGCGCATTGGCGCGGCCATAGAGCGCATCTTCCTGCTGCGGCCGCACCGCCAGCACCTTCTCGTACTCGGTGCGCGCTTCCTGGAAATGTTTGAGGCCCTCGAGCGCCCAGGCGTGCGCGAGGTGCGTGTCCCAGCGCAAAGGCTCGATCGCCACGGCTTTTGCGTAGGCCCGGTCGGCGGCGAGGTAGTCGCGATATTGCAGCGCCAGTGCGCCCAGGTTGGCCCACGGCGCGAGGAGGTTCGCGTCCAGCCGGGTGGCCTCGTCGAAGAAGGCGTGTGCCGCCGAGGTGTCCTCGCGGCGCATGGCCAGCTGTCCCAGGCTGTTGACGATGCCGGCGTCCTTGTCGTCGAGCTTGCGCGCGTCGTTCAACGCCGACTCGGCGAGGCGCAGATGACCCTTGTCGGCCTCGACCGCAGCCAGGTTCTTGTAGGCGTCGGCATCGCGCGGATGCCGCGCCAGGACCTTCTGGATGGTAACCGCCGCGTCGTCGAGCTTGCCCTGCTGGCGCTGCAGCGACGCCAGCACATCGAGTAGCTGCGCGTCGTCGGGCCGCTTGGCGAGGATTGCGCGCGCCACGTGCTCGGCCTCGGCGATCTTGTCCTGCACGCGGTCGAGGCGGATCAGATTCAGGGCGGCGCCAACCTGCGCAGGCTCGTTGACCAGCGCCTTCTGGTAATCGGCTGCGGCAGCCTGGTCATCGCTCAGCTTCTCAGCCACCCAGCCGGCGTCGAACCACGCCGCGGCGCTCCGGGGCTCGCGGGCGAGATAGACATCCAGCTTCTGCCGCGCGCTGGCGAAGTTGCCCGCGGCCATGGCTGCGCGCGCTTCCTGATAGCTCACCGCGGGCGGCAGTTCGATGAGGTGCATGGGTGGCGACCCCGCCCCGGAGACCGGCCGCACGACTTCCTGCTTCCCGGCGCATCCCTGCAGGCTCGCCACCAGGCAGACGCCGATGCTTCCGGCGATTGCGAAGGCGACGAAGCCCGGAGACGGCACCGAAGGTCGATTGGAAGGGCTCATTTCAATAGGCTCCGCTGCCGGATTTGAGTGTGAGATCCGGGGCGACAGCTTTTGAAAAGTCGCTGTCAATCAGCGAAAGCTTGTGCACGTCTCCGTATTCGTCGGGCTTGTAGTCGTGCAGGAAGTCCTGCGCTTTGACCATCCACTCCGAATAGACCTGCGTCTTCTGCCCGGTCTGGACTGCCTTCTCGAATGCGTCGCTCGCTTTATCCTCGAGAGGGAGCGCCTGGTTCTCGAGCGTGGTGCGATAGAGATCCTGCTGTTCCGGGTCGAGTCCGCGCGGCATCGGCGCCTCGAGCAAACCTTTGTTGAAGTTGCGATAGGCCTCGCCCAGCCGTTCCAGCGCCGCTTCGCTCCAGCGCGGGCTGCCCACCCGGATGACCTCGGTATAGGCATCAAGCAGCTTCGACATGCGAGTGTTCTTGGTCTTGAGCACATGGACCAGGTCTTGCTGGCGCGTGTAATTGAAATGGATCTTGATGAACTCGTCGAAAGCGCTATCGACGTTCAGGAACCGCGCGTGCGCCGCGGCGTCGGCCAGCGGCGGCAGCTTCTCGCTGTCGGGCAGCGCGCGGAACTTCTGCGCCACCTCGGCCAGGACGACAGGCACGTTCGGATCGCTCGCCCGCAGCTGGCGTAGGGCCAGTCCTTCCTTGTAACGCGCCAGCAACAGCTGGCCCGGCGTGGCCGCGCGCGACCACTCGCGCTGGTAGCCGTACCAATAGTCCGCAATCTTCTTCTGGTCTTCTTTCTGCCGCTCGAGGATGAGCCCGATGTTGAAAGCGATCCTGGCCGCGTCGGGCCGGGTTCCATAGTGCTTCTCATACTTCTGCCAGTCAGCCAGCGCGCCCGCGTCGTCGGCCATTCCCTCGCGCCACACCGCCGCATTGAAGAGCCAGTCAGGCGCCTTGGGGTCGGCCGGCCAGCGCGACTGCGCCTCTTCGTACCATTTGATTGCCTCGGGATATCGCGCCGACCGCTCACAGGCATTGGCCAGCGCCGGAATGGTCAGTTTGACCGTTTCCTCGTCGGCCCGGGGATAGTCCTTGAGCAATTGCGCGCCGGCCGCCACCTCGAGGTCGAGCTGGTCGGCCTGGTCGGCAATCAGCAAAGCATCATAGAGCGCCTTGGGCGCATTCTCGCTGTGCGGGTACTGCAGCACGAACTTCCGGAACTGGCTGGCCGCGAGCGGGTAGTCCTTCTTCTTCTCGTACAGGTCGAGCTGCACGTACTTGAACCTGGCACTCTCGCCCAGCTTGGCGACGCGCTTTTCGAACTCGCTGCCCGCGGGTGCGAGGCGGCGATCTTCATGGAACTTGTGCGCCAGCTCGCTCAGGTCCAGCCAGGCTTCCCTGGTATTGAGGATATCAAGCGAAAGATCGGCTGCCTTCTGGGACCAGGCATCGTTCGGCCACTTCAAGATGATGTCGCCAAACCGGTTGGCGGCCTCTACGTAATGGCGGTGATCATAATAGACGAACGCCGCCTTGTAACGAATGACAATCTCGTCCTTCGAATGTCCGGCGACGGTGAGATACTTTTCGCAGGCCGCGATCAGCTTCTGTTCGTTCTCGGGAATCGGCTGTGCTTCGGTGTCTTTCGCGACCTTCTCCAGCTTGATGACGCGGTTCTGCTCAACCTGGCCCTTGGCTTTGCGCTCGTCGATGTGGCTCTTGTCGGCGAGGTCGTGCCTCTTCAGTTTGCCCTTGGCAATGCCGACCGACTTCTCCAGCGCGAGGATGGTGTCATAAGCAGACCTCTGCGCGTATTGACCCTTCAAGTCGGCATCCACCACCTTCCCGTATTGCCCGGCCGCCGCGTCCCAGTCCTCCAGCGCATAAAGGATCTCGGCGTAATAGAACCGCATTGAATAGGCGGTCTCGGCCTCCGGAAAAGTCTCGAGGAATTGCTTGTAGATGTCGCGCGCCAGCTTGTAGGTGGCCACGCTCTTCGTCTTGATGGCTTCCTGGTGATAGTCCTGCACCAGCTCGCGCAACGCGCTCTCGGCCAGGTCGTTCGCCTCGGCGAGGGCGCCTGTCTGGCCGGCGTTGGCCTTGGCCCAGGCGCTCTGCGGGCCATAGTCCTTGACCAGGATCTTCATCTCCGCGACCACGCGGTCGCGCTTGTTCAGCTTGTCGTAGGCGAGCAGGATTTTCTGCTGCCAGGCCGGCGCGCGAACGTGAGAGGGGGCCTCGGCCTCCAGCCCCTTGTAGACGCGGATGGCCTGCTCGAACTTGCCGGTATCGAAGTAGGTCGCCGCTAGCTTGTTCACGTAATCGAGCGCGTGTGCGCCGCCCTCCTCGTGCAGATAGGAAGTGGCGCTGTCGATAGCGTCGATCTGCGCGTAGGCCAGGACGATGTCTTTCAATGCCTCGCTCTTCAGCTGGATCCGGTCGCGCGAGCCCTGCTTCTCCTGCAGCTGCTGGTCCGAATAGGAGATGACGTCTTTAAATTTGGCGATGGCGTCGTTGTATTCCTGCGCATTGTAATCGCACCAGGCGAGCTTGTAGATGGCGAATGAGTAAAGCTTGGGTAGCTTGTAAGCCGCGGCCTTCTCGAAGGCGGCGCGCGCCCGCAACACATCATTGGTGGCGAAGTATTGCTCGCCCATCTGCACATAGGCGTCAGGGACGAACCGGCTGCCGGGATATTGCTTGATGAGCGTGTTGTAGCTCTGCATCGCTTCAGCCTTGTTGCCAGATTCATACAGGTTGTAGGCGATGACGAACATCACCTCGTCCTTGCGCGGATAGGACGGGTAATTCTTCAGGATGGTCTGGTAGAGCTTGAGCGCCTCCTGGCGATAAGCGTCGGACTCGCGGGTGGAAACCTTCGGCTCCGGGACCTGGGCCTGGTGCTCCTTCGACCAGGACGCAGTAGCGTCGTCGTAGTTCTTCACCTCCTGCAAGGAAACGTAGCGCGACTTCTCCCACCACAATTCGGCGAGCTGGAAGTAAAGGTCGGCCTTGCGCTCGCTCTCCGGAATTCGCGGGATGATGATCTTGAGTTCGTCAACCAGCTCGTCGCGCTTGCGGCCGGCGGCGACATCGCGCGCGACGTCGTCCTCGCTGGTGGGCGCCTTGACGTGCGCGGGCCCGGTATTGGCTGACTCAATATCCTTCGGCGCTGGCTTGAGCTTCATCGCCGAGGCCGCGTGGGCTCCGGGGGCGAGCGCAATCAGGATGGCCGCAATCGAGGTGGCTCGCATTGGCGTTACTCTTCCTTCTTCTTCTGCGGGCAGGCGTTCTTGAGCGTGTATTTGTAATAGCCAATCTCGTCCGGCCAGTATTCCCCGTCGAACGGCCAATACTCGTAACCGGTCCCAGGCATGGACGGCCGGGACAACGTCTGGCTGGCAAGCAGGCCCCGCACATCGACGTTCTGCTCGAGCACGTCTTTCTCTCGCTTGGTGGTCTCGAAGCCGATGATCTCCTTGTCGCCGTCGAGCACTTCAATCAGGTGCGTCAGGTCGGCGAGCCGGCCCTTGATGAACTTGCCCGCCACCTGCCCCACCAGCGCCTTCTGCCTGGCAATCAAGTCGAGCAGGTCCACGCCCAGCGGCGAGCGGGCCAGGACTTCGTCCTGGTGGATCTTCGCCGTCTCCAGATCGAGCCGGCCGAGATATCCGAGCATGGCCTCGACCCGCTCGTTTTTCTGCAGGTGGTGCTGCACCGCCACTGGCAGGCGCGAGTCGCTGCCCGGCGCGACCATCTGCCAGAACTGCTCAACCGGTGGATTCGAGTCCAGGATGGCTCTCAGCGAATTTTTCATCGGCACGTAATCGCGATTGAAGCGGCCAATCACCTGGCGCACCTGCGGATAGAGACAATTCTGGTGATAGATGATGGCGGCGAGGTTTTGCGACTCGGGGGCGAACTCGTCCGAGAGATGCGGCGAGTGCAAACTGTGCAGCTTGCCCAGCGCCGAGCCCGGATCGTCATTGAGCAGGTCGGCATAAGCACCCTCGAAGAGCGCTTCGTCCCAGTGTCTCGAGAAGCGCGGCAGCTTCGAATACTCGGCCGCCGACTGCTCATATTGATGCTGGCCATACAAGGTGCGGCCGAGCGCGAGGTGGGCCACCTCTTTCACACTCTCCAACTCGCGATACCTCGTGCCTTCCAGGGCAAGAATGCCGCGGAAGGTCTTGATTGCCTTCTCCGGATCGCGCCGCTGCTGCACGAGGCCCGTCAGGTATTGCGCCTGGGCATAGGCGCTCGACTCCGGCGGGACGCCCAGCAGGAACTGCTCGGCCTCGCCATACTTGCCGGCACGGAAGCCGAGCAGGGCAATATAATAGTTGATCCTGGAGAGTGTCTCGGGCGGCAGCCGGCTGAATTGATCGTTGTAGTTCTTGTTGAGGACGTTGGGCCCGAGGATCTCGTCGCGATAAGCCTCGCTGACCGCGACCGCGCCTTCAATGGCCTTGAAGTAGTACGGGTGCGAGGGACCGGCCTTGATGATCTGCCCGTAGTAGAAGAACGAGCTGAAGCCGAGACCCAGCTTGTTCAGCGACTGCGCCAGGTAGTACTCGGCCTTGAAGCGATTGTCCTCGACGGTCGAACCCTCTTCGACCTGGAAGAACCCGAGGGCTGCATTGCGATGCTTGCCGTCGTTGTAATCCTCGATCGCATGATTGAGGGTATCAATCTCCTGCGCCCTGGCCGTCGCAGCACAGCACAGACTCAACAACACCAGTCGCTGGCCGAATCGTCGAAGGTTCATTGTTGGCAGTCCTAAAAGAGATACGAGATGCCGCCCTGGAAGACGATGTTGTTGATAACCTCGGCCGAGGCAGGCGGCTTGAGGAGATCCGTCGCGCCCGCCGAGTTCAGTCTGATGGCCGGGAACCCGTCGCCGAAGGCCGTCGGGTTGCACCCCGACGACACCGTGCCGGCCGCGGGCAGGGTGTTCGTCTGAGCCGCCGCCTGGATGGCGACGGCATCGCCATAGCCGCAGCCATTCACTTTGGAAACGTACCCCGAATAGGCGAAGTCGCGCAGCTCCAGGCGCACCGTCAATCGTTCAGTCACGAAGACGCGGAACCCGCCACCCAGCGCCGCCACGGGCCGATAGCCCGTGTCACCGTAGGAGCGGCCCAACGGGCTGGTGCTGGGCCGCAGCTGGAGCCGGGTCTTGCCCGCTCCGAGTCCGGCGTTGAGATAAAATCCGAGCCGCAAAATCTTGTCGTCGAAGACATTGAGCTTACCGTAGATGGGCATGAACTCGAGGCCCGCGAGCACCGCTCCCTGCAGCAGGAATGCCTCGGCCGAGAACGGCGCTTCGTCGGCCTTGGTCAAGAGTTCTTCCGAGAGCGTGCTCTGGTACGCGACCGGAAACCAGGTGACTCCCACCTGTGCCGCCAGGTTCTCGCGCAGGTGATAAGCGAGCTCGGCGGTAATTCCCGCGTGAATGGTGAACTTGGGGTTGACCTGCACCGGCAGGGAGGCGGTCAGCTCCCAGCGCCCCGCCTCGGTGAAGGGCCGTTGTTCGATCACATGGATGCGCTGCACTTCCCCGTCGTCGCCGGCCACGGCCGGTTGAGTGGCAAAGGCGGGCGCGGTTTGCGCCAGCGCAGTCGAGCCAGTCAGCAAAATCGCTGCGAGCGCTTTCGAGAGGTTCGTCATCAAAAGATCACCGAGACGCCTGCAACAAAGAGGACGATGGTGCCGAGGTACGAACGGTCGAGGCCGCTCGACGGCACAGTCACCTCGTTGTGCTCACGAACCGTGTCGGCGAAGAGCAGGCTGCGGACTTCCGTCCGGACGCTCCAGCGCTCGCCCAGATAGAAGCGGAAGCCGCCGCCCAGTGCGGCCATGGGCTTGACCGCGTCGCTGGTCAGGAATTGGCCGTCGAGGCACGTCGCCGTCCCGGCCTGCGCGCACAGGTTGACCGACTCGTGGTGGAGGTAGCCGCCGCCGCCGCCGCCCAGCAGGTACGCCTGGAAGTGGATGCTCACCTCGCTGGCCAGATTGAATTTGCCATAGATGGGGGCGAGCCGCGCTACTCCGAACGCGGCCAGGCGCAGCTGGCTGGCGTTGGCGAACTCATCCTTGAATATTTTGGCTGCGCGCGGGCGCAGGTCGGCACGGATGGCGTAGCTGAGGCCCGACAATTGCGAGATGTCACCCAGCCCGTCGACGCCCAGGTCGAGCCACTCGTTCGGGTGGTAGCTGAGCGACACCAGCGTCGCGTATTGATCGACCAGCGAAGTGTTGAGCGCGATGCCGCCAGCGAGGCCGGCTTCCCAGCGGCCAGTCATCGTGTGCAACTTGCGCTGCACGATGGTGGGCGCGCCGTCCGGACCATAGTTGGTGTCCTCGGCGCGCGCGGCTTTGCCAGCCCCGAGGGCCGCCGCGACGACCAAGGCGGCGAACAGGTTAAAGAAAGTGCCGCGAACGCTCATGGATGTCGAACTCCGTTGACGATGGGCGAGGTTCGCCCAGCGTGTCGGCTGCGCGCAAGGTCAGGGGCATAGTAGTCCGCGCACGTTGACATCATAGCTCGCCGCGATCTTCTGATTGGGCTTCGGGCGGGTGGTACCTGTGAAGCGGATGACATTGAGGGCGGCGTGATTCTCGCACCCGACGTAAGACCAGGTCGCGGCTGTCTTCCCGTCAACGAGAACACTGGTCGAGCCGGGGATAGGCGCCCGCGAGAGCGGGAAGTCGGAGCGCAAGCCGCTCACCTGCAGCCCCAGTTTGGCGAGCGCAGGCGTGTAGTCCGCCTGGCAGATGCTGGTCGCGACTCCGCCGGTGTTGGTCGCGACGGTCGAGTAGCGAGGCGCGTAATAAGCGACGAAGTCGACCACTTTTTGATCGTTGGCTGAATCGACGTGCGCGGCTTCGCAGCCCTGCCAGCCACCGGTGACGGAGTAATACGGCGCAATGGCGTTTTGGGCATTGCCGACAGGCACCACATTGCACCACTGGGAAATCGCAAACAGGCCGCGATAGCACTTGTCGATGGCGGCGCAGCAGCTGTCGCCGCTGAAAGATCCCTTCGCGCAATCAGGGTGCGCGCCGCCCGAACAGGCGGCCGTGACCTGCTGGCCGGGTCCGTCGCAGTATCCGGGGGTCTTGCCGCCGGATTGTCCGAACTCCGTCGCGCAGTCGAACTGTGTGGAGTCCACGGCGGTGATGGCGGCGAAGCGCGAGATTCCGGTCAAGCCCTTCGCGCCGCTGTAGAAGCGCGTCCAATAGTCGATGGAGCCATAGCCGTCGGGCCCGGCGCTCCGGATAGCGTCCTCGGAGCAGCCCTCGGTGGCGCCCGGACCTCCTTGCCCGCGGATCGGAGAGCACGAGGAGTCTTCCTCGTCGCTGATGAGGATGGTGTAGAGCGCGGCGTCGGGCCGCAGGAAGCAATCGACAGCCCCTCCTGCGCGAGCGACGCAGTTGCCCGCCGAGGACGCTGGAACCGTGGGAGAAAGCGGCCCGGTGAGCGCAAACATGCCGCCGAGCATTCCCTTCTCGTCGCCGCTCCCGATCTCGCCGACGTTTGCGTTGCTGACGAAGTAACCTTGGGCGTTGTCGCCGTCGGCCGAGCTGATCCAGGGCTGCGGAAGCTTTGCATTGTTGATCAGGTGACCACTTTCAAGCGGGTTGAAGGTGTCGGTCGTGGTCACGCCCAGGTGGTAGTCCACCTGCTGCGCCTCGAGGAACTTGATGAAGCCCAGCGAGTTGTTGGCGAGGATGGCCTGCTTCTTCAGCATCGAGGGCGAGTCGTCGACGACCCAGAGGATATCGACCTTGGAGATCTGCTGCTGGGTGAAGCTGTCGACCTGGAGCGGCGCCGCTGGCCCGAAAACGTTGCCGCTGCCGCCATCGGCGCGGTCGACGCCCGGCAAGTTGGTATCAATGGCCGGGGTGCCGCCCACCACTTCGACGCCTTCGGGAGCGCGGCGCAGGCGATCGTTGCCGCAGGAGCACAGGCTGGCGAAGATGCAAACAACGAGCGTGCGCTTCATGGCGTGACCCCCGGAGGCAGGCAGACGGTGACACGCGAGCCGTCGGGCATGCTCTCCTCGGCACAGTTCCACTGGGCCGGGCAATCCGAGTTGATCTTGCACGGTTGGGTACAGACGTTGCCGCTCTCTTTTTTCAAGCAGAGGTGCGTCTTGCAGGCCGCGGGGCCGAAAGCGCACGACGAGCCCACGCCGCCGCCGCCGTCGGGGAAGCAAACGTTGACGACGCTCGCGAGCGTGCCGTCGCTCTGGCGCAGCGTCGCGGACTGGCAGGAGAAGCTGGCGCTGCAGGTTTGGCTTTTGTCGCAGGCGCGAGTGCACAGTTGGGCGGTGCCGAGGTCGAGGCAGAGGCCTTCCTGGCAGGGCGGGCTGCCCGGTGCGCAGTCGTCCCCGAAGGAGCCACCAGTCGGCGCGCAGACGCCAGCCGCGCCCGCCGTGGGTCCGCGAGTGCAGTCATACTTGCTCGAGCCGACGCCCGCGCAGCAACGGAAGCGCGCGTCGCCGCAGTCGCCGTCCGCTACGCACGACTGGGTGCAGCGGTGCTCGGTGCCGAACTGCGCGCAGATGGCGCTGCCGCAGTCCGAGGCGCCGCTCTTTTCGCAGGAGTCTCCGAGCTTGCCGAAGCCGCTCTCGCAAGAGCCGCGCAAGGGCACGCACTGGAACGGCCAGGTGTCGCTTCTGCCGATGCCGCTGCAGGAAAATTGCGCGGTGCACTTGGTGGCGTCGGCGATGCATCCCGCTCCGCTCGTGCCGGTGCAATTCGAGGAGCAGTCGCTGCCGCAGAATTGCTCGCCCAGGTGCGGGGAGCCGGCCGTGCGATTGACCACGCAGCGCGCGGTGGGCGTGGTCCCGGTGCAGTCGTCGTCGGTCTTGCAGTCTGCGCAAAGCGACCCGTTGGTGGCGCGCTTGCAAAGGTGGTTCGGCAGATCGCAGCTGGCGCCCAGGCCGCACTCCCGCTGCGTGTTGACGGCGTCGGTCGCGTCGCAATAGCCCGCGCAGGTTCCGCTGTCGGGCACGCATTGGTTGGGTCCGCTGCCCTTGCCGGACAGGTCGATGCAGCTGAAGCCTTTGGCGCAGTCCAAGGCCGTAGCGCACCGCAAGGCGCAGAAGGTCGCCTGCGACTGGAGATTGCGCACGCAGAGATCGCCGGGCTTGCCGCATTCGAGATCGCCTTTGCACGGCGCGCAGAGTGGGCGCCCGCCGCGGCAGCTGCCGTTCCTGGGCAGGCAGCGCTGACCGCCTTCGGCTGCGCCGCACGCGTAGCCAGGAGCGCAAGCACCGCCTGTGCCGCACGCGCTGGCGCAAAAGTGTTCGCCAACCTCGGCATGGCAGCTGCCGCCCGCGCCGCACTGCAGATCGCTCGTGCAAGGCCCGCACGACGAGCGCGTCACCGGGATGTAGCAGCGGGACAGGCTGCTGTCGCACTTGAGGCCCGCGGGGCAGTCGTCGTCCAGGCCGCAGACGCCGCCGGCGCCGCCGGCCTGGCAAATCTTGCCCTGGTTGGTACCGGCGGCGGCGCAGAGAAAGCCTGGCGGGCAATCCACCGACGCCAGGCAAGACTGCGTGCAGTAGGCGGTGCTCGAGTCGAGCGCGAGGCACTGGCCGGAGGAGCAGGCGGCGTCTCCGCTGGAGAGGCAGTCCGCGCCCAGCAGGCCAAGCTGTCTCGAGCCGCCGTTGCAGCCGAGCGAAATCCACAAAAGAGACGCGACGAGCTGGCCTGACCTTCGACTGGGCATGCGGACTTTCTCGTACCACCCAAGCCGGGGGTCCGGCCTCCGCCGATTGACCGACCTCTGCTCGTCTGTGCACTGAAGCCGTGTTATCGATTGTCGCGATGGCAACTCCGAACGAGCCAGCGCCGTCGACGCCCGCCAACACCGCAGCGCCGTCGACGCCCGCCAACACCCCGGCGGCGACACCTCCCATTGCGCCGAATTCCGCCGCCCCCACGCCTACGTCAGCGCCCAAAGCGTCCGCGTCACGGGTCGCGCCGAAGGTCTCCGCGCCGCCGCCTCCTCTCTCGGCGCCGCCGCCTCCTCTCTCCGAGCTGCCGGGGCTCGAGTCGCCGGGGTCTTCCGAGGTGACGGACCGTGGAAACGAGCCGCCGCCGCTCCTGGACGGCATCGTCCGCGTCAAGGTCCCTGCCAGCAAGATCGAGCCGTTCCTGGCCAAGACCGCGCTCTTCCGCACCTGCGATAAGGCGGTCGTGACGAAGGTCGCCGCGTTGGTGCAAGGTTTCGAGTGCGCCGAAGGCAGCGAGATCGTGACCGCCGGCAAGGTCAATGACGGCCTCGGCATCCTCTTTTCCGGCCGCGCTGAGTTGCTGTTGCCTGCCTCGGGTGGCGAGCTGCTGGTGGTCGAGCAGATCGAGCCCGGCGATCATTTCGGCGAGGTCGGCGCGCTCTTGGGCGTTCCCAGTCCGCACTTCGTCATCGCCTCCGAGCCGTCACGCGTGTTGTGGCTGCCGGCGCGAGAAGCGCAGTCGATGCTGCAGAAGCTTTTGCTTTTTGGCGAGCAGGTGTCGCGGCGGCTGCTGCAGCGCATGGTCACGCTCGCCAAGGTCGAGCACCCCGGCGCGCCCGAACTGATGACGGACATCGAGGCGCAGCTGCTGGAGACGTTGGACCCCGCTGTCGCGTCGCGCCCTCTCCAACAGCCGGACTCGGTCAGCGAAGCGATGCCGGCCGGGGGCATTCCCTACGCCGAGCTGCGCGACTTCGACTTGCAGCCTTCGGTGCTCTCGATGGTGCCGACCAAGCTCGTCCGTCTGCACCGGATGCTGCCGGTGAAGCTGGTGGACAATCACCTCACCGTGGCGATGGTCAACCCGCGCGACCAGGCCGCGCTCGGCGAGCTCAAACGGACGCTGGTGACGGTGGAGATCTCGGTCGTCGCCATCGGTCTCGAGGACTACAACGCCGCTGTCACCCGCCTGAAGCTCGACGACTCACGGCCGGCCCGCCTGCGCGGCGCGCCCACCCTGAACCCCGACACCTTCGTCTTCGAGACCATCGCCGAGTCGGAGCGCGAGACGACGCGCGACGCCCGCGCGGTGGGCGACGACGTCATCAAAGTCGTCAATCGCATCATCGCCGCCGGCATCGAGCGCGAGGCCTCGGACATTCACATCGAGCCCACCGCGCAGCAGCCGCGGGTCCGCTTCCGCGTCAACGGCTTGCTGCAGGATTGGAGCGAGCCGGTCCCCCCCAGTGTCTCGATGAAAGCGCTCACCGCGCGCGTGAAGGTGCTGGCCGGACTCGACATCACCGAGCGGCGCACGCCGCAGGACGGGCGCATCGGCATCAACGCTGCCCGCCGCGAGATCGACCTGCGCGTCTCGACGCTGCCGGCGAATCGCGGCGAGAAGATTGCGCTGCGCATCCTGGAAGCGTCGGGCAGCACGCGGCCACTCGACTCCATCTTCTTCGAGCCGCAGTCACTGGCAGCCATTCGTCGCGCGCTCAATCGGCCCTACGGCGGGCTCATCGTCGCGGGCCCCACCGGCTCGGGCAAGACCTCGTCGATGTACTCGATTCTCAACGAGCGGAAGATCACCCGGCCGGACACGAACATCCTGATGGTCGAGGATCCCATCGAGTACCGGCTGCCGGGCGTGGTGCAGACGCAGGTGAACCCGGGGGTGGGCCTGACCTTCGCGTCGGTGCTGCGCGCGATGCTGCGGCAGGACCCGGACGTCATCGTAGTGGGCGAGACGCGCGATCACGAGACCGCGGTGCTGGCGCTCGAGGCGGCCATGACCGGCCACCTGCTGCTGACTTCGCTGCACGCCAACAACGCCATGGCGGCGCTGCAACGGATGGAGAATCTGGGCTGCTCGCGCGCGCTGATCGGGCAGTCGGTCGCGCTGGTGCTGGTGCAGCGGCTGGTGCGCAAGCTTTGCTCTGCGTGCCGCAAGCTGGACCCGGCCGCGCCCGCGCTCCTGGAAAGCCTGATCGCGCGCAAGATCGTGGACCGTGGCGAGCAGCTGCTGCCGCGGCCTGTCGGCTGCGACGCCTGCGCCGGAACCGGCTATGTCGGCCGGGCCGTGGTGGTGGAGACGTTGCAGTTGACCGATGCGGTGCGCGAGGCGCTGACGTCCGGCCGCACGTTGGCGGAGGTGCAGCAGCTGGCGCTTTCGCAGCGCGCGCTGCTGCCGTTCCTGGACTACTCGCGGTTCCTGCTGCAGCGGCAAATCATTTCGGCGAACGAAGTGCTGCTGTCGCTCGCCGACTAAAGGATCCGCGACTACTGCTTGTGGTCCTTGACCGCCGGCCGGACGATGACCTGGCACTTGTCGTGGCCCGGAACACTGCCGCTGACGAGCAGGATGTGGCTTTCGAGGATGACGTCCACGACTTTGAGGTTCTGGATGGTGACCGTCTCGGTGCCCATGTGGCCCGGCAGGCGCTTGTTGCGGAACACGCGGCCTGGCGTCTTGCGCTGTCCGATGGCGCCCGGGTGACGGTGAAGTTCGTGAGCGGTGGAGCTGTCGCGGGCGGCGCCCTTCATGTGATGGCGCTTCATGACGCCCTGGAAACCGAAGCCGCGGCTGGTCGCCGTGACATCAATGGGCTCGCCCTTGGTGAACATAGCCACGGTGATGGCGCTGCCGACGGCGTGCTCGCCGAGACCCTTGGCGTCGACGCGGAACTCCTTGACCACCTTGTGCGCCTTCTGGCCGCGTTTCTTGTACTCGCCAAGCTTCGGCTTATTGGCGCGCTTCTCGCCCTTGGCGGTCAGTTCGCCCGAGGCGAGCTGCAGCGCCATATAGCCATCGCGCTCTTTGGTGCGGTGTCCAAAGACCAGGTTGGGAGTGATTTCGACGACGGTGACTGGCTGGGCGGTTCCGTCTGCGCCGAACACCGTGGTCATGCCGATCTTCGTTCCGATGAGACCCTTCATGTGCATGCTCCTTGCTCTGCCCCGCGTCGACCACAGTCCGGCTGCGTGCCGGCTGGCGGGTCGAAGGCTACTGCCTGGGGGCTTTGCGCTTCCCCTGGAATGAGGGGTCGCGGCTTCTAGCACACGGGTCTACTGGGTGCAACCCAGAGGACCGTACCCCTGGGGTTGCCCCAAGCAGCAAGTTGTCCCTCGGGTTGCCGTAAAGCAGCACGGTGTCCCCTGCGGGTCGCCGTAAGAAGCCGCGAATCGCCAAGCGGGGAAGCGAAGTTCCCACCCGCTAGCCAAGCCACTGAGTGAGCCCTTCTCTGGCACGTTAGGTGCTCAAGTGGGAGCGCAGTTGAGGTCGTCAGGGTTGGTGGGCGGGAGGCCGAAGTCCGGCCTACAGGGGGATGGAATGGCGTTGACGACGGTGGGGGCGGGGAATCTGACTCTGGGCGACGTTCGTGCGGCAGCGCCGGCTGGTCGTCGGGGGACGGCCGGCCGGCGTCGCGGGCTGGGCATCGCGATTGTCTTCGCGGTCGGGGCTGCGAGCGCGGGCGCGTCGCTCGGGCTGCTGGCATCGCCGAATCCGGAGCACGAGCGGCAGATGGAGAGCTTGACGTTCACCGCGTCGGCCGCACTACAAACCGCGCAGAAGTCCGAGCAGCGCGCGGCTTTCGCGGAGAAGGCTCTGGCAGAAGCGAAGGCGCGCATCGCGGCGCTTTCCGACTCCGGCGCGGCGCAGGAAGTGGCGGACTACCAGGAAGCCGAGCACATCGGCGTTGGCCGTTTGATGAAGGATTCGACCGCTCTCTGGGGAGACGAACGGCACCGCGTCGAGGCAGCGATCGTGCGCGAAGCCCGCCGCAATGGCCTGGACCCGTTGATGGTTGCCGCCGTCATCTACGTCGAGTCCCGCTTCGACCCCTTCGCGGTCTCCGGCGTGGGCGCCTGCGGCTTGATGCAGCTGATGCCGCCGACCGC
Organism: Deltaproteobacteria bacterium; assembly: GCA_025358085.1. Taxonomy (GTDB): domain Bacteria; phylum Myxococcota; class Myxococcia; order Myxococcales; family 40CM-4-68-19; genus JANYKT01. The sequence goes on along the minus strand of JANYKT010000084.1, from coordinate 2,701 downwards.
ACAGTGGCTGATGCCCAAGGACTCGGAGAACAAGCTCCGCCCGGCGCACCTCTTTAATCCGGTGTTGAACATCGAGCTCGGAACCGCCTATCTCTCCCAGCTTCTGCGCCGCTTCGACGGCGACATCAGCACGGCGCTCATCGCCTACAACGCGGGCCCGGGCGTGGCACGCTCGCTGACTCCGAACAGCAACGCATCGAAGAAGCTGTCGGTGTACCCGAGGGCCGTGCTCGCGGCTTACAAGACGCTGCTCGCTGGTCCGGCCGCGATGGCCTCCCGATAGAGTTTCCGGACGCCAAGCAGCTTCCGGCAGCCAGGTTCCACTCCACAGGTTCCACGTCCGTCAGCCGTTAGCGTTCAAGCTTTCTGCTCTCCTGCCAAGGCAGCCCACGGCGCCTGCATTCGAGCAGTGCGGTGCTCAACTTTTGGCAAGGAGGCTACATGGACAAGAAGAACCTCGAAGGCGGTTTGGATTCGGCGAAGGGCAAGATCAAGGAGACCATCGGTGTGGTCACCGGCGACCGCTCGCTCGAGGGCGAGGGCAAAGGCGACCAGATCAAGGGCAAGATCAAGGAGGTCGCGGGGAACCTGCGGCAAGGCATCAAGGACGGGCTCAACAAGCTAGACGAGTAACGAAACGCTGCGCTGAGCTGACACAAGGCTCCCGCTGCGCTCGGTCGCGGCGGGAGCCGCCGCTTCACGGCTCCTTATCAGAGCAGCATCGGTGGATGAGCTTATGCTGCCGGGATGGTGAGAAGCAGACACCCGTCCCGTTCCTCGAGCTTTCCGTCGTGCAGTGCCAGGATGTGCTCGGCCAAGGCATACCCGAGCACGCCGCCGGTCGTGTCGCCCGAAGGTCGTTCTTCAGGGTCGGGCGGGACAAGAGGAGCAGGCGGCACTTTTGCCCCTACCAGCAAGGTGCAGGTCGCCCCGCCACCGTGCCCGACCAAGGTCAAGTTCGGCTCGGCATCGCCGCGCGCCATATGCTCGAAGACCAAGCGGAAGCACCGGCGGAGCATGTCGGCGTCGCCCCGAAGCGTGACGTCGGCGATGTCGGTTGTCCACTCTTCCACTTTGAAGCCATCTTTCTCGCTGAGCGCCTCGAGCGCACTACTGACCAGATCTTTGAAGGAGACGTTCTCCTTTCGCAACTCGTAGCCTGGCTCCTGGAGGCGCTCGATGGTGAAGTAGTCCTCGATCAAGCGCCGCATCCGGCGCAGCGCGCGCAAGGATACGTCGATCATCTTCTCTGCACGCGGCCCGGTGCGGTCTGGGCCCTCCATCCGCTTGAGGAGGTCGCAAGACCACAGCGCCGTGGCGAGCGGGTTCTTGATTTCGTGCGCTACGAATCCGAGGTACTTGCCGCGTCTCTGGCCTGCCGGGGGCATGGCTGAACCTAATTGCTGCCGAGAAAGTGCGCAAGCGGACGGCTGCTCAATATTTACCGGCCCGCCAAGCAGGCAGTCCTGCATTTCTTACGGGATCGCCGCCCCGCCATCCTGTGCCGTTCGCGCAACCACCTCGACAACAACTCGTTTTCTATTCTCCTCAAATCTGGCATCGCGCGTGCAGAAGGCAAGTCCCGTCAGTCAACGCCACCCGGAGATACCAATGAACCCGTCCACCCTTCAGTCGAGCAATGGCTCGCTCGCCATGTACCTCGCTGAGATCAATAAATACCCACTCCTGACTGTGGACGAGGAGCAGCGCCTCGCCCGGCTCTTCCTCAAAGGAGCCGACCTCGACGCGGCCCACAAGCTCGTGACCTCGAACCTTCGTTTCGTCGTCAAGGTCTCCTATGAGTATCGCTCGTACGGGATCAAGATGGCCGACCTCATCCAGGAGGGAAACATCGGTCTGATGAAGGCCGTCCAGAAGTTTGATCCGGACAAGGGCATCCGCCTGATCTCCTACGCCGTCTGGTGGATCCGCGCCTTCATCCAGAACTACATTCTCAAGAGCTGGTCGCTGGTGAAGCTGGGGACCACGCAGGCGCAGCGCAAACTCTTCTTCTCGCTCGCCCGCACCCGCCGCGAGCTGGAGAAGATCGACAGCGCTCCCAACGGCGCTCACACGGGCACCAACGAAATGGCCATCGCGAAAAAGCTCCGCGTGAAGCCGGCCGAAGTGCTCGAGATGCAGCAGCGCATGGAAGGCCGCGACCTCTCGCTGGACGCGCCCATGGGCGATGACGGCGGCAGCTCGCACGTTGACTTCGTCGCCGACGGCGCCGAGATGCCGGACGTCGAAATCGCGGAGAACGAAGAGCGCCACATCGTCCAGGAGCGCGTGCTGGAGGCCCTGGGCCGGCTCGACCCGCGCGAGCGCTACATCATCGAGCAGCGAATCATGCAGGACAAGCCGATGACGCTCAAAGAGCTGGGCGAGCATTTCGGATTCTCCCGTGAGCGAGCCCGCCAGCTCGAGATCCGCGCCAAGGCGAAGCTCGAGGCCGAGTTGGGCGAGCTGATGGAAGAGCTCTTTCCCGGCGAGGAGCGCGAGCCGATGCGCGAGACCGCTTAAAACTTTCTCCACCCATTCGGCGTCCGCGTGGGGCGGCTGCCGAGGCGCGGCGAGGACCCTGTGTCCCGCCGCGCCTTTTTCGCGACGCCAGCACCACCCCTCCCGTCAGAAAATCCAGCGATCTATGGTTTTGCGGAGCGTGGGAAGGCGGACTTGCCCGCATACCGCGCCGAAAGAC
>JANYKT010000053.1 GCA_025358085.1 Deltaproteobacteria bacterium | reverse complement strand
CCCGAACACGGAAGTTAAGCCCTTCAGAGCCGATGGTACTGCACGGTTTCCGTGTGGGAGAGTAGGTCGCTGCCGGAATTTTCTAAAGAACGCCCCGCCGCTGAGAGCTTCACGCTCCAGCCGCGGGGCGTTCGCTTTTGTGGGCTCGTGGGCTCGGGCATTCCCGCGCTTCCCAAGGCGTGCAATCACTGCAACGCAGAGTTCAGCTGCACGCGGTGCAACACCAACGCGGACTCTCGCTAGTAAGCCGAACTGCGATCCGGGATTCAGCGGCGCTCGTCGATTCCCGCTTGACCCGCCGTAATTGCCAGTCGAATCTCCTGGCGTGCCCCGCATCCAGCTCTTGTCCGAAACGCTCGCGAACCAGATTGCCGCCGGCGAGGTCGTCGAGCGTCCGGCAGCAGTCGTGAAGGAGCTGGTCGAGAACGCGCTCGATGCTGGCGCCCGGCTCATCGAGGTCACATTGATGGAAGGCGGCCGCACCCTGGTCCGCGTGCGCGACGACGGCAGCGGGATGGGGCGGGACGATGCGAGGCTGAGCTTGCAGCGCCACGCCACCAGCAAGCTGCGCAGCAAGGAAGATCTGTTTGCCATCTTGACCTACGGCTTCCGGGGCGAGGCGCTGCCCTCAATCGCTGCGGTCAGCCGATTCACGCTCCTCACCTGTGAGCCGTTTGCCCTTGCCGGCACTCGCATCGAGGTCGAAGGAGGCCAGACCGTCTCGGTCGAGGACGCAGGGGCACCGGCTGGCACCACCATCGAAGTGCGCGATCTTTTCTGGAACGTGCCTGCGCGCAAAAAGTTCCTCAAACGACCCCAGTCGGAGCAAGCGCAGTCGGTCGAGGCGGTGTTGCGACTTGCGCTGCCACGCCACGATGTCTCGTTCATCGTCACCGAGGGCGCAAGAACGCTCGCGCGGCTGCAGTCCGGCCCCGATCAAATGACGTTGCAGGCTCGCGCCGAGGAGGCGCTGGGGCGCGAGGTGCGCGGCAACCTGATGCCATTCGACGCCACCGTGCGCGGTGTCAGGGCGCACGGGCTCGCTGCGTCGCCCGCGCTCGAGCACGGCAATGCGCGCGGCGTGTGGCTGTTCGTCAATGGAAGAGCGGTGCGGGATCGGGCGCTCACGCACGCGGTGCTCCGCGCCTACGGCGAGGTCATGCCGCATGGCCGGTATCCGGCGGCGATCGTCTTCCTCGAGGTACCGCCCGATGAGGTGGACGTAAATGTCCATCCCGCCAAGTCTGAAGTTCGCCTCGCGGACGGCAGGGCGGGTTGGGAGGCCATTTCTGCCGCACTCGGCCAGGTGCTGGCGCGGGGGGACTGGCTGAAGTTGTCTTCGGGGACGCAGGCCGTTGCAGCGACGCGCGGCTACGCGCTGACGCCTTCACAGACGCGGGTGGCGGAGGCGATCTCGCGCTACGGCGAGCAGCCGATGACGGACCCTGGAACTTCATGGCAGACGGAGAAGTCCTCGGCCAGTCCCGGGCAAAAGTGGCCCACTTCAGCAGCCGCGGCGGGTCCCGGTTTCGGCGAAAGTTCGCTCCTTGGAAGTCGTCAGCCAGACACGCTGGCTCACAACTCAAGCGACGCTCAACCCGCGCTGCTGGCGCCCGCGCCCTACTTCGGCGGCTTGCGCTATCTCGGCCAGCTGCACCGAACCTATCTGGTCTGCGAGGGTCCGCGCGGGCTGGTGCTGATCGATCAACACGCCGCGCACGAGCGCATGAACTACCAGCGCCTGCGCGAGCGTCAGGGAAAGGTCCCGATGCAGCCGCTGCTGGTACCGCTGCTGATCGAGCTGACGCAGATCGCAGCGGCGCTCGCGGGCGAGTCGGCCGCTGCGCTGGGCGCCATCGGGATCGAGGTCGAGCACTTCGGCGGGACGACCGTGGCCATCAAGGCGCTGCCCGCCCCGCTCGCACTCCTGGACGAGCAGCAGTTGCCCGCGCTGCTGGCGGACCTCGTCGACGAGCTCTCTGCGCACGGACGCGGCGATTCGCTGGACCGGCTCACTGACGCACTGCTGGCCCGGGCCGCTTGTCACGGCAGCGTCCGTGCGCACGACCTGCTGGCGCCTGGCGAGGCGCAAGCGCTTCTCGACAGTCTCGATGCAACCGATTACGGCGCGCGCTGCGCGCACGGCCGGCCGGTCGTGGCAGAGTGGGGAACCGCCGAGATCGAGAAGCGCTTTGGACGCAACTACGAATTTCATTCTCACGCGGCGCCGCCTGAGTTGTCGTGACCTCGTTTCGGCGGTGCGCCCTGGAACCCGCCGCCCCATCTTGCTGCTTGAACGGCAGCTCGCCGCCTCACCGCGGGCCACGCGTTGTATAGTACTGCCCTGCCGTACGAGCCCTGGGAGGGCCGATGCAAGTCGCCGTCGATGGCATCGTGAAGACCTTGTGCGGGGTTCCGCCGCTCCAATTCTTGCCCGGCGAAGTGTGCCGTCGGCTTCAAGGAGTGAACCTTGACCCGCAGTCTCTCGCCCCGTACCTGCTCTTCGCTCCGCGCCGCTACACGCGCAACCTGATTTATCGCAACGACCTCTTCGAGCTGATTGCCCTTTGCTGGGAGCCGCACACCGCGAGCCCGATTCACAACCACTCGGGCCAGCTGTGCTGGCTCTCCATCCAGGCCGGCGCGCTGCGGTTGGAGAACTTTCACTCGCTCGACGGACCGGGTCCGGGTGACGGAATCCGCATTGTGCCCAAGGGCGCCGTCGAGCGCGCCGACGCCGGCATCGTTGACCTGCAGCAGGGCGACGACGGCATCCACCGGGTGGGCAACCCCTTCGAGACGCGCGCCGTGAGCCTGCATGTCTACTCGCGCCCCTACGATTCCTGTCTGGCCTACGACCCCGTCACGCAGAGCGCGCGCGAGATGCGGCTCGCGTACCACTCCATCGGCGGCAACCTGATTGGACTGTCGGGAAGGGCGGAAGAGCGCCAATGAGAAAGCCTCTCCTCCTGATTCTGGTCGCAGCAGCCTGCGCGCACGGCGGCGCGTCCACCTCGACGTCGTCAGCCAAAAAAGTTCCCCCGCCGCAGGGCACCGTTGCGATTGAGGACGCTATCCACGGAGTTCGTTACGACCTGCCTCCCAGCGCGGACGGCTGGCAGGGAGCTCATGAGGGCAGCGCGCACGTCGCGGGAGGCGTGCAGGTGGAGATCGCCTCATTCCCGATGGCGCGGACGACCAGCGCGGCGGCTTGCCGGGACCTTGCGCGCAACAAGCTCAGCGGCACGCGGGAAGCGACCAGCCAGCGCGACGCGGGGAAGGGAGCGAACGATCAGCCGGGCACCGCAGCCGACGGCGATGCAAAGGAATCGGGAACCAACTCCAGCGCGGCCGACGGCAAAAGCACGCTCGAGGAAGTGGACGGTCCCCGCGACCAGACCATCGGCGATGCGCCGACCGCGACCTGGAGCTTCACTCGCGGACCTTCCGGGGCACCGGTCCGAAGCCGCTGGGCGTTCTACCCTCGCGCAGCGGACTGCGTGATGTTGGAGGTTTCGGGGCCCCGGGGGGACGCCTTCTCCGAGGCCACCTTCGACACCGCGGCGCGCAGTTTCAAGGTCCTGTCACTTCCTCCGGAACGCCAGCGCGAAGTGGACCTGATCGCGGGCATGGGCTTCCTCGAGCGGCGTGATCCGGCGTCCGCGCTGGAGCGCTTCGAGTCGCTCGCACAGCGGGAACCCAACTTTGCCAAGGCCCACTTTGGCGCGCTGATGGCGGGGTTCGATCTCGGGCAGCCAGCGTACGCGCGCGCGCTCCCGCACGGTGTCGCCGCGCTCAAAGCCGAGCGCGACCTGACGGTCGAGCAGCGTCAGCTCGCCCTGCGTGCGGTGGGCGTCATGCAACTTGCGCAGAACGACATCCAACGCGCCTCGGACACGCTCGCTGAGCTGGTGGTGCGGGCGCCGGACCTGGCCGAAGGCCAGTACAACTATGCCTGCGCGCTGGCGCGGGCCGGAAACACCGCGGGGTCGCTCGAGCATCTCCGTGCGGCGCTGCGGCTGGACGCAGACCTCGCGACGCATGCGCGCGATGACGATGACTTCAAAAATCTTCGCAGCAATGCCGCATTCCAGAAGCTGGTGACCTCGCCGCCGCCACCCAGCGCGAACGGGCAGCCTCACCCCTGAAGGGGTCAGCCCGGACCAGCACGCTTGTTGGCGCGCACGATGGCATCGCCGACAGATGGGTCGCCCTCGATGGCTTCCTCGAGATCGCGCGCGCCCGGCGCGATGAGGCCTGCCGCCATTTCCTTCAGGGCATCGGCCTGCTGCAGCAGGAAATTGACGTCGAATTCGATCTCGCCCTGCTTGCCGTCGAGCATCGGATCGGAGTCGTGCTTGTGCTCGATCTCCGCCAGCAGGCCGTCGAAGTCGGTGTTGAACTCGACCTCCAGCGTCTCGGGATCCGCCCCGGGCCAGCGGTTCGCGCACTCGATGCGTGCCAGCTCGGGAGTGAACCCTTCCATGGGGTCGCCGACGAACGCCCAGTGATCATCGCTGGGATACGCGGTCCCTTCGATGACGAGCGCGAGCCGCTCGGCGAGCGGTTCGTAATAGAAGCCGGTCTGCGGAGCGCGAGCCACTTCGAAGTATGTTAGCAGAGGATCCCATGCGCCTCGCCTTGCTCTTCGTGCTGCTGGCCGCGCCCGCCCTCGCCGCTGTTCCCGAGAAAGGCGAAGGGACGCTCACGGTGCTGCCGGGAGTCCGCTACATCTTTGGCAACAGCGGCTACCTGAACGACCAGAGAGGCAGCCACCGTGGCCTGCAGCCTGGCGTCATCGGTTCTTTCGGTTACCAATACGACGACGAGCTGCACTTCAAGATCGACCTCGGTTACCTGCTCGACTCGTACAGCAACGGACTTCAAGTCCGCAGCGTCCCCATTCTCCTCGGCATGGACACCGCGCTTCTGCGGCGCTCGTGGTGCACGGTGTATGCCGGCGGCGGCATTGGCTACTCGCTCAATACCGGCACCCGGAACGGTGCCAATCAGGAGGCGAATTCCACCGCGGGCTTCCTGCAGCTGGGTATCCGCATCGCGCTCGCGAGCAAGATCGCGCTGGTGATCGAGGATCGCTACACGCTCGCCAGCGCCCAGGTCGACTTTCCTACCAGCACCCAGAGCCTGAACGTCGGCGGCAACTTTTTCTCGGTGGGCTTGATGGTCCACTTCCTCGAGCCGGACGACAAGGGACACCCGCAACCGCCCTGACGGTCAGCGCTCACAAGCTCGTCGAGCAGGTAGGCCGCCCGGCGAAAAGATGCGGCAATCGTGCTCGCATGGGATGGTCCCACCGTTGCCGCGCGTTCGGGGAGCAGACCCTCCGACCCCGGCGGCCAAGGAATGCAGATGAGCGAAGAGACCGCGACGACCAGCCGAACGAGCAACCCCTCCGACCGCTCGGACAGCGACTTAGTCTTGCTCCGCAAGGAAGTGATCGAGGCGCGCAACCTCGTCATCAAGAACGACAACCTGCTCAAGAACTTGCACGCCGAGCTCAAGCTGATGGGGCGGAAGCACGACGAGCAGGAGAAGCGCCACTGGATGACGAGCGTGACGGCGTACGTCGCCTTCGCGGTCATCGCTTCCATGGGCGCCTTCGCCTATGCCGAGGCCGAAGTGCGGTCGGCGCGCGAGGAGGCCACCCAGAACGAGACGCGCGCAAAGCAGCTGAGCACAGAGGCCGAGAAGACCTTGAAGGACCAGACCGCGCGCAAGGACGCCAGCGAGAAGGCGGTGCGCGTCTTCGACATGCTCGGGAGCGAGAAGGAAGGCCCGGGCTTGAACCAGGCCATGAGCCAGGCGGTCCATCTCGACCGGACGTTGATCTCCTCGCTCGAGGCCAGGGCGATCGATGATCGCGCGGCCGGCATGAAGACCCGCATCGCCGAGGGAGCACTCGAGCGCGGCCAGCGCGCCTTCCGCCAGCAGGACTGGCACACGGCGTCCACCGAGCTGGGCCGCTACACCGAACTTACGCCCAAGGTCGAAGAGCCGCTGGTCTGGTTCCACCTGGGCAACGCGCGCACGCAGACCAAGGAATTCGCGGGCGCCATCCAGCCGCTGGAGAGCTACCTCAAGGCAGTCTCGTCGACCAAGACGTCGCAGTACGCGGGGTTCCTGCTCGGCAGCGCGTACGAGGAGACGGGCAACTTCGGCAAGGCGCGCGACGCCTACGAGCACGCCGCGGCGCTGTATCCGGGCAGCGAATTCGCGCCGATGATCCGCAACAAGCTGCGCCGCCTCCCGACCGCACAGCAGCAAGCCGCCCCCGCCGCACCCGCGGCCGCCAAGCGGTAACCGCTGCGGCTGCGCTTGACGAGGCTTAAGGCAGGCTCAAGGCTACTTGACCTTCAGCAGTTCGCGAGCCGCCGAGAGGGACTCGCGGACGCGCCGCGCCTCTTCTGCCGCGTTCTCTCCCGAACGCGCCAGGTGCCGGCGCAGCTCTTCGATCCCGTCGAGCGCCTCGGCCAGCTGTTTCTGCGCGGCTCCCGCGGACGCGTCCAGTTGGCAGCGCGCACTCACCGTTGCGACATCGTCCTCCCAGCGTCGCGACCACTGGTCCCACTCGCGAGCGAGCCCGCCCTGGTCGAGCCCGCCCGGCGCCGGTTGCATCGCCCGCGCCGACAGCTGGCCGTAGAGCCGATCGATGTCCTCGAGGCACGCGCCCGGCGTTTGCTGTGACCCGGACGCGCGGCGCTTGCCGTACAAGTCGCCAATCACCGACCGAAGCAGAAGGAAGAAGACCAAGGCGCAGAAGCCGCCGTAAATCGCGTAGACGGCCATGCGGTACGGCTTCAGCTCGGGCGGTCTCGGAGGAAGCACGCATGGGGTCTAGCGCGGCTGCGGCCTTGAATTCAAGGGACCAGGCCGGGCTGGGGCACATCGGGGAGCACGACTGAGTAGTGGCCGCTCGCATCGGTGACGCCCGTACCGAGCATGACGGTGGCCTTCCCGGAAGCGTCGATGGCGAAAAAATCCACCGTAGCGTTCGCGACCGGGGCGTCGGAGCCGCCCGGCGCCTGCCCGTGAACCGTGCCGTAGACGACGACCGGCGGAGAGATCTGAATGGCAGGCAGCGAGATCTCGCCGGCGGCGGATTCAAGTTGGAGCTGCACGGTCTTGCGCGGCAGGCTCGCGGCATGCGGCGGCACGATCTCCAACCGGTAGCGGCCAGCGTCGCCGACGAGGTGGAAGATACCAGCGCTGTCCGTCGCGGTGGTGAAGGCGGCACGACTGCTGATCACGCGATCGGGGAGACGCGTCGCGGTGACCTGGTAGCCCTCGCCCACCGCCTTGTTGTTGCCATTACCTGGCAGCACCAACAGACCGAATGCCCTCGTCTTGGGGTTGCAGGCGATGTGCAGCGCCGGGCCGCCGGGCACCACGGTCACTTCGATTTCTCCGGACGCGGCCGGCTGGTCGGCAGCGGCGTCGGGAGCTGCTTCGACCAGGTAGTGGCCCGCTCGCACCTGCAGCGAAAACGAACCGTCAGCTCCAGCGACCGTCGAGCGCGAGATGATCCAGCCATTGCCATCGGTGCTGACCGCGGACACGCGCGCCGCGGGAATGGGCAAGCCGCTGGTGGAGGCTGTCACCGTTCCCTGCAGCACCGCCCCGACAGGGAGGGCGCCCAGATCTTTGACGATGAGAGCGGCCGTGCTGAACTCCGACGCGTTGGGCGGGCCGAAAGGCAGGAAGCTCGGCAGCGGGTCACCGAGCGCCGCTGCGACGCCGCCGTCCGAGTCGCCGGGGCCGATCTGCAGCCGGAACGGGGGTGGACCCAGAGGCAGCACCAGGACGAAACCGCCGTCTACACTCGTGACCGGCACCGCCAGCGGCTCGCCCGTGCGATCGATGGCACTCACGCTCGCGCCGCTGATGGGAACTCCACCGGCTGCGATGGAGCCCGCCACGGTCTGCAGTTGGACGCTCGGCACCCGCAGGCCGAGGCTGACGCCCGCGCCCTGCACGGCCTCGAGCGCGCTGAACGGCGGCAGGCCGGTGCTGTCAGCCGCCTGCACCACCAGGTCCCAGGTAGCGACCGGAAGCCGCGCCCCGAAGGTGCCCGTCGCGTCGCTGCGGGTCGTGATCTTGTGCACGCGATCCGGGATGGCGGGCGCATGATCGGTGAAGGTGAGCGTGGCGCCTGGAAGGGCCGGCGTCCCCGCCCCGGCAACGGTCCCAGCGTCGCCGGTGTCGAGACCGAAGCCCGCGTCGCCGGCTTCCACCACGACCCCCTTGACGTCGAGAAGTGGCTGCAGCTGGAAGTTGACCACCGCGCTCGCGTGCAGGTCGATGTTCGCGCGCTGCAGGACGCCGAGTGGGGAGTCGTTGGGCGGCCGAATTTCCACGACCACCTGCGAAAGCGACGCGGAGGATCCGCGACACTCGCCGAGAAAGCAGACGTAGCTCGGGTCGCATTGGTTGTTGGAGGAGCAGGGTGCCGGCGCGTCGGTGCGCCCCTGCCGGAGCGCGCAGCCCGAGAACGCGCAGACGGCGAGCAGTGACACGACCGCGCGACTCACAGTGGACACGTTCGGCCGGCCGGCAAGGCATCCGGGCAGGACGGATTTGGAGAAGCCCTCACGTCGATGACGAAGCGGTACTCTGCAGCTTGATAACCATCGCTGTTTCTGACGGCGCGGTTCGGCAGCGTGCTCGAGGCGACAAACCCGGTCTGTTCGGCGACCACCATGTCGATGACATGGAGGCCGGTCGCGAGAGAATCGGGCTCCACAGTGAAGGCAGCGCCGGAGCGGATGGTGACGTTGGCGAGCGAGCCGGGAAGCGGGTTCGTCAAGACAATCCCGGTCGAGCTGAAATTGCTGGTGTCGTAATCGATGAACCAGCGCGCCTCGAGGTCGGCACTGGTGTCGTCTTCCTCGACAGGGAGGGCGAGCTTGAGCGGGCAGCTGCAGTGCTGCAGCAGGTCGGAGGGCCCTTTTTGAAAGGCCATCAGTACCGGCGGGAGCAGATTGACATCGATGCTGGCCAAGGGGATCCGCGGAGGCTGGTGCAAGCGGGTGGTGAGAGGGTCAACGCTCTGGGGCACCAGACATCCTTCCAGAGTCGCCATAGAAGCAAGGCTCAAGCCAACGGCGAAAAGGCGCGAGAACGCCCACTTGAACGCCGCCGGGCCGCGCCCAGCCCGGGCTTTCCGCGACATCCCTGTCACGTCTCGCCCTCGGTAGCCTCGGAAAGCAGTGGGTCGTCGTCCGCGGGCAGCACGGCGCCGCGCTGCTTGGCTTCCATCCGCTCGAGGTGCCGGAAGATCGTGCGCGGGTCCACATCAAGATCCTTGGCGGTCTTGGTACGGTTGTCGTTGTTCCGCTCGAGCACCTCGGCGATGTACCCGTCGCGCCACTCCTGCTGCGCCGCCGCCAGCGATAGGATTGGCTCGAGGTGCTCGGGCCGCAGGTCGAGATCGAGCGGCGTGATCGACGTGCCTTCCGCCAGCACCACCGCCTTCTTGATGCGATTCTCCAGCTGCCGGATGTTCCCGGGCCAGCGATAGTTTCGAATGGCGATCAACGCTTGCTTGGTGAAGTTGCGCACCTTCGAATTCAGCTCGCGCGTGGCCCGGCCCAGAAACCATTTGGCCAGCATCACCGCGTCGTCGCCGCGCTCGCGCAGGGGCGGCAGGTGCAG
>JANYKT010000003.1 GCA_025358085.1 Deltaproteobacteria bacterium | reverse complement strand
AAGACGCAGAGGGCTGGCTAATCAAGGCAGCTCTTTGCGACCTCAGCTCTTTCGTTTGAAGGACCAGGTGATCTCGAAAGACGCCACCTCGGTACCGTCGTCCTGGCGGCCGAGAGAGCGCGCGGTGAACACCACAGGGTCGCCGGTCAAGACTGCCTCGTCAACAGCGACCTTCATTGCGGCGCCCTCAGAAAAGGTAAAGACGGTTCGCCGGGTCGCTTTCTTGGTGAAGGTTGCCGATACGGCAGTCACCAGCGACGATACCTTGGCGCCGCTTTCTTCAATCAGGAGCAGGGCCGATGCGCCGGTGGACATCTCGGCGGCCATGGCCTGCGCCGCGAAATAGGTCGAGCGAAATGGATTCTGGGTCTTCCACCCCGCCGGGAGCGAGACCTCGGCACCGGAGGCATCGAGTCGCGTGACGCGCAGTCCGGCGAAGGCGGCGAGAGGCAGCTTGGCCCAGAGCAACGCGCTGGTGCTGATTGGATTCGTCAACAGGGTACGAAAGAGATCGGCGCGTTTCATTTCAATACCTCCAGCAATTGATTCGGCGACCCTTTTCAGCGGTCGCGGTCCCAGGGGCGCGGCGACAGGCGAAGCCGTGCTTGCCCGGCCAGGCGCTGGTCATTCAGGATCTTCCGCTCCTCCGCGGGCAGCGGCGTGGGGACGCGTCGCAGGCTGGCCAGGAGCTGCACCCGCGAGACGCCTTCCAGCATCTCCAGCTTGTCGCAGCCGTCAAAGAGGGCGCGGTGACCAAAGCCCATGGCGAGCGCGCCGTGCCGCTCCAGCAAGACGCAATCGGCAGAGCGCAGGTAGGGCCGCACCGCCTCGGCGACGCGCTCGGTGCCCGGAGTGGCATAGCGAGCGGTAGGAACTTCCCCGAGCGCGGTGATCGCTTCAGGCATACAGGGCAACAGCTCGTCGCCCGCGAGCGTGAGCGCTACCGCGTGCGGCGGATGCGCGTGCACGACGGCGAGGCAATCGAGCCTCTCTTCATAACAAGCAAGGTGCAACAAGAGCTCAGAGGACGGAGCGCGCAAGCCCTGCGCGGAACCATCGAGATCGGTGATGACCAGTTGGTCTTCCGACAAGAAGCCTTTATTCGCGCCGGTGGGCGTGCAGAGGAGCCGGCGCGGGCCGAGGCGCGTCGAGAGATTTCCCTCGCCACCATTGACCAGCTGGCGCGCATAAAGCCGGCGACCGACTTCAACCATCCAGGTGCGCGCGTTGCGCTCGGTCGGATAAGAAAGCTCCATCAAAAGCTAGCCGAGCAGGCGCGCCGCGAGCAGGTCCTGTACGTCGAGCAGTCCGATGGGGCGGCCTGAAGAATCGACCACCGGGAGCTGATCGAACTGGCCCTCGCGCATGACCTCGGCCGCGCTGGTGGCGAGGTCGTCGGCCGCGACGGTGCGCGGGCTCTTGCCCATCACGCTCGAGACCGGCCGCGAGAAGTCGGTGTCGCCGTTCTGCACCATGCGGCGCAGGTCCCCGTCGGTAAAGATGCCGGCGAGTCTGCCGCTCTTGTCGACCACGCTGGCAGCGCCCGGCCGGCCCTCGGTGCGGGTCATCACCGCCGCGCAATCGCGCAGCGAGGCATCCTGCTGCACGGTGGGGTTGGCTTCGCCGGTGCGCATGACGTCGCGGACGCGGAGGAATTGCTTGCCGAGCGAACCGCCCGGGTGCAGCGAGGCAAACTGCTCGGGCGAGAAGCCGCGCTTGTGCTGCACCGCCATCGCCAACGCGTCGCCCAGCGCCAACAAAGCAATGGTGCTGGTGGTGGGGGCGAGGCCCAAAGGACATGCCTCCGGGACCGGTCCGATCTCCAGCACGATATCGGCCGCGCCCGCAAGAGCGCTGCGCGAGCCGCCGGTCAGCGCGATGATCGGCGCGCCCAGGCGCTTCAAGGACGGGAGCAGGCGAACGATCTCGTCGGTCTCGCCGCTGTTGGACAGGGCAAGAACCAGATCGCCGGGCACCAGCCTGCCGAGATCTCCGTGCAGGGCCTCGGCGGGGTGCAGGTAGAGGGACGGCGTTCCAGTAGAGGCAAAGGTGGCGGAGATCTTTTGCGCGATGAAGCCCGGCTTGCCCATGCCGGTGACCACCACGCGGCCGGTGGAATTGAGCACCATCTCGACCGCGAGACCGAAGGCGCCGTTCAAGCGGCCCGCGAGCCGGGCGATGGCCTCGGACTCGAGGCGAATGACGTCGCGCGCGTACTCGACGAGATCGTCGTTCGTGATCGGAACGCTGGAGAGGCTGGCTGACTGACGTTTCGGAGTGACCATCTGCGCGGGTCCCGTACCACGGCTGTTTCGCGGCGTCATCCACTTGACGCCGGGCTGCCCGGCACCTATCTGAATGAGCCCTCATTCAGTACCGTGCGGGGTGCCGGTAGTCACCGGACTCCGGCCGGACAAGAGAGGTCACTACGGTCGCCCAGGCGCGCGAAAACCAGCGGCAGGACAAGCGCGCGCGCATCATGGACGCGGCCGTGAAGGTCTTCGCCGACCGCGGCTTCCACAGCGCGACGGTGGCCGAGATCGCGCGCGCTGCCGGCGTCGCGGACGGCACCATCTATCTCTACTTCAAGAGCAAGGACGATTTGCTCCTGCGGGTCTTCGACGAAGAAATGACGGGCCTCCTGGCGCAGGCGCGGGCCGCCATCGCCGAGGAGCCGACGGCGGCTTTGCGCCTGAAGCGCTTCATCACCTTGCACTTCAGTCTGGTGGAGAAAAATCCGGATCTCGCCAGCGTGCTGATCGTGGAGCTGCGGCAAAGCGCGCAGTTCCTCAAGGCGGCCGACCGGGTCAAGTTGGCCGCCTACGTGGACTTGATTGCCGAAATGGTCAGAGCTGGACAGGAGAGCGGGGAGCTTTTGCAATCCATCTCACCCGCAACGGTAAAGCGGGCCATCTTCGGCGCCCTCGACGAGCTCGCCCTGGGGTGGCTGTTGTCAGGGCGACGGACGAGCTTGAAGAAGACCTCGGCGGAAGTCGCGGAGTGGTTGGTCCGCGGACTCTTGCCCAGGCCCTAACGATTTTAATCGGAGGTAGCGAATGAAGATCCTTGTGACGGTGAAGCGGGTCGAAGACTGGGAATCAAAGATCAAGGTGAGGCCGGACCAATCGTGGATCATCACGGAGGGTGTGAACTATCGCGCCAATCCGTTCGACGAGATCGGTGTGGAAGAAGCGCTGCGGCTGCGCGACGCCAACGCGCCCAGCGAGGTGGTGGTGGTCAGCATCGGCCCCGCCGCCGCCGGCGCGGAGATCCGTAGCGGCCTCGCCATGGGCGCGGACCGCGGCATCCTGGTCAAGCATGACGGCTTTCTCGACAGCGATGCGGTGGCTCGCATCCTGGTCAAGATCGTCGAGAAGGAAAAGCCGGACCTCGTCGTGATGGGAAAGCAGGCGGTGGACGTGGACGACAACGTCTGCGGGCAGCTGCTTGCCGAGTACCTGGGTTATGGGCAAGTGACTTTTGCTTCCAAGAAGGAATCGCTCGAGTCGCCGGAGGAGAAGGGGAAAAAGGCTGGACTCAAGCTTTCCGCGGACAAGAAGTCGCTGCAGTGCGCCCGCGAGGTCGACGGCGGCCTCGAGGTGCTCGAGGTCTCGCTGCCGGCCATCGTCACCGTCGACCTGCGCCTGAATGTGCCGCGCTATGCCTCGCTGCCCAACATCATGAAGGCGAAGAAGAAGACGATTGAAGAGCTGCTGCCGGCCGCGCTGGGCGTGGATATCGCGCCCAAAGTCAAAGTAGTCAAAGTTGAGCCGCCGCCGCTCAGGACCGCAGGAATCAAGGTTCCTGATGTCGCGGCGCTGGTCAAGAAACTCCACGAAGAAGCGAAGGTGGTCTGAACATGGGCACGATTCTATTGGTCGCGGAGCAGGCGGCGGGACACCTCAAGAAGGCAACGCTGCAGGCGCTGGGTGCGGCGCAGAAGATTGGCGGCACCATTGAAGCGGTGTTGATTGGCGCAGGCGCGGGAACCTCGGCGCAGGAGCTCGCGACCTACGTCAGCAAGGTGCACGTGGTCGAGGGCGCGGGGTTTGAGCATGCACTGGCCGAAACGCACTCAGCAGCAGCGGCGGCGGCGGCCAAGGCCTGCAATGCAACTGAGGTGGTCATCGCGGCCACGGCTTATGGCAAGGACATCGCTCCGCGCATCGCGGCCAAGCTCGGTGCCGGCGTCGCCTCCGACGTGCTCGCGGTCGTGAGTCCGTCGCAATTCAAGCGCGCCATGTGGGCCGGTAATGCGATTGCAATCGTCGAAATCACTACCGCCGTGAAGGTGGTCAGTGTGCGCGCGACCGAGTTCGCGGTGGCGCAAAAGGCGGCGAGCCTCGGGACGGTCCAGCCATTCGCGGTGCAGGCGCCGGTCGCGAAGACCCGATTCGTCGAGTTCAATGAGGTCAAGAGCACGCGGCCCGAGCTGACCGAGGCGAGCGCGGTGGTCTCCGGCGGACGCGGAACCAAAGGAGACTTCAAGCCGATTGAGCAGCTCGCGGATGTGCTCAATGCGGCAGTCGGCGCTTCGCGCGCCGTGGTGGACGCGGGCTGGCAGCCGAACGATATGCAGGTCGGCCAGACTGGCAAGGTGGTCGCGCCCAAGCTCTATATTGCCGCGGGAATTTCAGGCGCCATTCAGCATCTGGCTGGAATGAAGGGCGCGAAGACCATTGTCGCAATCAACAAGGATGCGGACGCGCCTATTTTCCAGGTCGCCGACTATGGACTGGTGGCCGACCTCTTCAAAGCGCTTCCAGAGCTGAGCGAGGAGATCAAGAAAGTAAAGGGGTGACAGCTCTTGACGCCTTGGGCGTTCGCCGGATCCCGGTGCCGGTTCCATTCATCGAGGCGGGTGGGCCGGCGAACGTCTATGTGATTGATGAGGAAGGCGGCGGAGTCGCGCTGTTTGACGCCGGCATCGGCACCCGCGAGGGGCGCGATGCGCTGCTGGCGGGGTTCGCTGCGCTCGGGCTCAAGCTCGGCGATATACGGCGTATCTTCATCTCGCATGGACACATCGATCATTACGGATATGCGCGCGCCGCACAGGAGGCGTCGGGCGCGCCGGTCTATGCGCACGTGCGCGACCACGACAAGCTGACCGGGCGCGAGCGCACCGCCCTTCGATTGGACCAATACGCCGCCTATCTGGAGAAGCTGGGTGCCGCGCCGGAGCTGCTGAGTCATGTGCGGGTGCACTGGCAGGACACGGGCCGGATGGCGCGGCCGGTGGAAGAGGTGCTGCCGCTCGAGCCTTCTACGGTGCTGCAGTTCGCGCGCTTCTCGGCGGAAGTCCTGCACCTGCCCGGGCATACGCCAGGCCTGGTGAGTTTGTGGGCCGCGCGCGAGCGGGTGTTCTTCAGTGACGACCACCTGTTGGAAGTGGTCAGTCCCAATCCGCTGCTCGACCTCGAGGGCAACCTCGAGCCGGTGCACAGAGCGCTCGTCGAATACATTCGCTCGGCAAAGCGCGTGCGCGAGCTACCTGTTGAGTTGGTGGCGCCGGGACACAACGCTCCATTCTCGGGGCATGTCGCGCTGATTGATCGACTGCTGGGCTTCTATGCGCGGCGGCAGGAGCGCATCGTTTCGCTGCTCACCGCGCGCGGCGCGCAGACCCCGGCCGAGCTGTCGGCGCAGGTGTTTCCGATGGCGAAAAGATCGCAGCACTTCCTCACGCTCTCGGAAGTCATGGGGAACCTGGAGGTTCTCGAGGAGGCCGGGCGGGTGGTCCGCTCGACAGTCGCGGGGCGGCTGCGATTTGACCCGATCTGAAGCGCCGATTACAAGCGAGGGCTCTGTTTTCCCCGAGAGCGTTCGCCTGGACCCGCTGAAATTGCGACTGTTGATCTCATGGTGAAGTGGCTTTGGCGCGCCGCCTGGCTGCTGGTCCCGCTCGCAGCAGCGGTCCGTCTCTTCCTGCCCGGCCACGACCTCGCGGCCTTCTCGCTGGCATGCCTCGCGCTCATTCCGCTTGCCAACACCATGGGCAAGGCCACCGAGACCCTCGCCGGGCACCTCGGTCCCGCTGCCGGCAGCCTGCTCAACGCCAGCTTCGGCAACGCCGCTGAGCTCATCGTCGGCGTCGTCGCGCTCCGGCACCGCCACATCGACCTGGTCAAGGGCAGCCTCACCGGCAGCATCCTCGGCAACCTGCTGCTGGTCGCTGGCGGGTCCATCGTCGCCGGCGGTCTGCGCCAGCGCACGCTGCGCTTCAACCGCCTCGCAGCCGGCGCCAGCGTCACCGTCCTCTTCCTCAGTGTCACCGCCATGGCCGCGCCTGCGCTGCTGGCCTCGTTGCACGAGACGTCCGCTTTGCAGATCCGCCAGCTGTCGGTCGGCATCTCGGTGGTGCTGCTGGTGATGTACGGCCTGTCGCTGCTCTTCCAACTGCACACGCACGCCGATGTCCTTTTGCCCACGGAGGAGCCGGCCAAAGAGAAGAGACGCCTCAGTCGCCCGGGCGTTGCGCTCGGCAAGCTCTTCCTCTCCGGCGCCGCCACCGCGGTCGCGAGCGAAATCCTGGTGGCTTCCCTGCACGGCGTCACCGCGCACCTGCCCGAAATGTTCGTCGGCGTCGTCATCGTAGCCCTGGTCGGCAACGCGGCCGAGCACTCGAGCGCGATCGCTTTCGGCTGGCGTGGCGAGTTCGACGTCGCGCTCGGCATTCCCTGGGAATCCTCGAAGCAGATTGCGCTCTTCGTCGCTCCGGTGCTGGTCTTCGTCGGCCTCGCGGTCGGTGCGCCGATGGACCTCGCCTTCCGCCCCTTCGAGGTGGTCGCCGTCGGGCTCACCGTGATTTCAACCGCTCTCTATGCGCTCGATGGCGAGACCCACTGGCTCGAAGGCGCCTTCCTGATCGCGACCTACGTGGTGCTCGCGCTGACTTTTTTCTACCTGAGGTAGCTAAAAGCATGGCCGACCTCGCCCTCGTCCTGATCATGGCCATCTGGGGGAGCAGCTTCTCCATCCTCCGGTTCCTGATGGGTGGCACAGGCGCCCAACCGTCGGCCACACCGCTCGCGCTGGTCTCGGTGCGGATGGCGCTCGCCTCCGCGCTCCTCTTCGGCTTCATGGCAGCAATCAAGCGCCCGCAGCTCCGCATGAGCGCGCGGCTCGTCCGCGACGGCCTGCTCTGCGGCGCATTGCTCGGCTTCGGCTTCCTGCTCCAGAGCGAAGGCCTGCAGCGCACCACCGCCTCCCGCAGCGGCTTCCTCACCGGACTCCTCGTCGTGCTGGTCCCACTGCTCGAATTCCTGCTGTTCCGCAAGCGCCCGGCCCCGCCCGCGCTGGCCGGCGTCGTGCTGGCATTCGCCGGCATGACTCTACTGAGCGCACCGTGGGCCGAGGCTTCCGCGGCCACGCTCGTGGGCGACTGGCTCACCGTCGGCTGCGCGCTGGTCTTCGCCGGCCACGTTGTCTTCCTCGGCCGCGTGGCCGCGCGCTACCCGCTCCTGCCGCTGCTCCTCTTGCAACTTTTTGTCACCGCCGCCATTTCCGCGACGGCCGGGCCGCTGGTCGAAGCGCAGCACTTCGCTGGCGGGGCGCGTCTGTGGCTCGCACTCGTTTTCCTCGCACTGTTTGCCACGCTGTTCGCCTTCGGCATCCAGACCTGGGCCCAGCAGAAATTGCCGGCGGTTCGCGTGGCGCTGCTCAGCTCGCTCGAGCCGGTCTTCGCCGCGCTCTGGGCCGCGCTGCTCTTGGGTGAGCGCCTCAGCGTGCGCGAGTTGTGCGGCGGCGCACTCATCGTCTCGGGCGTGGCCGTCGGAGAGCTGGGTGCCGCTCTCCGCTCCCGCTCCGCGTGAACCGGCGGCATACTTCGCGGCTAATTATTTAAGGAACAGTCGAAAGTTTAAATGCGATAGAAACCCGCGCGTGCAAGAGCGCTACGAAGTCGAGCGCGCCGCGAACGGTCTGCGCGTCCGCAATCACCAGCTGTACCTCGATCCACTCGGCCGTCCGCAGCTGGGCTTCCTCGCCCACGCGCGCGGCGCGGCGCACGTGTTGCCCGAGCGCACCGTGGCCACCGCACCCACCGTCGCGCTGCTCGCTGCTGCCCAGCCGCGCGCGTTGCGCAAGGCCGCGGCGCTGCCCGCTGCGTATGGCCAGTCCTTTGCGCTGGGCTCGCTGCGGCTCACGCTGCACCCGGCCGGGCACGTCCTCGGCAGCGCGCAAATCCGCTGCGAGGCAGACGATCTCGACCTCGTCTATACCGGCGACCTCGGCCACGACTCTCTCACCGCCGAGCCGTTCCAGCAGCTCCAATGCGACACGCTGGTCCTCCGCGCCACCTATGGCCATCCCCGCTATTCGTTCCCGCCGCGGGAGCAATCGCTCGAGCTCGTCAGCCGCTTCGTCGAGGAGACCCTCGCGCGCAAGGCGACGCCGCTCCTGATCGCCGCCGCCGTCGGCGCCACGCAGGAACTTGCGCGCTACTTCGGCGAGCGCCGCCGGCTGCGCCTTCACCCCACCGCGGTGCGCGCCTGCGCGGTGTATCGCGAGCTGGGTGTCCGGCTCCCCGAGGTCTCGCCGCTCGACGGCCCCGGCGACATCATCGTCTTGCCACCCACGGCGCGGCCAGGCCGGCTCTCGCTCGGCCAGCACCGCAGCTGCCTGGTCTCGGGGCGCGCTCTGGACGGCGCCACGGACGCGGTGATCCCGCTCTCCGATCACGCAGGTTTTTCCGGCCTGGTCGCTTACGCGCTCGCGTCCGATGCGCGCCGGGTGCTCACCGTTCATGGCCACGCCGAGGAACTGGCGAAGGCGCTGCGCGAGCGCGGTCTCGATGCGCGCTCCATCCGCGAGCACCACCACCAGCTCCCGCTCCCCGGCTTTTAACCTGTAATCCGAATTCTCACTCCAGCCTATTCACGCACACAAGCTTGACACCGCCGCCCGGTCCGGACGAAATGCAGGCCCTCATTCAGTCGCCCCCTCTTCGAGGAGCCAGCCGATGTTGCTGCGCCGTACCCTACCGATTGCCCTCGCGGCGTTCGCTCTCGCCTGCGAGCCGAGCGTGCCGCACTGCACTTCCGCCAGCTCGACCGACGCCGCGTGCAAAGGCGTGTTCAACCCGGCCACGCTCGATTATGCCGCGTTCGATCTGACCAGCGCGGTGCCCGACATCCCGCTGCCGAATGATCTGGCGCTGCTGCCGGAGACTGTCGCCAGCCAGACCGGCGCGCAGAAGGAGCTGCTGCAGGCATTCCAGGCCGCGGGCGGCTTCCCGAATGACCAGGAGGTCCCCATCACAGTGGACTTCGTTCGCCAGACCATCGACTCCAACACCGGCGCGCTGACGGCCAGCGCTCCCGACCTCGACGTCACCAGCATCAACAAGGCCGGCGCCACGCCCAACGTGGTGGTAATCAGCCTGACGGCAGGCTTCCCCAAGGTCGCCATCGAGCAGCCCACCGCGGCCGACTACGTCAAGGGCACCTCGA
The DNA here is from genome assembly GCA_025358085.1 of Deltaproteobacteria bacterium. Taxonomy (GTDB): domain Bacteria; phylum Myxococcota; class Myxococcia; order Myxococcales; family 40CM-4-68-19; genus JANYKT01. The sequence goes on along the minus strand of JANYKT010000003.1, from coordinate 37,014 downwards.
CCGGAACGCTGACCCTGCACAAGAAGCCCAACGCCACCGGCAGCCGCCGCTTCGCGCCTGGCCAGTACGTGGTCGCGGTCCGCGGCGGCGCAAGCGGCGTCCAGGTCACCGGCAGCAGCGCGGGCATCAACCCCACGCCCACCATGTACCTGCTGCTTCAGGGCCAGACGCTGACCGACCCGGCCAACGTTGCCATCATCCCGGGCAACAGCGCCGCGGAGAAGGCCACCGCCGCCGCGCAGCTCGAGCACATCCGGCAGGGCTATCTCCTGCCGCTCACCGCCATCAACGGCACCTTCCCCCAGCAGGAGATCGCGGTTCTCGGCACCTTCAAGATCGCGCCGGCCGCCACCCACGTCGAGACCGACCCCGGCGCCGGCCTGATCCCGCTGCCCTCCGACTTCCTGCTCGACCCGGCCACTGGCGGCAAGACCGTGGTGAACAACCCGGCCTTCGGCCCGCTCGCCGCCGGCATCGCCACGCTCGACGGCTTCAGCACCACCGCGATGATCCTCTCTCAGACCTCGGCGCCCATCAACGCCGGCACCGTCAACGCGGGCACCGTCTTCCTCTATGAGCTGAACCTCAAGACCTCTCCGCCCACCGCCACCCGGCTGGCCGAGATCACCGAGATCGCGGCGGGCAAGACCCCGCGCTTCGTCGCCGAGCCGCCGGCCATCACGCAGACGGTGAGCAACGTCAAAGTCTCGACCGCGATCGGCCTGCAGCCTGCCATTCCGGTTCCGCTGCCCGCCGGCAAGCTCGCCATACTGCCGCCGCTGAAGGAAGCCACCGAGTACGCGGTGCTCATCACCGATGGCGTGAAGGACCTGACCGGAGCCGGCCTCGTGCGCAGCACGCTGGCGAAGCTGCTCTTCTTCACCAACCCCCTCGTCGCCAATGGCCACTCGGCCGTGGCCGGCGTCAGCGACGCGCAGGCGCCCACGCTGGAGCAGTTCCGCCAGCTGCTGCAGCTGCCCGTGGGCACGCTCGCCGCAGAGAAGGGCATCTCCAAGGAGCACGTCGCGATGGCGTACACCTTCCGCACCCAGAGCATCACCGCGACGGCAGTGCAGCTGGGCGCGCTGCCGTACAATCTGGCCTTCCCTCCTGCGCTGACCGCGGCGCTCGCGGGTCCGGTCCCCGGCCACACCGCGAGCTTCTGCACCAACACCGTCAGTGGCGGAACCTGCGCCGGCTTCGGCCCCAACACCGGCGGCACCGACGTCAACGCCGTGTGGGGCCGCTACGGCCTCGACCCGGCGGTGATCCCGAACGACAAGATCGGCGGCATCATCGAGTCGGTCATCGTCACCCCGGAGCTGCTCGACCTCAAGACGGGCGCCTTCACCAATCCGCCGGTGCCGAACCCGGTCCCGATTCGCGTCCTGATCTCGATGCCGCAGGTCCCGGTGCCGGTGCCCGGCGGCGGGCCCGGCTGCATCCCGGCGGCAGGCGCGCCGTGCGCGGTGCCGCTGGTGATCTTCCGCCACGGCATCGGCAGCAGCCGCGCCGCCATGCTCACCGTCGCCAACGAGATGGCGCGCAACGGCATCGCGGTGGCCGCCATCGACGCCGCCAAGCAGGGCGACCGCAGCCTCTGCAGCAACAGCAACCAGTGCGTCACCGGCGCCAGCTGCGTGCAGGATCCGGTCGCGGCCGGCCAGGGCGATGCCGCGGGCGCCACGCCCGGCACCTGCACCGGCCCCGCGGCTTTGCTGGCCGTTCCAGCCAACGGCGGCAGCTTTTACCTGAACAAGCCGTACTGTGATCCCACCACCACCCGCTGCAGTGGCGCGAACTACCTCCCCAACGCCGGCACCCCGGCCGTTTCGAGCAACTTCCTCATCAGCGGAAACCTCTTCCGCACCCGCGACACCTTCCGGCAGGACATCATCGATCAAAGCCAGCTGGTGCACGTACTGGGCCTCGACCCGACGCACCCGCCAGCGACCGCGCAGCCGCAAGACAGCATCTTCTATTCGCTGGCCGGCAACTTCGGCGTGGTGATCGATCCGACCAGGATCTACTTCCTCGGCCAGTCGCTCGGTTCTATCCAGGGTGTGCTCGACGTGGCGGCGAACCCGCGCATCGGAAAGGCAGTGCTCAACGTCGGCGGCGGCACCATCGTGGATGTGTTCTCGAACTCGCCCTCGCTGACTCCGGATCTCAACAAGCTCCTGCTCGGGCTCGGCATCGCGCCTGGCACCGCGGCTTACCTGCAGTTCATCAACGTGGCCAAGTGGATCCTCGACCCAGCCGACCCGATCAACTTTGCCTCGCACATGATCGCTGACCCGCTCCCCAATCCCCTCTCGCCAGTTGCGGGCACGAAGCAGGCGCCGAAGAAGGTTCTCGGCCAGCTTGCCAATTGCGACGCGACCGTTCCGAATGCGTTCAATCTGCTGCTGTACGGTTTGACCGGCCTCGGTCCGGAGTCCGCCAGCGCGGCCACGCAGACCGTCTTCTATTACCCAGGCAACGCCGCCGCGACGCCGCGCGCGCCCTGCGCGATTTCGGGTGGAGGCCCGGTGCCGCACGGCTTCATCACCAACTGGGGCGCCGAGAATGCGCCGCTGACGGCAGGTACCCCGGCCACGTACCAGACCGACATCGCGACGCTGACCAAGGCCGCGCAGGACGACGCCGCGAAGTTCCTCTACTCCGATATCCACCCCGCGCCCGCCGAGACCCCGTAATGAGGACGAACATGCGCAATTCCCTTCTCGCAGCAGCGGTGCTCCTCGGCCCGGCTTCGGCCTTCGCCGGTGGCTACGTCGTCCCCAACACCAACCCGCGCGACATGGGCATGGCCGACTCGGCCATCGCCGCCCAGAACAGCGCGGCCGCCACGGTCAGGAACCCGGCGGCGCTGGCGGGACAGGAAGGATTCGACATCTCGGTGTCGGGGTCGCTCATCGACCTCGAGAGCACCTGGAACGACACCTTCAGGATCTCGCCCAAAATCAATGACTCTTCGAGCATGAACACGCGCCCCGCGTATCCGCCCACCGCCTTCGTCAGCTACGGCGGCAAGTACAACGATATGGGCTACGGCTTGGGCGTCGGCCTGAGCGTCCCCGGCGGCGGCCAGGTGTACTGGCCGGGCGGCTGGACGGGCGCCACCCAGGTCACCACGGTGGACCGGCGCATCTATGGCATCTACGCCATGCTCGCCATCCAGCCGATCAAGCAGATCAAGCTCGGCGGCGGTCTCGTCTATTACCGCGGCACCGAGCACCTGACCCAGGACGTGAACTTCCTCGGCCAAACCGGCGGCGCCGAGTTGGGCACCGCTGGCGGCGCGCCGAGCTTCGACCTCTCCACCGAGATCACGCCGGTTGCCGATCTGCCGCTCACCATCGGCATCGATTACAAGCACCAGGCCGCCATCAACTTCAGCGGCTTTGCTCACTTCGACAACGCCCCGGCGGCGCTGAAGCCCAGCGCGCTCGACCAGAGCGTCAATCACGCGCTGACCTTCCCGAACCAGCTCAGCGCTGGCGTCGCATTCAGGCCCATCGCGCCGCTGCTGGTCTCGGCAGGCTTCACCTTCGAGCGCTTCGTCGTCTATCGCCAGGACGCGTTCGTCGGCACGCTCGGTACCAGCGTGATCGTGCCGCGCGATTACCACAACGGCCAGACCTATCGGCTTGGCGCCGAGTACACGGTGCTGCCGGCACTGAAGGTTCGCGCCGGCGTGCTGCGCGACATCTCGCCGACCAACACCGATCGGCTGAACCCGTCCATCCCCGACGCCAACTCCACCGCGGTGACGGTGGGCGCGACCTTCAACCTGACCAGGAACCTCGAGCTGTCGGCGGCATACTTCTTCGACAAGGAAGACACCACCACCACCACCAGCGCCGACACTTTCCAGGGCTCGTACGACACGCACTCGAACATCTTGAGCGTCGGCCTCGCCTACCGCCTGAAATAGAAAATACGGGGACACCATACGGATTTCCTGCGCCGCGAGGCTGGCCAGGGGAAATGCGTATGGTGTCCCCGGTTTAATTCGCCTGGTAGAGGCCGTCGTGCTCGACCGCGCGGCCATCCCGAACCAGCTTGATTAGATGCGCCAGCAGACTGCGCTCGGCAAAGGGATAGAGCTCGGGCTTGATGTCCGGATAGGCATTCGGCACCAGCTGCGCAGGCGTCGCTTTCCCCTGCGCCGCGAGCGCTTGCACCACGCGCTCCTCGCGCTCCAGACGGTGCTTTACATAGCCCCGCAGCCGGGCCACCCCACCGGGCACCACCGGTCCGTGCGCCGGATATAACGTCCCGGGCTTTTCATTCAATAGCCGGTCCAGCGAGGCCAGGTAATCGGTCATATCCCCTTCGGGAGGATCGATGATCACGGTCCCGGTGCCAGCCACCAAATCCCCCGCCACCACCGCGGAGCTCCCGTCCTCGATCAAGCAGAGATGTCCGCGCGTATGCCCGGGCAAATGCAGACAGCGCCAGCCGCGCGGGCCCACCTCGAGCCGGTCGCCGTCGCGCAGGATCTTGTCGACGCGCAGCCCAGGCAAGAGCGCCGCCGTCTCCGCCGTGGCCGCGATGGGCAGCTCAAGCTCGCTGCTTAAGAGTTGCGCGCCGCCGATATGGTCGATGTGATGGTGCGTCAACACGATACCGACCGCCTTGCGGCCTTCGGCGGACAGCGCCGCGAGCGTGCGCCGCAGCACTTCCTGCTCCTCGGGATACGGCGAGCCCGGGTCCACTACCCAGAGCCGGTCGTCCCCGAGCAACAGGCAATTGGTGTGCGTCGCGGGCAAGAGCGTGGGCGTGCGCAGCGGCACGAGCACCACGCCGCGCTGCAACTCGATGCGCTGCACGATGTGCTCGCTCATCGGCATCTTCCAGGGCGCGCGGGCCGGGTCGAGCAGGAGCGGCGCCGCTTCCCGCGCGGTCGCCACGACGGAGAGCGACTTCAGCGTATGCCACGCCGGCGGATGGAGCAGGGCTGTGCCAGCGTCATAGCGGGCGAGCGCTTCGGCCGGCAGGATCCACTCGCCGTCCGAAAGCTCTCCCGGCCACACTTCGGCGATCTCACCCCGCGGCAACTCGACCAGATAGAAGCGCGCATCGAAGCGCACTGGCATGGCGAGCGGCGTGACCCAGCGCCCGGCGGGAAGAAATTGACCCGCGTCGAGCTTGAGCCCGTGCCGCCTCAGCAGCTCGGCGAAGCTTGTTTCGCCTTTGAGCAGCCACTCGCGAACGGCTTTCCGCTCCGCAGCCGGAATGCGCTCGGCCCCAGGTACCGCCAGCACGCCGGTCTCTTCGAACAGCTCGCGGGCGGCGGCCACGATGGACGGCGCCTCGGTCGCGTCGAGGTGCCCTCCGTTCGCGAGCACAATCGCCGCATCGTCCAGATCGATGGCGCCACCGGGGAAAGCATAGAAGCCACCCGCGAATCTGAGCTGCTCTCCGCGCCGTACCCAGAACACCCGTCCATCCGGGCGGTGCAGCACGACAGACGCTGCGGTTCGCACGCTCGGCATGGTCAACAGGCTCCCTTGCGCCGCAGGGCGCGATCCGTTAATCGAGGCCCGATGTTCTACCTCGCCCCGCACCCGAAGCTCGACCGGCCGCTCCGCGGGAGTCCCACCATGTTCACCATTCCCTGGGTGGACAAGTACTTCTCGCGCGTGCGCCCGGCGCATGTGGTCGGCATCTGGGGCCCCTTCACTCTTTATTGCCTCTGGCGCGCCCGCGGGCTGCCGGCAATCACGCTCGCTCTCACTGTTGCCTTTGGAGCGCTCGCCTGGACCCTGCTCGAATACTTGCTTCACCGCTTCGTGTTTCATTTCGAGCCGTCGCCCGGGTCCGAGCTGCAGCAGGACGCGTCCTGGCTCATTCACGGCATCCACCATGATTATCCCTGGGACCGCGACCGGCTGGTGATGCCGCCCACCGTCACGGCGTTGATCACCGTCATTCTCTGGTACGCGCTGCGCCCGCTCCTCGGCCACCTCGAGCACGCCTTCTTCGCCGGTCTCGTCGGCGGCTATATCTGGTACGACCTGACTCATTACTATCTGCACCACGCCACTCCAACCACGGCCATTGGCAAGTGGCTGCGCAAGTATCACCTGGTGCATCATTTCCAGACGCCCGGTGTTCGCTACGGGATCACGACGCCGCTCTGGGATCATGTCTTTCGCACCTATCCCCGCGACCGTTATCAGGGGCTTTCCGAGGAAGGCACCGAGCCCGGCGGCAAAGACGGTCACGGGGCCGCGGCCTGAAGCTTTGCGCGCCGGCGCTTTCACCTGCGCTTTTGCTGGCGGTCGCCGTGCTGCTGAATCCCGGCTGCGCGCCGGTGATGCATCCAGCCCGGCTCGACCGCGCTGAATCCCCCAGCGACCGCGAACTCGAGGCCGCGGGTAAAGTTCATGCAGCTCAATGCAATCCGCGCTGGGGCTCGCTGTGGCCCGGCGCCGCGCAATACTGCTATGGGGCCGAGCGCACCGGCCTTCTGCTGGCGGGGCTGGGCGCCGCCGAGCTGGGCACCGCCATCACCGCTGCCATCAACCAGAACATCAGCGCGCCCGCCGCCGCTGCGCCGCTGCTCGCTTTTGGCGATCTGCTGACGCTGGGCGTGATGGACGCCGTGCTGGAGCAGCAGCGCGCCGACAAGCTTCTGTTCGTGCCGCAGGAGAACCTCGGCGAGCTGGCTGCCGCGCCCTTCTCGAGCGAGGTGCTCTCGCGTCCCGGCGTCTTCCTCGGCATCGCGGGAACGCTCGCGGCAGGGCTTTTGGTCTCGCGCATCACCGACGGCCCGCTCAGCACGCAGGGCTTCGGCAAGCGGCCGGTGCTCTTCGGCCAGACGGTCAATTCGTCCTGGGGATATCCGGTGGCGGTCGGTATCGGCGTCGGCCTCTTCGAGCACGTCGCGCTCGCGGAGGAGACGGCCTTTCGCGGCGTGCTGCAATCGGGCTGGGCGCGCCGCTATGGCGAAGACCGCGGGCTCATCTACGGCTCGCTCGCCTTCGGCCTGATCCATTCGACCAATATCTTCTTCATGGATTCGAGCCAGCGAGTCTCCTATCTATTGGTCGGCGTGCCGTTCATAACGTTATTGGGCAGCTATCTTGGCTATGAATATCGCGCCAGCGGCTACAGCCTCGCGCCGTCGGTGGCGATTCACTTCTGGTACGACTTCCTGATTGAAGCGGTCTCGTTCGTGCTGGACCCGAAGAACTCCCCACTCGCCCTCTCGTACGCCACGCCGCTTTGAACAAAGGGACATCCGCGACCCCGTTCATGGCGCCATCGAAATTATCAGCGAAGACACCGTAGGGTCGATAAGACGCTGTTCTGACAACCCGGCGCCGAGCTGGCCTGGGAAGCGCGGCGCATCGGCAAAGGTCTCGCGCTGGCTGCGGTCAAGGCGGGGTTCCGCGATCCTCCCTCGCTGTTCAGGCGGAAGCCGCCGCATGAAGAGATGTGGATCGGCGAGGTCTCCTTCGACGGCCGCTTCGTCAACGGGACGCTGCTGAGCCCGCTACCCCTTTGCCCGAACCCCAGCCTGTCCTTCCGCGTGTCGTCGCCTGGCCTGGATGCAATGGGACCTGCAGCTGCGCGTCTGGTCCGAGGTCGACGGCTTTGGGGTGGAAGATGGCAAATAGAAATAGATAGATCCTTCGACCCACGCCGCGGGATTCTGGAATAGATTCTGCCGCGATGCACATCCGCGACCCCATTCACGGCGCCATCGAGATCACCGCCGACGAGCGCGCGCTTTTGGACAGCCCGCAATTCCAGCGGCTGCGCAACATCAAGCAGCTGGGCTTCGCCGACCTGGCTTTTCCGGGCGCGACGCACACCCGCTACGCGCATTGCCTTGGCGCCATGGCGGTCGCCACCAGGGTCTTCGACGCGCTCGCGCCGCGGCTGGAGCTGGACCTCGACGATCGGGACCGCTTCCGCCAGACGCTGCGGCTCGCGGTGTTGTTCCACGATCTGGGTCACGCGCCGCTTTCGCACGCCACCGAGCGGATCATGCCGCGGGTCGAAGACCTCCACGTCCCCGAGTGGGCCCTGGCCGAGAAGCGCAGGCGCGACCGGCGGGCGGATCACGAGGACTACACGCTCAAGCTGGTGCTCGACTCGGGCCTGGCCGCCGAGATCCGCAGATGCATGGGCTCCCATGGAATTGCGCCGGAGCACATCGCCTCGCTGATCTGCGGCCGGCCGCCACCGGGGCCACATCCATTCAAGAGCCGCGGTCGCGACCTGCTGCCCATCCTCAGACAAGTGGTCTCGGGCGAGCTGGACGCCGACCGGATGGATTACCTGCAGCGCGATTCATTCTTTACTGGTGTCAACTACGGCAAGTTCGACGCCGACTGGATCATCCAGAACCTGGGTCACGTCGAGCGCGACGGCCGGGTCTTCCTGGCGCTGCAGCACCGCGCGGTGTTCGCCTTCGAGGATTTCCTGCTCTCCCGCTATCACATGTTCCTCAGCGTCTACTTTCATCATGCGAGCGTGGGATATGAGGTCCTGCTGCAGCGCTATTGCGATACCTCGGAAAACGAATACCAGCTGCCTTCCGATATCGATGAATACCTGGGTCACGACGACGTCACGCTGCTGACGGCCCTGCGCAATTCAAAGAATCCCTGGGCGCGGCGCATCGTGCGGCGGCAGGGATATCGGCTGTTGCTGGAGAACGTTCCCGGAGACGATGGCAACGAGCTTGGGCAACAGAAGCTGCAGCTCGACGAGGCCGGCGTGGACTGTTTCCAGACCGTGAGTCGCGGGGTCCTCAGCCAGTATGGAAAGGAAGCTACGCTCTGGGTAAAGACGCCCCGGGGGGAGTTGCCGGTGGGCGATTACACGCCGCTCTATGAGCGCTATGCCGAGGCGGCCACGCTGGCGCGGCTCTACGTCGAGCCCGAGCGCTTCGACGAGGCGCGCCGGCTACTCGCTCTTTGAAAGGGCGTGCAGCTCCCGCTGCAACTCGGTGGTGAGTGCGTGGGCTTGCCGCAGCTCTTCTTCCAATGCCCGCGCAGAAGTCAATTCGCGGATGACGCTCACCAGGACCCGCTCGCCGAGAATTTTGACGCCGGCCGAGTCCACCTCGACAGGAAAGGGTTGTCCATCGCGGCGCCGGTGCATGGTCTCGAAAAGGAGGCCCTCTCCAGCCGCGCTTTCCATCTGCCGCCGGACCTCCCCCGCGGTGGTCGGCTCGCGGAGGTCGGCGATGCGCATGCGCAGCAAATCTTCACGCGCATAGCCGTAGGCGCGGGCCGCCGCCAGGTTCGCCTCCAGGATGCGGCCGTCCCGCGCGATGAACAACACGATGTCGCGGGAGCGCGAGATCATGGCCGCGAACCGCTGCTCGGCCAGGTCGGCTCGTTTGCGCTCCGTCACGTCATTGATGAGCACCAGGCGTGCCGCTTGCCCCTCGTGATCCATGGGCTGCCCGGTGGCCTCGAAGTCGACCACGCTGCCGTCCTTGCGCAGGAGCCGGAGGCCGACCGCCACGCGCCGCAGGCCGCTCACGCTGCCCTTCTGTACGGGCTGCAGCACCTCTCGCACCCGCGCGTGATCCTCCTCAGGATGCAGGACCAGGAGGGACTTGCCGACCAGCTCGCCCGGCTCATAGCCGTAGCGCTCGCAGAGCGCGTCGTTGACCGCCAGCAGCGAAAGATTCTCCAGCTGGTAAATCAGCATCGGCTGGGGGTTTGCTGCAAAGAGCTTCGGGAGCTCGGCCATGACCGCGCTGCAATGCGCTTTTTCGGGGCGCGAGTAAAGCCCGGATATACTGGCCGAACCGACACCGAACTGGCTGCGTGCTACAGTCCGCGGCAGTGGACAAGCTCCAGCAGCGGGTTGACAAGCTGGGTCATATTCTTGACGTCGCCAAGGCGCTGGTTGCCGAGCGCGACCTCGACCGGCTGCTCACGATGATCGTGCAATCTGCCGCTCGAGTCGTCGAAGCCGATCGCTGCTCGCTCTTCCTGGTGGACCGCGAACGCGGCGAACTCTGGAGCAAGGTCGCGCAAGGCGTGCAGATGAAGGAGATCCGCATTCCGATGGATCGCGGCATCGCCGGAGCGGTGGCGACCACCAATACCGCGGTCAATATCCCTGATGCGTATCTGGACCCGCGCTTCAACCAGGCGGTGGACAAGCAAACCGGCTACCACACGCGCAGCATTCTCTGCGTGCCCATGCGCGCCGTCGATGGCGAGACGGTCGGCGTTCTGCAGGCGCTCAACAAGAAGGGCGAGGCGCCGTTCTCGGATGAAGACGAGGAGCTGCTCAGTGCGCTGGGCGGGCAGGCTGCCGCGGCCGTCAACAATGCGCTGCTGCACCAGGAGATTGAGCAGCTTTTTGAGGGCTTCGTGCGCGCCAGCGTGGTCGCAATCGAGTCGCGCGATCCCACCACTGCCGGGCACTCGGGACGGGTAGCGCGCTTGAGCGTGGGACTCGCCGATGCCTTGCCGCGCGCCTCCAGCAGCGCCGGCATCTGGCGCGGCGCCTCGCTGTCGTCGCAAGAGCGGCAGGAGCTTCGTTATGCGGCGCTGCTGCACGACTTTGGCAAGGTCGGCGTTCGCGAGAACGTGCTCGTCAAAGCGAACAAGCTCGAGCCGCTGGAGCTGGACGGGCTGCGCGGCCGCTTTGAGACCATCTTGATGCAGGAGGAGCTTTATTCCGAGCGCGAGAAGGTGAAGCTCCTGCTCGAAGGCCGGCCGGACGAAGCACCGCAGCGGCTCGCGGCAATCGACGCAAGGCTCGCCGCGCGCAAGCTCGAATTGAACTCCATGTTCGACTTCGTCCTCACCTGCAACAAGCCCACGCTCCTGGCCGAGGGCAGCTTCGGCCGGCTCGACGAGATCGCCCGCGCCACCTTCGTCAGCCCTTTCAACGGCGAGGCGCGGCCGTTCCTGAATGAGGGCGAGAAGCTCAAGCTCTCTATCCGCAAGGGCTCGCTGACTGAAGACGAGCGGCGCGAGATTGAATCGCACGTCACGCACACGTTCCGGTTCCTCTCGCAGATTCCCTGGACTCGTACGCTGCGGAACGTGCCTGACATTGCTTATGGCCATCACGAAAAGCTGACTGGCCGGGGATACCCGCGCTCATTGAAAGAACCGGATATCGCGTTGCCGACGCGGATGATGACCATCAGCGATATCTTCGACGCGCTCACCGCCAGCGACCGGCCCTACAAGCGCGCGGTGCCCAGGGAGAAGGCGTACGACATCCTCCTCGACGAGGCGAAACGCGGCGAGGTCGATAAAGACCTGTTGACGGTCTTTATCGAAGCAGACGTCGCCGGCAAGGCTTCCGAGGAACCCTGAAGCAGCGCGGTGTCTGCAAGCCGCGATGGCGGCTCGCTTTCCCGTCAGCGCGCAGCGCTCTTGCGCGCGGCCTCGAACTCATCACCCGGCGTCCACGACGGCAGCGACTTCGCATTGGCGATGCGCAGTCCCACCTCGAGCAGCAGCTGCGTGTCCTGCACCGCGCCAGAGAGATCCCAGTCGCCGTGATACTCGTCCGACGGCTGGTGATAGTCGTGCTGTTCGAACGCCAACTGCTGCTGATCGCCCCAGCCCGCGGGCTTGCCGGCGAAAGTAGGCCCACCGCGCGCATAGAGCGGCGGCACGCCGACCCGGGCCAACTCAAATTGATCGGAGCGATAGAACGAACCGCGATCAGGATGGACATCGCCATGGATGGTGCGGCCCTGTCCGGCTGCGACCTGCTTCACCACCGCGTCCACGGTTGACTTGCCCAGTCCCAGCACCGAGAGGTCGGTGGTCTTGCCGAACTTGTTGAAGCTGTCGATATTGATATCGACCGCGAAGCGGCCCGCTGGAATGGGCGGGTGCTGCGCGAAATACTTCGACCCGAGCAGGCCCTGCTCCTCGGCGGTGACGAAGACGAAATACATCGACCGCTTCGGCGGCGCGAAGCTTACGGCGTGCGCCATGGTCAGGACGGCCGCGCAGCCGGAAGCATTGTCGAGGGCGCCGTTGTAGATGCCGTCCGTCGCCGGCGGCTTAGGCGTCACCTTGCCCAGGTGATCGTGGTGCGCGCTGAACATGACCGCTTCGGACTTGAGCGTCGGGTCGGTGCCGGGCAACAGGCCGACCACGTTGGCGCTGTCGATGACGCGCTTTTCGATCGGCATCTCCAGTGAGAGGGTCACCCCCAGGCTCGACGGCTTGAAGTCCTTGTGCGTGGCCGCTGCGCGCAGCTCCTCGAGCTTGGGGGCAAGCTTTCGCGCGGCCTCTTCGGTGACCCAGGCGCGGAACTGCAATCGCTCTTCGCCGGGCTCGGGAGGCAGCGCGACGCGAACGCCTTCGGCCGAATTCGACAGCACCTGCCAGGGATAACCCGCCGACGCCGTCGTATGAATGATGATGGCGCCCGCCGCGCCGTGCGCCGCGGCCTGCTGGTACTTGTAATCCCAGCGGCCATACCAGAGCCGCACGCCTTCACCTTGGAATGGCGGATTGAAGTTCATCAGCACGACAATCTTCCCTTTGACGTCGATGTCCTTGTAATCGTCCCAGCCATATTCAGGCGCAACGATCCCGTACCCGGCGAAGACGAGCGGCGCGTCCTTCACACTCGCTGTCGCGACCTCGGCGTCCGGGTCGATCACCATGTCCGACTTGACGCCCAGACCTGCGTGCAGCGTGACGCCATTGCCAAACTTGATCTCGGAAGGCAGCTTGCCGCGCAGCTCGACCAGTGGGACGGGCTGGATGAACGAGCCCTTCCAGCCGGGCTGCAGACCCATCGCCTCCAGCTCGGAGGCGAGATAAAGCACCGCCAGGTCCGAGCCGCGCTGGCCGGGCTTGCGGCCTTCGAGCAGGTCGTCGGCCAGGAATCGCAGGTGTCCGGAGAGCTCGGCCGGGGTGACCTTGTGCAGCGCGGAAGAGTAGGGGTTCAGCGCTGCGGCGGCGGCGAGCAGGATAGTGAGCATAAGCGCGCATCCTAACAGCGCGCCGGATTCTTGCACGCTACAGTGCGCGCATGGACCGACGAACCTTTCTCGGAGGCGCAGCCGCGACGGCGGCTGCATTGGCAATGCCGCGCACGTTGCAGGCGGCTCCGGACCTGTCCCGCTATCGGAAGGAAATCGCCAGGCGGCACGACGAGGCGGTGCTGCGCCTGCAGCAATGGATACGCCAACCCTCCGTTGCGGCCGAGAACATCGGCGTGGTCGAGGGCTGCGATCTGTTCATCAAGCTGCTGCGCGATGCCGGCTTCCAAAGCGCGGTGAAAATTCCTACCGACGGCCAGCCGGGCGTATTTGCAACGTATGACGCCGGGGCGCCGCGCACCGTCGGGCTTTACTTCATGTACGATGTGAAGCACGCCGACCCGCGCGAGTGGACCTCGCCGCCGTGGGAGGCGCGGATGCTCGACAAGCCCGGCTTCGGCAAGGTGATCGTCGGCCGCGGCGCGGTGAACCAGAAGGGCCCCGAGTCGGCGTTCCTCGCCGCGCTGCACGCCATTCGCGGTGCGGGCGGCAAGCTGCCGGTCAATCTGGTGTTGGTTGCCGAAGGCGAGGAGGAGATCGCCTCGCCCCACTTCCCGCAGGTCGTTCGCCGGCCCGAAATATTGAACGCGCTAAAGCGCTGCACTGGCATCTTCATGCCATCGGCGTTGCAGGATCCGGACGGGACGGTGACAGTCAGCCTCGGCTCAAAGGGGGTTGTCGAGATCGAATTGATTTCGAGCGGCGAGAAGTGGGGCCGCGGCCCGCGCAAGGATATCCATTCCAGCCTGAAGGCAAAGGTGGATAGTCCCGCGTGGCATCTGGTCCAGGCGCTGCATACGCTCGTCACCGCCGACGGGAACGACCCGGCCATCGACGGATGGTTTGAGAAGGTGCGGCCGATCAGTGCGGCCGAGAAGGCCATGGTCGCCGAGGCGACGCAGCGGCAGAGCGAGGCTGCCTCGAAGAAATCGCTCTCGGTGGACAAGTGGGCGCGCGACGAGGGCTGGCAGCAGTCCCTGGAGAGTCTCATCTCGCGGCCCACGGTCAATATCGAAGGGCTGGTCGGCGGGTATACCGGACCCGGCGGGAAGACGGTGTTGCCGCACCAGGCGATCGCCAAGATTGATATGCGGCTGGTACCGGATATGACTCGCGATGATTCGCTGGCGAAGCTCAAGGCGCACCTGGCGAAGCGCGGCTACGGAGACCTCGAAATCAAGCTGGGCGGCGGATATGATCCCACCAGCACCTCGGTCGACGCGCCGTTGATTCGCGCGCAGTTCTCGGTGCTGGAGCGGGCGGGAATTCACCCGATACTCTGGCCGCGCAATGCGGGCTCCTATCCCGGTATCGTCTTTACCGGAGAGCCGCTCAAGCTGGCGGCGGGGCATTTCGGCCTCGGCCACGGCGGCGGCGCGCACGCCCCGGACGAGTACTACGTGATTGAATCATCCAATCCCAAAGTCCAGGGCTACGACGGAGCAGCCATGTCCTTCGTCGAATACCTTCACGAGCTCGCTGTCTAAGGAAAGTCAAGAGCCGGTGGCGACAGGGGCGCCGGAGGAACACCAGTCGCTCCAGGAACCGATATAGAGCTTTGCATTCGATATGCCGGCGAGTTCGAGCGCCAATAAGTCGTGGCAAGCGGTAACACCGCTGCCGCAAGAAGCGATGACTTCGGTCGCGCGGCCGGCGCCGAGTTTCAGATAGAGATCGCGCAACTCGGCAGCTGGCTTGAAGCGGCCGCCGGGGTCAAGGTTATTGGCGAACGGCGCATTGACGGCTCCCGGGATGTGGCCGGCGACCTTGTCGATTGGCTCTGTTTCACCGCGATAGCGCTCGGGGGCGCGCGCGTCGAGCAGCAGCGCGGACTGCGCGCGAGCGGCGACGGCGGCGCGGTCGACCAGTCGTGATTCATCGCGAACCAGCGGAGAAAGAGCGACCGGCGCGAAGTGGGGCTCCTCGACAGACAGCGGCAATCCCGCGGCCGTCCAGGCGGCGAGGCCGCCATCGAGCACGGCAGAATTCAGATGCCCGTGCACCCGCAGCATGAACCAGAGTCGCGCCGCGAAAGAGCCAGGGCCATCGTCATAGACAACAACAGGAGTCGTTGGCGCGATGCCCAGGCGCCCGAGCAGCGCGGCGAAATCCTCCACCGAGGGAAAGGGATGCCGCCCCGGCCCACCGGGCTGCGCGAGATCCCGGTCGAGGTCGACGAAGGCGGCGGAAGGCAGGTGGCCCGCTTGATAGCGCGCGAGCGCCGATCCCGTGGGACTCCAGCGCAGATCGACCAGCCGAACCTCCCGGTGCTCTACAACCCAATTCGAATCGACCAGTGCTCGCATGTGTGCCTCCCTCCCCACGGGAGTGTGCATCTTGCGCTTACCCGAGTCTCTGAGAGAAGGGTGCTATCCTCCCCTGCGTGAGGTGGCAATGTCCGTTGAGGTCGAGAGGCTCCTGATCGTCGACGACGAAGGTCCGATTCTTTTCGCGTTGCAACGGACTTTCGAGGCTGCGGGCTACCAGGTCACCGCCTGCGCCGATCCGGTGGACGCGCTGCAAAAGCTCAAAGAGCGTCCTTATCAGGTGCTCTCCGCCGATTATATGATGCCGGGAATGACCGGCGCGGAGTTCCTCGCCAAGGCCAAGGAGCTTCAGCCCGAGACCATTCGCATCCTGTTGACGGCCGCGCACGATTTCAGCGCCGCGGTGGACGCCATCAACAGGGGCGATATTTTTCGCATCCTCAGCAAGCCGTGGAATCGAGCCGAGCTGCTGGGCTGCGTGCGGCAGGCTTTTGATACCTATGGATTGCGCGAGAAGAATCGTCAGCTGACCGCCATCGTGCAGAGTCAGAACCAGGAGCTTGCCGCGCTCAACAAAGGCCTCGAGGCGCTGGTCGACGAGCGCACCACCAACCTCCTCGACGGCATGGTGGCGGTGCTCGATTACCGCGATACCGAGACCCAATGGCACTCGCGCCGCGTCTCACGCTTCACCAGGCGCATCGCCGAGCAGCTCGGCGTGACTGATACCGCCGAGCTGCGCACCATCGAGATGGGCGCGCTGCTGCACGACATCGGCAAGATCGGCGTGCGCGACGCCGTGCTGCTCAAGCCGGGGCCGCTCGACGCCGACGAATGGGCCGAGATGCGCGAGCACCCGCACCTCGGTTGGGCGCTGCTCCAGCGCATCGAGTTCCTGCGCGAGGCCAGCAAGGTCGTGCTCCAGCACCAGGAGCGATTCGACGGCAACGGATATCCGGGCAGGTTCAAGGGCGACCAGATCGTGCTCGGCGCGCGGCTCTTCGCGGTAGCGGACACTTATGACGCGATCACCAGCGACCGGCCCTATCGCAAGGCGCAATCGCACGACGCGGCGGTCGCCGAGATGCAGCGCGTGGCCGGGACCCAGCTCGACCCGCGAGCCGTCGAGGCTTTTTGCTCGCTGCCGGAAGCCGAGTGGAACGGCATCCGGCGCGACGTCGAGAAGATTTCGCTGCTGGAAAAAGAATGGGGCTGGACCCCGCCCAAGCGGGTGTTCGACATCGTGCGCGAGGCAGCGCTGAAGCAGAAGCAGCCCATCTCGCAGCCGCCGCCGGGGCTGGCGCCATGAAATAGTCGCGCGCTACCACAGCGCCTTTGCGGCCAGGCTCGGCGAAACTAGATTTACGGCGCGAGCAGGAACCAGGCCTTGAGGTATTCGGTCTCGGGCACTCCCACCAGCGGCGGGTGATCGCGCGAGGCGCCGCGGCGTTCGAGCAGCTGCACCGGCCGTTTAGCCTCCTGCGCTGCCCAGGCCATCACTTCCGCGAACAGCTCATTGGTGACGCGGCCAGAGCAAGAACAGGTAATGAGGATGCCGCCGGGATTGAGCAGGCGCAGGCCGCGATAGTTGATTTCGCGGTAGACGCGAAGCGCCGCCTCGAGCCCGTCGCGCCGCTTCGCGAACGCGGGCGGGTCGAGCACGACGGTGTCGAACTTGCGGCCCGCCTTGTCCAGCGCGCGCAGCTGTTCAATTGCATTGGCGGCCTTGACCTCGATGTTCGTGACCCCGTTGCGCGCGGCGTTCAGGCGGGTGCGCTCGACGGCGTGCGCGTCCTGGTCGATGGCAAGGACGTGTGTTGCGCCCTTGGCCAGTTGCAGAGCGAAGCCGCCGTGATAGCAAAACGCATCCAGCGCCTCGCCGCGCGCGATCTCGCCGGCGCGTAGATGATTCTCGGCCTGGTCGAGATACCCGCCGGTCTTGTGATCGCCGAGCAGGTCAACTTCCAACTCGATAGGTCCCTCGTGATAAATTGCCTTGATCGGCGCCGAGCCGTGAAGGATTTCGCAGCGCCGCTCGAGGCCCTCGAAGTCGCGCGAGCTGCCGTCGTCGCGGGAGACCACCGCTTTGACACCGGTGAGTTCGACGACCAATCGCGCGAGCGTGGCGCGCTTCGCGTCGGCCCACTCGGCGAGATGCTGCACCGCCGCGACGTCGCCGTAGATGTCGACGAAGTAGCCCGGCAACAAGTCCGCCTCGCCGTGTGCCAGGCGGAAGGCGTCGGCTTTGGGGAAGAAAGCGCGGCGGCGCGCGAGGGCCTGCCCGAGCCGCTCGGCGAGGAGCGCGTCATCGAGCGGCTCGTCCTTGCGCGAGAGCACGCGCAGCGCAATCGGCGACTGCGTGGCCCAGAACGCGCGCCCGATAAAGTTGCCGCGCGCGTCGGCAAGCCGCACCTCCTGGCCCGAGGCCAGGCCGGGCAGGGCGGAGGCGACGTCGGCGCGGAAAATCCAGGGATGCCCGGCGCGCGCGCGAGCCGCTCCTTTGGGCGAAACGGTGACGGTCGGGACTTCCATGGCCGAGGTATGCCACGGGCGGGCGTGCAGGGCATTTGTTAAGCTCTCCGGCCAATGGAATCGGTGACCAGGCTCGAGGCCGCGGATCCTCCTCTCACTCCGGAAGAGGCGCGAAGGCTCGCGGCCGGGCTCGGAACGAACATCGCCCGGGCGCTGCGCGGCAAGGAGGAAGTGATTGAACTGGCACTCGCGGCGCTGGCCGCGGGCGGGCACCTGCTGCTGGAAGACGTTCCCGGCGTGGGCAAGACCACACTCGCCCAGGCCCTCGCGCGTTCGCTCGATCTCGGCTTCGCGCGCATCCAGTTCACGAGTGACCTGCTGCCCGGCGACATCACTGGCGTCTCTATCTTCGACCAGAAGCGCGGCGAATTCGTCTTCAAGCCCGGCCCGCTCTTCGCGAACCTGGTGCTCGCCGATGAGATCAACCGCACCACGCCGCGCACGCAGAGCTGCCTGCTGGAAGCCATGTCCGAGGGCCAGGTCTCGGTCGACGGCGTCGCGCGGCCGCTGCCGGGGCCTTTCATGGTTCTGGCAACGCAGAATCCGCACGAGCACGCGGGCACGTATCCTTTGCCCGAGTCCCAGCTCGATCGCTTCCTGCTTCGGCTCTCCATTGGCTATCCCGCGCCGGACGTCGAGCGCGAGCTGCTGCTCGGCGGCGGGACCGCGACTGAGCTGCACCAGCTCAAACCGACCGCGACCGCGGCCCAGGTGCGGCGGCTGCAGGCGGCGGTGCCCGGCGTCAAGGTGGCGCGCGAAATTGCCGACTACGTGCTGGCGCTGGTCGCGGCAACTCGCGCCACACCGCTGGTCTCGCTGGGCGCCTCCCCTCGCGGCGCCATCGCGCTGCTCGGTGTGGCCAAGGCGCGGGCGCTGCTGCGCGGCCGCGGCTACGTCGAGCCGGACGATGTCAAAGAGCTGTGCGTGCCCTGCCTTGCTCATCGCGTGACCCTGGCCGGGCGAGGGCCGGGCGGAGGCGAGATCGAGCGGCTCGCCGCGGAACGCGTCATCCGCGATCTGGTCGAGCAGGTGCCGGTGCCGGAGTGAGCACGGTCGCGGTCCCGCTGGCTAAAGTGGTCACGCGCCCGACGCCCGCCTGGAAGCGCAACCTCACCTTCACGCGTCTCGGCCGCTGGTATACGGCGCTCACTATTGGCATCGGGCTCGCGGCCATCAACACCGGCAACAACCTGCTCTTCCTCGTCCTCGGGCTCTTGCTCGCGTCGATCGTGGTCAGCGGCATCCTCTCTGAACAAAGCTTGCGCTCGCTCCGGCTCGAGCGGCGCCTGCCTTCCGCCGCGACCGTTGGGCAGCCCGGTCTGGTCGGTATCTTCGTGCGCAACCAGAAGTCGCGCGCGCCGTCGTTCTCGCTGGAGCTGCGCGAGAAGGGCGGCGATGTCGCGGGCCGCGGTTTTTTGGTCGTGCTCCCTGCCGGGCAGGCGGCGGAGATCGCGTATCGCCTGACGCCGGAACGGCGCGGACTGCATCGCTTCGTGCAGCTCGAGGTGGCCACCAGGGCGCCCTTCGGCCTCTTTGAAAAGTCGCGTCCCATCGATGCGCCTGGCGAGCTGATCGTCTTCCCCCGCCGCGTGGAACCGGCCCATCGCGCGTCGCGGCACCTCACGCGCGAAGGCGAGCGGCCGCAGGACCGGGCGGGCCCGGGCCTCGAGGTCCACTCGCTGCGCGACCACCGCGTCGGGGAAGACGCGCGCACCATCCATTGGAAGAGTACGGCTCGCGCCGGGAAGCTCATCGGGGTGGACCGGGAGCAGGAGCAGCGCAAGCGAGTGTGCGTGGTGCTTGATCATCGGACCCTCTCGGGCGCGGCACTCGATGCAGCCGTCGAGCAGGCGGCGGCGCTGGTCGAGCGCGAACTCGATTCCGGCAGCGAGGTCGGCCTTGCGCTTTGCGGAAGTGGCCTTCCGCCCGGCAGCGGCGAGGCACATCTGCACCACGCACTGACTTTGCTGGCACTGGTGGAGACCGCTCCCCGCGCATCTGCGCCGCTCCTTGCTCCGCACGCCTCGCTGCTGGTGGTCGTCTGAACACGGCCATCTTCACCTCGAGAAGCCGGGGTCTCACGCTCTTGCAGGCGCAACAGTGGGCCGGCTCTTTGGCCGTGCTCGCGGCGTTCGGCGCGTGCGCTGCGTCGGGAGAACTCGGACCGCTGCTGCTGTTGCTCTTTCCTCTTTCCCTGGTGGGCGCGCATTTCTTCGGCGCCCGCGTGGCCGGCAAGGCCGAGTGGGCCTGGACCGTCTTCCTCGCGGGGGCGCTGCTCTTCTTCGCCTTCGCGGTCTTCACCGGACAGCTCGACATCGTGCTCGCCGCGGCCCGCTTCTCCTCGCTGCTCTGTCTTCATCGCCTGTGGCACCGCAAGGGCGAGCGCGACGAGATGTTGCTCCTCCTGCTCTCGCTTCTGCTGCTCTGCGCAGGCGCCGCGCTCTCTGCCGAGCTGCTCTTCGGCGTCGGCTTCCTTGGCTACTCCATCGCTGCAACCTGGGCCTTGGCACTGACGCACCTGCGCTTCGAGATCGAGGCGGGCCGCGGCCCAGAAGGATCTGCCGCGCTGCTGCAGTCGCGCAGGCTGGCAACGCCCGCACTGCTGGGCGCGCTCGCCGCGCTGTCGCTCTTGGGAATGGTTGGCTCCGCGATCGTGTTCTTCACTTTCCCGCGCGTCACCATCGGCGGGCTGCGCCGGCCCTCGACCGGGGAGCCAGTCGCGGGCCTCGGAGACCAGATTGACCTCAAGCGCCACGGCATCATCGCCGACGATCCGCGGGTGGTGCTGCGCGTCCGGCTGACCCCGCAGCCGCCCACCTCCCGCGTCAACATTGGCCTGCATTGGCGGGCGCGAGCGCTCCCGAAGTGGACGGGGCAGGGTTGGCGTGCGGACAACGCGGGCGTGACCCCGGTCGGCCATCTCGTCGCGCGGCCGGAGCTGGCAAAGCCGTCTCGCGCCCAGGCGCACAACCGGCTGCAATCCATGCTCCTCGCGGACATCGAGGCGGTCGCGGGCTTCTCTGACGGCGTCATCCTCACGCCACCCGGCTGGCCGCTCCAGGTCGAGTTCTCGCGGCCGCTCTCGGCGCGCGGCGCCCCGCAGCGGCTCTATCACAACTCTTCCGGCGATCTCTTCTACGTTCCCGCCGAGGTCGGCGACCTGCGCTATCTCGTCACCGTCGATCAAAACGAGCCGCCCATCGAGCAGCTGCGCGGCCGCGGGCGCCAGTATCCCGCGAGCGTCAGGGGCGACCTCGAGCTGCCGCAGACCCTCGACCCGCGCCTCAAGGCGCTTTCGGACCGGCTGACGCGCGGGCGTGATCCCGTCGACGCAGCCGTCGAGGTCGAGCGCTACCTCTCCACTACGTTCGCGTACACGCGCGACTTGCCGGGAGAGCAGGACGATCCGATTGCGTTTTTCCTCTTCGAGCGAAAACAGGGCCACTGCGAGCTCTTCTCCAGCGCCATGGTGATGCTGCTGCGCAGTGCCGGAATTCCCGCGCGCAACGTGACCGGCTTTTACGGCGGCCGCCGCACCGATGCGGGCTACTTCGCGGTCCGCGCGGGAGACGCGCACAGCTGGGTCGAAGTCTACCTGCCAGGCGCCGGATTCATTTCTTTCGATCCCACGCCGGCGGCCGACCGCGGCAGCGTGCAAGAAGGGCTGTGGCCGCGGCTGGTTCTCTTCTGGGACGCGATCCAGCAGCGTTGGCGCGTGTTCGTGGTGGACTATGATCTGCTCTCGCAGACGCAGCTGTTGAAGCGCGCCGCTGCGCTTTTTTCCGAGGCAGGTCGAAGGCTGTCCGGCAAGGGCGGCGGCGGCGCGGCGTTCCAGGCCGCGTGGGCGAAGGCCATCGGCGCTGGCGTGGGGCTTTCGCTGGTTGCGTTCTTTTTCATGCGCCGGCGTCGCGGACAGCGTCGCGCTTCGCGCGGGCCGACGCTGGGTCAAGATGAGCGCCGCGCGGTGAAGCTGTGGCGGCAGGTGCGGGGGCGGCTCGCGCGTGCCGGCGTCGCGGTGAACGATGCGACGACACCGCGAGAGGCCGCGGCGCGCGCGCTCATCGCTGGTCCAGCAGCGGCCGCAGCAGTCGCCGAGCTGGCAAACACCTGTCTCGCCGCGCGCTGGGGAGGGGCCGCGCTCCCGCCACAGGCCGCGCGCGCGCTGCTGCGCAAGCTCGACACCACTCTGCGTCCCGGCCGCGCACGAGCCACTTGCGCGCCGTCGTGACTTCAGCAAGATGCCGCCGTGCCCGAACTTCCCGAAGTCGAGGTCGCCTCCCGCCAACTGCGCTCCTGGCTCACTGGCCGGCGCGTCACCAGCGCTCGCGCCGCCAAGTCGCGCATCATCCGCCCGCAGGGTCCACAGCGATTCGCGCGGCTGGCGGGCCACACGCTCGTCTCCATCGAGCGACGCGGCAAGTGGATGCTGCTCGACTTTGACGACGGCGAGTCGCTTATTTCCCATCTCGGGATGACCGGAAAGTGGATCCGCCGGCGCGAAGACGAGGCGTCCCCCCTCCATGTCCGCGCCTCGCTCCACCTCGACGACGGCAACGCGGTCGACTATCGGGATCCGCGTCTCTTCGGCCGCCTGCTGCGCGGAAAGCCCGCCGAGCTTCGCGCGCACGCTGGGTGGAAGTCGCTCGGTCCCGACCCGCTGGTGGACGGCGTCGACGTCGACGTCGAGTGTCTGCACCGCGCGCTGGTTGTGACCAAGCGCTCGATCAAAGAAGCATTGATGGACCAACGCACCCTCGCCGGCCTCGGGAACATCCACGTGGGCGAATCCCTGCATCGCGCCGGGCTGCACCCGCAGCGTCCCGGGGTCTCCTTGACCTTGAAGGAAACCTCGCGATTGGCCACCGCCATTACCGCTTCTATTGAGTTCGCCCTTTCCGAGGAGGACGGGTCCGAGCCCATTACCTATGTGGAGGAAGACCCTTCGGCGAACGTCTTTCTCGTCTATGACCACGCTGGCAAGCCCTGCCCGACCTGCGCCAGTCCGATCGAGCGCATCGTGCAGGGCGGGCGGAGTACCTTCTTCTGCCCGCGCTGCCAGCCTTTGAAGCGTTCCCGCACAGCAAAGACTGGTCGCCGCTGACAAGACGAGCAGGCAGGCTCGCTCGCGCGGGCTACCGCACCGGGTTCACAGACCCGATGTGGATTGCCAAGGCCTATGACGGTCCTTATTTCATCGACTTCATTTTCTGCTCCGGCAATGGCATCGGCATCGGCGACGCGAAGTGGCGTGAGCGCGCCGCCACCGTTCTCGAACTTGATTCGTTGATCGTCCCTGCCGAGGAGATGATCTTTCCCTACCTTGGTGCCACGCGCCTCTCGAACCCGCTCGACCAGCTGCGCCCGATGGTTGCCTTCCACGGCCACGCCCACCGCGGCACGCTGCGCGGTGCCACCCGCGGCGGCGTGCCTGTCTACAACGTCGCGCTGCCAATGCTGAAGCGTCTGGAAAAGCCGCTCGGCTATTTCACGATGGATCTTTGATCGGCGCGATCGGTCGATACAAATAAGTCAGCGTCAGTTCCTTCGCGGTCGCGCGGGCGAGCGCATCGGGCCCGATTCGCATCAGCTTGATCGCTGTGGACGGCAGCTCTTTGGAAAGCGCCCGCAGCGTGGCGTTGGCCCAGATGGCGAACATCGGCCGCTTGCGAATCTTTTCGGCGCCTCGCCAGAAGCTCGTGCTGCCATAGAGCCGCGCGGGCTGCAGGTTCCCCACTTCTGCGATCTGCAGCCGCAGGATCAGGCAGTCAGTGCGCTCTTCGTCGATCTGCGACCACCCCTCGAAAGGCCCGGCCGGCTGCAGGTGAACGACGACGTCGGCGCTGTGCTTCCGGTGGAGCAGGTAAATGCGCCGCTCGCCCGCCATTGATTCCCTTCTCTCGAGCGAGGTGGGGTCGGTCAGCAGCGCGCGCGGGTCGCCGCGCAGGTAGCGACCGCCGGAGGTCACGAGCCCGGGCTCCCGCGCTTCCAGCGTCTCGAGGAATCGCGCCACGTCCGCGTCGGTGAGGAAGATCCACAGTTGCCGGGCTGCCATCGCGGCGAAGATGGCACAGCCCGCAAGCACCGGGGCCGTCATTCGACGCTCACATGAACGGTGTCGATCTCGCCTTCGTCGAAGCTCACCAGCAACTCGAATTGTCCGGCCCGCGCGAACTGCGCGTGCAGTCGCGCGCCGCTCTGCAGCCCACCGCCGGGGAGTCGCCATTGAATGGTCGGAGCGCTCTCCACGCCCTCGATTTCGAGCGAGCAAGAGGTGCCCGCGCGAACGTGCAGCCCATCGCCGCGCATCGAGCACCCGCTCCCGCCGGCGGCGATGGCCTGCCTCGGCCCCGCGCGGACTCTCACTTCCAGCGTCGCCGAGTCGCTGAAGTGAACCTGGGCAAGCTGGTCTCCGGGGCCGAGTTTCGCCGGATCGATTCGAACCGCCAGCTGCGCCGGAGTCACCCCGTGATCGACCGAGAGCACGACCCAGGGCGCAGAGACCTTCGCCGCCCATGCGGTCGCACCACCGTCGTCAGCGCGCAACTCCACCGTCTGCGCGCGCGGGATCCGTCCACGAGCGGCGGTAAAGTTCAGGACCGGCCGCGAAAGGAGCAGCTTGCCTTCCGCGTCGCCGGCATCGAGCGCGGCCAGAGCGCGTGCAGCACTGACGCGGCCGTTCTGCGCGCCATCGATGACCGTGCCAGAGGCGAGGATTGCCTGACGGATACGGGCGACCGGAGCGTGCGGCTTTGCGGCCCACAAGAGCGCAGCCAGGCCGGCCACATGAGCCGCCGCCATGCTCGTCCCGTCATAGCGCTCGTAGTGGCCGGGCGCGGTAGTGGAGAGAATGCCAACCCCGGGAGCCGCGACCATTGCTCCTCGATTCGAGAACGAGGCAAGCAGATCGTCCGGACCCGAGGCGCCCACCGAGATGACGTTGTCGAGCGCGAGGTTGGCCGGAAATGCCGGTTGACTCGCACCCTCGTTTCCCGCGGCCGCCACCACCAGCGCGCCTCGGGCGCCGGCTCGCGCGATGGCGCGCTCGATAGCGATGCTCCGTCCCCCGCCGCCCCAGGCTGCGGTGATCACGCGTGCGCCGTGGTCCGCCGCGTAGTCGATCGCTCGCGCAAGGGCGTCGCTGCGCGCGCCGTCTGGCCCGAATGCTCGTAGCCCCATCAGCGATACGTTCCAGCTCACCCCGGTGATGCCGAGCCGGTTGTCGCCAACCGCGCCGATGATTCCGGCGACGTGCGTTCCGTGCCACCGGTCGCCCGGCGCCGGCGCGAGGTTCGCGCTGTCGTCGATAAAGCTCCACCCATGCGCGCCGTCGCCCCCCTGCTCCGGCGGCTTATTCCAGATGTTCGCGGCCAGGTCCGCGTGGGTCATTGCGATGCCGTCGTCGATCACGGCCACCACGACCTTGCGGTCGCCAGTGATCTGCTGCCAGGCCTCGGGCGCCTCGATCCGGGCGAGTCCCCAGAGGTCCTTGAAGCGCGGGTCATTCGGCACACGCGCAGTCTTGTAAAGGTAGACGGGCTCCGCGAAGGCGACGCCGGGCTGCAGCGCGAACCGGCGCGCGGCCTCCGCGACGTCGAGCCCGGCAGGCACGGGAAGGCGCAGCAGCGGGGCCCCGTCCGCCGGGCCGATTGAAGCGAGCGCGACGATGGGCGCCCCGCCCTCGTCGAAGAGCGGCGGCGGCACCGGCGCCCCCGGCTCAAGCTGGACCAGCACGGCATCCGTCGTGTGCATCGCGCGGGCCTCGTCTTGCCTGCCCCCGCACGCGCTCACTTCGAGCAGCAACGCGAGGGCGAGTACCGGCAGGATGGCGCGAGACTTCTTCCTGCGACGGGGCTCACGCCGCGGCGGCTCGACGTCTCCGTCGAAGAGCGGGTCGTGCGGCTCGAAACGGATATCCACGAAGCCAAGCGGCCAGAGCGGATCGCCCGACCCGACCGGCAGTTCACTGATCTTGCGTTGCATCGCTGTCCCCCGAAAATGACGGCCTGGTGCGGCCGCGGGGGACGATTGCAGCGCCCGTGCCGTCGCGCGCTCAGAGGCGGCAGCTGTCGAAGGGGTCCGATTCTGGTACCGCAAGGTCTCGTTCTGGGCGCCGTGGATCTCGTTTTGGGATCCTTCACCTCGAGGCATCCGAAGGATCGCGCGCGCGACTATGGAAGAGCCTTACCGCTGGAAGGGCGCCGATCTCGAGCTGCGGATTCACGCGCAGCCGGGAGCGAAACGCACGGAACCGCAAGGCGTTCACGGCGGGGCGCTGAAGATCCGGTTGCAGGCGCGGCCGGTCGAAGGCGCGGCCAATGAAGCGCTGCTCGACTTCGTGGCCGCTGCATTGCAAGTGCCCAGGCGGCGATGCGTTCTAGTCAGCGGCGAGACCAGCAGGCACAAGCGCGTGCGCATCGAGCAGCCGGACCGCGCGCTCGTGGAGCAACGCTTGCGCGAGTGGGGAGTGCCCTGGCTAGGGTAAGCGGGCGCCGTCCTGCGGTGGGCTCGCCGGCGGGGTCGCCAGCGGGCGCGGCCACCGTCGCTACCGTGTTGGAGCTAGACGAGCTCGTAGGCGCGAGCGAGCGTCGCGTCGAGCTGGGATGGGTCGCCGCCGCCGGACTGGGCCATCTCGGGCTTTCCTCCGCCACGACCGCCGAGCGTCTTCGAAAGCTCTTTCACCAAGTCACCGGCGCGATACTTCTTCACCAGATCGCTCGTGACCGCGACCAGAAGGGACGCCTTGCCGTCCTTCTCCCCGCCCAGCACGATGATGCCGCTCTTGAGCTGGTCGCGCAGCTTGTCGGCGAGCTCGCGCATGGCGTCAACATCGCCGCTCTCGTGACGCGCCGAGAGGATCTTTACGCCCTTGACCTCGCGCGCGGACTGGGCCAGGTCGACGCTCTTCGCCGCCGCCGCCTTGCGGTGCAGCTGCTCGAGTTCGCGCTCCAACTCCTTGATGCGCGCGCTGGCCTGCTCCGCCTTGAGCGCGATGTCCTTCGGCGCCGCGCGGAAGATGGCAGCGGCCTTCGCCAGCTGCCGCTCCTCCTCCTGCACCAGCCGCACCGCTTCGAGGCCGGTCACCGCGACGATGCGGCGCACGCCCGCGGAGATCCCGCTCTCGCTCTGGATCTTGAAGAAGCCGATATCGCCCGAGCGCGAGACATGCGTGCCGCCGCAGAGCTCAATCGACGGGCCAATCTGCAGCACCCGCACCTTGGTGAGCTGCGTGTACTTGTCGCCAAAAAAGGCGAGCGCGCCCGACCGCATGGCCACTTCGGGTTCCATCTCCCTGGTCTGCGCTTCGTGATTCTCCCGAATCATTTGATTGACCCGCAGCTCGATGCCGGCGCGCTGCTCTTCGGTCAAGGGCTCATAAGCAGTGAAGTCGAAGCGCAGGTATTCGGGCGCGACCACCGAGCCGGCCTGCTTTACGCCCTCTCCCAGCGTCTCGCGCAGCGCACGGTTCAAGAGGTGTGTGGCGCTGTGATTGGCGCGCAGCGAGAGCCGTCGCGCATTGTCGATGGTCAGCTCCACCTTCTCGCCGACAGTCAGCGTACCTTCGAGCACCTTGACCTTGTGGACGATGAGGCCGTGCACGGGCTTCTGCGTATCGAGCACCTGCGCGCGGCTGCTGGCGGTGACCACAAATCCCATGTCGCCCTGCTGGCCGCCGGACTCGCCATAGAAGGGAGTGCGATCGAAAGTCAGCTCCGCCTCTTCCCCGGCGGGAATCTTCTGCACGCGCTTGCCCGCCACCAGAGCGGCTTTCAGCACGCCGTGCGCGGTGACCTCCTGGTATCCGAGGAACTCATTGACGCCGATCTCGCCCGCCAGGGACTTGTGCACGTCGGCGATGGACGCCTCGCCCGACCCTGCGAACGAGCCGCGCGCGCGCTGCTCCTCCATCAATTTTTCAAAGCCTTCGGTGTCGACGGTGGCAGAGCTCTCGGCCGCAATCACCTGCGTGAGATCGAGCGGGAACCCAAAGGTGTCGTGCAGCTGGAACGCGACCGGCCCCGGAACCTGCTTTTGGCCCTTGCGAATCTCGGCAGCGAGGATGGCGCTGCCGCGGTCGAGCGTGCGCAAGAAAAGATCGGTCTCGTGCTGGACCGTCTCGAGGATCCGCACGCGCGAGTCGCGCAGTTCCGGATACGCCTCGCCCATGGTGTCGATGACCACACCGCAAACTTTTGTGTAGAGCGAAGCGTCGTTGCTCAGCCGCTGCGAGTGGCGGATGGCTCGGCGGAGGATACGCCGCAGCACATAGCCGCGACCGTCGTTCGAGGGCAGCACGCCATCGGCCATCAGGAAGCAGGCGGCGCGAGCGTGATCGGCGACCACGCGCATCGAAGCGGAATCGCCCTTGGAATTGACCGCTTCGCCCGTCGAATACTTCTTCCCGGAGATGCGCGCCGCTTCCTGGATGAGCGGCTGCAGCAGGTCAGTGTCGTAGTTCGAGGGGACGTTCTGCACGGCGGCGGCCACGCGCTCGAGTCCGGCGCCGGTGTCGATGGAGGGCTTGGGCAGCGGCAGGAGTGGCCCGTCGGCTTCCTTCCGTTCGAATTGCATGAAGACGAGATTCCAGATCTCCATCCAGGCGTCGGAGTCGGCGATGGCGTTCTGGCGAAAGAATTTGTCGGCGTGCTCGTCGATCTGCGCGAGCGACGCCTCGCCCGGTACTCGATACAAATGCAGCTCGCTGCAAGGTCCGCAGGGACCGGTGGGTCCCATCGCCCAGAAGTTGTCCTTCTCGCCGAGACGGAAGATGCGCTCCTTGCGCACGCCGATGCTCTTCCAGAGTTCCTCGGCCTCGTCGTCTTCGCGGAACACGGTGACGGCGAGCTTGTCGGCCGGAAGACCGAGAGTGACCGTGATGAATTCCCAAGCCCAGGCGATGGCGTCTTTCTTGAAGTAGTCGCCGAAGGAGAAGTTGCCGAGCATCTCGAAGAAGGTGTGGTGGCGCGCGGTGAACCCCACGTTCTCGAGATCGTTGTGCTTGCCGCCAGCGCGGACGCACTTCTGGCTCGAGGCGGCGCGGGTGTAGTCGCGCGCCTCGCGGCCCGTGAAGACGTCCTTGAATTGCACCATCCCTGCGTTGGTGAAGAGCAGGGTGGGGTCGTTCTGCGGAACCAGAGGAGAGCTCTTGACGCGCCTGTGCCCCCGCTCTTCGAAGAAGCGGAGGAAGGCCTGGCGGATCTCGGCAGCGGTGCTGGGCTTCGACATGGGGGGCGGAAGATAAGGAAACTCCTCCTCAATGTCACTGCCGAAGCCCTAGAACGGCAGGAAGGTCGCGAGCCCTGCGCTGACGCTGTCGATGGCCTTGATCTGGCTGTCGCCGGGGCGCAACTGCCACTGGCGCTTGTAATCGATGCGCAAGTAAAGCGGCCCGAACAGCTCGTAGGCAGCCGAGGCGGCGAGAAGCGAGCGCTCGTCGATATGGAAGGCATCGGAAATGCCGGCCATGTTCTTGCGCAGGTAATAAGCGGAAAGCTTGATCAGCTCGAACTTGGGCAGCGTGGCGAAGAGGCCGAGCGAGGCGCCGTTCGGGTCGCCCTCGTAGTCCTGGTAAAGGCCACCCACCTGGACGAAGCCGCCGAAGCCAAAAGAAACCTCGCCGTAATATCCCTTGCGCGGTTTTCCGCCCGCGACTTTGGCCATTTGTGCAGCAGCGTACTTGGGCAAGTAAACCGGTTTGCTGCCGTCGTTCGGATTGATCGCGTACTGGATGCGGCCCAGGTCATAGGTCTGGTCGAAGTATTCCGGGATGTAGCCGGGCTGCATGAAGCGGTATTCGAATCGGCTCTGGATATCGACAGCGATGATTGGCACCGGCAGAAACAGATTCGTGAGCACGCCGACATGGAGGCCATTGCCTGCGCCGAGCAGGCGATTTCCATCCACATAAGGGATGAGTTGAATCAGCGAATTGCGAAGCACCTCATATTCGACGTCCACGCCGGCGGCGAACATGGCGTCGTAGTTGTCGACGATCACGGAACCAGTGCTCGTATCTTGCTTGAGCGAGGTCGACGTGCCGTCGGCACTGGTGACATAGGCGAGGCTGCGCGGCGCGGTGCGGTCGCTGATCAGGCTCGCGCCGAAGGCGAGGCCGCGCAGGACAGGCGTCTCGCCAAAGGGCCGGACATAAGCGCGGCCACCCAGGATCGTGGGGGCGGTGACGTTGTCGGTGATGGTCTCGACGCCGACAAAAGTGGAGTTGAGGTCGACCGCGAGGCCGAACTTGGGATGGTCGATGCTGAGCGAGTTGGAGTAGCGATTCAGCAGCGTGCCGTGCCCGATGCTGGCGCCCCACATCTGCCCGGCCAGCACGTAGAGCGGATCGCGTTTGTGGCCATAGCGCACGTAGCGAATGAGCCGCGCATAGTCTTGCCACTGGTTCCAGTCGCGCTTGCGCAGGATGCCGCTGTAAGCCTTGTACTCGCGCGAGTGCGGGTGGTTGCCTTCGAGGTCGGGGTCGTCGCCACAGCATTTGTCGTTGTTCCAGACCAATAGATTGAGCGGGAGGGCGAGGCCGAGGCCGACCGGGCCCAGGTTGAAGTCGGTGTTGACGGTCGTGGTGGCGTAGAGGCCTTCACCGCTGATGCTGGTGAATCCGAGGCCGAAGAACGCGCCCGACCTGCCGCTGAAGAGCTGCGACGGATCGCTGAAGGCCTGCCCCGGTCCCTGTGCCGGCTGATTCTGTCCGCCGACTCCCGCGGTTCCGCTCGGAGGCGGAGGCGGGTCCTCCTGCGCGCTTGCAGGGTTCAGGGCTGCGAGCGACAAAAGGAAAAGAGTCAGGCGATAGGACATGTCGGCTCCGTGGAAGGGACTTCTTTACGGTACCCAAGCAAGGAAGAGAGAGCCAACAAACACGCCCTCCGGCCACGCAGCTCAGGGCTTGCGGAGGATGAGCGCGCGAAAAAGTTGCGCAAATCCCCTTTGCGCCGACGCATCGGGCCAGCGCGGCGAGCCCAATTCTGGCAGGTCGAGGAATCGGGACAGAAGCGGGTACCGTCGGCGGACTTCGTCGGCCGGTGCGGCGAACACCTCGCAGCGGGTGAAGCGTCGCAGCCGCCACAGGTCGGTGTAGCTGGCGCAGCGCATCCGCAGGTCGACCCCGAGCAGCTCGTGCAAAGGCAGCTCCTCAGCCTCAAGTCCATTTTCGCTGGCCGCCGCGCGAAGGGTGCGGAAGTCGATCGACCACTCGGTGTGCTCGCCTTTGCCGGATGTGGTGTAGAGGCGCACCGGGCCCGGCTCGAAGTCGCCGCCGAATTCGGTCAGCACCGCGGCGCCGCCCCGGGCGAGTACGCGAGAGAGCTGGTTCACGAAGCGCACCGCGCCTGTGTTGCGGCCCTCGACGACTGGCAAATCCGCGATCACTTCATTGGCGAGCACGAGTCCGTCGACGGAATACGGGCGCAGCGGCAAGTCGAGGGCGTCGCCGCGAAGGCCGTTCCAGCCCGCGTGCCCGGAAAGGCGCAGGCGCTGCGCGGCGAGCAGCGCCGGCGAGAGGTCGAGCGAGGTCCAGCGGGCGCGCGTGAATGGCCCGGCCTCCCCGCGGAAGGCGGCCTCGGCGAGGTGGCCGGCTCCGCCGCCGATCTCGATGACGCCGCTCGTTCCCGGGCCGATGCCGCGCGACGCGAGGCTTTGAAGCAGCGCTTCCCCGTAGCGGCGGCCTCCGAGCGCTGGGTGGGGCCACCGGAAGAGGTGCGAAATGGTGCATTCGACTTCGTCGAACCGCTGCCGCGCCGAGAGCTGGTCCGCACGATGATGAGCTCGGGTGGGGTCTTCCATTCAGCTCTTCAGCTTGCCTGCACCCGTGTGTCCGTCCCAGGGCACCAGCAGCAGGCGCGCCGTGAGCGAGTCCATCATGCCGGAGATATCGCGCATGGCTTCCACGAGTTGCGAGAGATCGGCGCCGCCTCCGGCAATGCGCTGCAGCCAGAAGCCGACCCGTGTGCGGGCCTCCGCGCCGAGCGGCAACATGTCGTCCGGCAGCTCGTCTTCCATGCGCGCCAACGCATCGTCCATCTCTTGCAGCCGGGCAAGACAGGCGCGTTCGGACTCGCTGCGGTGCTCGCTCATTCCATAGGTTGTCGCGCAGCTTCAGGGCGTCGGCAAGGGGATGGTCCCGTCGCCACGCGCGGTCACCGGATGAGTTGCGAGCGAAACCACCGCGGGCCGCTGGATGACGTTGCCATCGCTAGAAGGTCAGCACCAGGAAACCAGCCGCCGTGGTAGCGAGCGCGGTGTAACCAATGATCTGGTGCGCGAGCGCCAGGTCGCGCTGGCGCAGGCTGCCTTCGGCTCCGCTGGTAAGCGGGCCCAGTACCACCTCCGACAGCATGGCCGCGGTGGCGATGGAGACGAGAATCTTATGCAGCGTTGCGGTATCGAGCCGCACCGGCTTGTCGCTCGTATTCGGGGCGAGGACGGCGAGCAGGCCGGTCGCGGCGAAGATGGCCGCGCTGCCGTAGGCCGAGATCTGGTGCAAGCTTCGGTACCGCCCGGTGTCCCCACCGCCTCCATATTTGTCGTGGTAGTTGAGCTGGCCGCTGATGACCGTCACCGAGAGTGCGCCGAGCGTCAAGAAGCCACCGAGCTGGTGCAGCTGCAGCATGCTCCGGCGAAGCGTCGCCTTCCGCTCGATCTCGGCGACTCGCGCTGAATCGACGAGCTTCTCTTTCGGAAGCAGGTCGAAGTCGTCCGACGGGGAGGAGGGGCTTTGCGCGTCGGCAGACGGCGGGGGCGTCTTGGCCGGCGGAGCGCCGGCGGGCGAAACTCGCGCCGGTTTCTGGGTGGGCGGCACGAGCGACGGCGGCGTGGGAGGCGGCTGGGACGCGGCTTGCTGCGCGAGAGTCCCCTGAGCCGAAGTCCCCTGAGCCCGCGCGGCGAGAGGAGCGAGGATAAGCAGCACTGTGCAGAGGGCGCGCATCAGTTGTGCTGTGGACCACTGGTCGCCGGAAAGGTCGAGTCTGCTGTACACCGAGTGGCACATGTTCGCGCTGCTCCACTCGGAGTCGGTGACGGACTCGGCGGGCGGAGGCCTCCCGAGGCAAGCGGCGCAGAGCAGGACGGCGGCGCAGAACACCTCACTTTGCCTCCTCGAACAAGAGCTCTCCGCTCAGCAACACGCGGTCGTCCACCTTGACGAAGAGCAGCTCGGGCCTGTCGATCTGGAAGGCGTCGAGGCTGAGCGAGACGGCAAATTTCGCTCGCACTCGCGCCCCCTCCGGCGTGAGCTTGATCGGGATCTCCGCCGCTTGCTTGACGCCGTTCAGCTCGACTGTTGCATGCAGGGTTACCTCGGCGGGCGACTTGAGCGGGAAGGCGAGACCGGAGAGCGTGCCCTTGACCGTCGCGTACGGGTGCGCCGCTTCATGGGTGACCTCGCGCATGTGCTCGTCGCGGTTCGAGTTGCCGCTGTCGAAGGTCGCGACTTTCGCGCGCACCTGTACGCGGCCGATGCCATCGGGCTGCACCTGCGCGCGCCCCTCGAGCGCGTGCGTCACGCCCTGGACCTCGTGGAGCTTGTGCACCAGCGTGTACGTGAGCGATCCCTCGCGCAAATCCAGAGTCAGCGTTGCCAGCAGCAGCGAGGCAAGGAGCGCGATCACGGCAGGGTCATTGCGGGACGGTGAAAGACACCGACGCCGCGATTTGTGGTCCGGTCACGCCAGGAAACATGGAGAAGCCTCGGTGATCAGGATTTGGGAAGTGCGCCGACCAGCAAGATAGGGCCAGTCGGTTGCGGCGCGCCACCGGTTTTCTCCAGGGTGACCGCCACGGCATCGGGCCTTCCGCTCGCGAACAGCCCCGAATCGATCGATGCGAGAACCCCCCCCGATGGACCCGCGCGAAGGAGCCCGGCAGACAGCTTCTTGTCGCCGCGGATGATCCAGAGCTCGTAGTCTTTCCCCGCTTGCGGCGCGAGGGCGACCGACAGCAAAACGCCCTTTCGCTGCTCGAGATTCAGCAGGGCACGCGCACCGGGCTTTCCACCCTTGGGGGGCGCGAGCGAGACCACCAGGGTGGCGGGCGTCTGCAGCAGCTCCAGCGCGAAGCGTTGTCTGTCCGCATCGTCACGCACGGCCAGCAGGTCTCGCGCGCAGCTCTCGCGCTCCTTCTCGAGACGCGTTGCGACGGCCGTCGCGGTGGCGCGCTCTCTCTCCAGCGTCCCTGTCGCGGTCGCCCGCTCCTGCGTTGCGGTGGCGGTCTGCTCCGCAAAGCGACGGTTGTCGTGAGAACGCGCAGCCAGATTCGCGAGCAGGAGCACCACGGCCGCGGCGGCCGCGCTCCAGGCGATCCGCTCACGCCACGGCGGTGCCGCGCGTCGCGCGCGTTTCACAGGCGGAGGTCCTGCGAGTTGCGATTCGATGCCCCGCCAGACACGTTCGTCGAGCCGCGCTGGCGAAAGCGACCGCGCGAGCACCTCGACGCCGTCAGCGGCGCGCCGCAGCGCCGCCAGGCAGCCGCTGTGTCGTGGCTCGGCGAGGTGCGCCTCGGCCAGCGACATTTCCTCCGTTGAGAGGGCGCCCACGGCCATCAGACCGGCGGACTCCTGGAACTCGGCGCAGGTCATTGCGCTTCCCCGAGGAGGGCAGAAAGTTTCTCGAGCGCCAGCCGCGCGCGCGTCTTGACGGTGCCGAGCGGATCTGAAAGGCGGTCGGCGATCTCGCGCTGGGTGAGCCCTTCAAAATAGGCGAGCTCCAGCACCTGGCGTTGCTCGGGAGGAAGGGTCAAAAGCGCGGCCTGGATGCGCTCGCGGTCCTGCCGGTGCTCGGCGGTCTCGATGGGCAGCGGAACCGATGCCTCGGCCTCGCGTCCGAGGGAGGCGAGGGCCTTGTCCGAGGTGACCCGGGAGCGCAAGCGGTCGAGCGCGCGGCTTCGCGCGATGGACAGCACGAAGGCCGTGGCGCTGCCGCGCTGCCCGTCGAAGGTCTCCGCTCGTTTCCACGATTCCAGAAAGGTTTCTTGCACCACGTCCTCGGCCTCGCTCCGGTTGTGCAGGATCCGGAGCGCCACGCCCAGGGCGAGGCCGGCGCACCGGTCATACAGAATCCGCAGCGCCTGCGCGTCGCGCGCAGCGACACGGCGAAACAGTGTGTCATCGGCGGCGGCAGTGGCGCGGGCGAGAATGGCGAGCAGCAAAGGCAGAAGCATTCTCGCCGTCGCATATCCCGCGCGTGAACGCCACGCAAGCGGCCCTCTCCTCCTGACTGTCTCCTCCGTGCAAAGTCTACGGAGACGGCAGCCCGCGTGGATTCGCTGAAGTTGAAAGGGCCGCGTTCGCAAGCGGCACAGGACTCGCGGGCAGAAGCGGAGCCGCCGGCTCTACAATGCTGTCGCCTCTCCCTTACGCTCCGCTTCGCGCTGCGCCTTGAGCTTCTTCATCCGCCGCTTGATCAGCTCCCGCTTGAGCGCGCTCAAATGGTCGACGAAGAGCTTGCCCTGCAGGTGGTCCATCTCATGCTGCACGCAGACCGACAAGAGCGTGTTTTCGGCTTCGAGCTCGCGCCGCTTGCCGTCGCGTCCGGTGAACTCGCAGACGATGTGCCCGAAGCGCGTGACATCCTCGTACTCGTCCGGGATCGAAAGGCAGCCTTCCGTGTAAGTGAACTCGCTCTCGGCGAATTTGAGGACCGGGTCGATGAGCCAGAACAGGCCTTCGCCCTTGTGCCGCGTGCCCTCCTTGTCGGTACGCTGCTGCACGTCCATGACGATCACGTTCTGGTGCACGCCCACCTGCGGGGCGGCGAGGCCGACGCCATTGGCTTCGTACATGCTCTCGGCCATGTCGTCGCAGAGCCTGCGGACGGCGGCATCGACGTTGCCCACGACCTTCGCCTTTTGCTTCAGGCGGGGATCGGGCCAGACCAGGATTTCACGCAGGGCCATGTGCTCGCTTGCTCCTCTCCGGGCGCAGTATAACTACTCGCGCACGAGCTTTGCAGGGAAGATTCCGCTGCGAGGCGGGGGATTCTACAAAAGCGCAGCGGGGTCGATGTCGACAGAGAGCTCGACGCCGGTCATTGCGTGCGCCGCGGTCAGGGCGCGACCCAGCTGGTGCAGCGGGCCATGGTCGCGGGCCCGCAGCAATAATTGGTAGCGATGCTTGCCGCGCAAGCGGGCCAGCGGAGCCGGCGCGGGTCCGAGCACGCTCGCTGGAAGTCCTTGTTCGATCAGGCGGCGAGCCGTGGAAGCAAGGCGTTCGGCCGCTCCCTTCACACGCCCCTCGATGTTGCCTTGCAGGCGCACTGCCGCGAGGCGCACGAAGGGCGGGAACTCAAGCGCAGCGCGCCGCTCCATCTCCGCTGCCGCGAAGGAGGCGTAATCGCCCGACGCAGAAATCGCCGGCTCTTCGGGGCGGA
Organism: Deltaproteobacteria bacterium; assembly: GCA_025358085.1. GTDB lineage: Bacteria > Myxococcota > Myxococcia > Myxococcales > 40CM-4-68-19 > JANYKT01. The sequence goes on along the minus strand of JANYKT010000003.1, from coordinate 829 downwards.
AGGCTTGCACGACCACACGACCGGGCAGCCTGCCCCTGCCGGCGCGGCCCGCCACCTGCGTCAGAAGTTGCACGCAGCGCTCGGCGGCGCGAAAGTCCGGCAGGTGCAGCGGCCCGTCCGCGTCCAGCACGCCCACGAGCGTGACGCCGGGAAAGTCGTGCCCTTTGGCCACCATCTGCGTGCCCACCAGGACGTCGAGTTCGCGCCGCGCAAAGCGGACGAGGATGTCCGCGGCCTCGCCGGGCCCGCCCGCCGCGTCGCGGTCGAGCCGCGCCACCCGTGCAAGCGGCAGCAGTGCGCGCAGCTCCTCTTCCACTTTCTCGGTGCCGCCGCCGAGCGCAACCAGCTTGCGTCCGCCGCAGGAGGCGCAGGCAAGGCGCGGCGGCTCGCGGTGGCCGCACAGATGGCAGCGCAGCTCCTCGCGCTGCACGCGGTGCAGCACCAGGGCAACCGAGCAGTTGGGGCAGCCCACGGCGGCGCCGCAGGCCTTGCACAAGAGCGTGCGGCTGTGGCCGCGTCGGTTGAGGAAGAGGATGGACTGCTCGCCGCGGGAAAGGGTTTCCAGAAGCGCCGTGGTGAGGGCTGTCGTAAAGAGCCGATCGGTCACCGGCCTGCGGACGATGGTCAGGCCCGGCAACGCGCGACCGTCGACGCGCTCGGGGAGCCGCAGCGTGGTGAGCTTCCCCTCTTGCGCGCGCCGCAAGGTCTCGAGCGAAGGCGTGGCGCTGCCGAGCACGCAGACCGCGCGAGCCCGCTGGGCACGCACCAGCGCGAGGTCCCGCGCGTTGTAGCGGAGCCGGTCCTCCTGCTTGTAGGAGGGCTCGTGCTC
>JANYKT010000179.1 GCA_025358085.1 Deltaproteobacteria bacterium | reverse complement strand
GGCCTCGAGGGCGAGAGACACCGCCACGCCCGCGGGCAGCCCGACCGGCAGGGCAATCAGCGCCAATGTCCCGGTGGCCGCGCCCCAGAGACCGGCGCGATTGGCGGCCGACCGCACCAGCCGCTCGCCCAAGGCAAAGTCCTCCTCGCCGAGGAATTCAGTGCGCAGTGAAGCCACTCGCCGCCGCGCTCGCTCCTGCGCGCCCTCCACCAGCCCGACGATGACAGACGGCCTCGCCAGCTCCATGGCGGATATCCTAGCGCGCCCTCTTTCAAGCGCTTGTCTTCCTCGACCCTAAGTCCGCGCGAAATCCAGCACCTCCTGCGAGGCACTGGGCTTCGAGGTTGATTCATACGCTCGAGCGCGCCGGCGAAAGCAATTGACTACGGCCTCCGTCATTTACCCTGCGTGGGTGGGCGCTACTTGCAGGAGGGGCCCGCGCAGACGGCGCGGCGCGGAATCGTGCCCGAAGCGTCGGTCGCGAGGTAGCGATGCGGAAACAGTCCGGTGCCCGCCTGCGCGTGGACGAACGCCCCGAGCGCCTCCCAGTCCTTGATCTCCGAGGTGTCGTCGCGGTGGAGGATGGTCGAGGCGGGGTTGTTGTTCGGGATGGGGTTGCCGCTGCCGTCCTTCAGGGTCACGCCCGCGACGGCGGCAAACGAGGCGACAAAAAGATTCGAGGCCACCTTCACCAGCGCGAGCGGCCCTTGATCGCCCCAGGCCTTGGCTCCTAGCGTGGCGTCGAAGACCACCTTGAAAGGACCGTCGGGGCTGTCGGTCGTGGCCTGATACATCTTCGTCACCCGGCCATTGCCGGGGTCGATCGAGCTGCCCGCGGAGTCGAACGGCGCGCGCGCAGTGTCGTATTCGAATTTGAAACCCGAGGGCACCAGGTAGAAGTCCGCGTGACCGGCGTAGGCGAGGCCGGCGGTGACCTCGAAGGCCGCTTTCACCTCCGCGAGATAGACGCTGAAGCGGCAGAGCGGGTAACCGAGGGTCCCCGCGGGAGACGCGCCCAGCGACACCGCGCTGAAGAGGTCGGCGAAGGCCAGCTGGTTATGCTGGTTTACCCGCCCCGGAGACAGCTTCGGCACCCGCACCGCACCTGCGGCGACCACCGCGAGGTCGGTGGGGCCCTGGACTTTGGCCGCGGCCAACTCAGAGTCGGCGATGAGGTCCAGTAGCTCAGTCTCTTTCAGCGGCGTACTGTTGTCGATCTCGTAATCGAGCCCGCCTACCGACTTGAAATAGAGTTCGCCCGTGGTCGCCGGAAGCGGCGGCAAAACGCCCAGGATCTCGGCCAGGGTGAACTGCAGGAACGAAGGCTTCCCGGGCGCCACAGGCTGCTTCTCGATCAGAGCCACTGTTTCGCCGATCAGCTTGTTGATGGTCGCGTCCGACGGGGACGTTTTTGAATCGACCGGAAGCAGCTTGGTATTGACGTCATTGAACGCCACCTTTCCCTTCGAGTCCACGCTCAGCGCGATGCGGCCGACGTGGTCGCCGTAGCGCCCCGCCTGCTGCAGCAAGACGGTGCTGCCGCTGCGCGCATTGACCACCATGTCCTTCGCCTCGGTGTGCGTGTGACCGCTGATGATGACGTCGATGCCGCTGACGTTCCGGGCAATCAGCTCGTCCTCGCTGCCCGAAAGGTTCGCGGGGTCCAAGCCGCTGTGGCTGAGCGCCACGATCACGTCCACCCTCTGCGCGCGCAGGCCGTCGACCACCGGCTGCAGGTCGGCATAGATGGCCTGCAACACTTCGATGGTATTCGCCTCGTTGCCTGAAGGGCCCCGCGAGAAGGTGACCGGCGCCTTCAGCGGCGCCACCGACGCGGCATCGGCGCCGAGGATGCCGACGAAGCCCACCTTGATTCCATTGGAGGTCGTCAGCACCAGCGACTTGTGGATGGGCTTGCTGGCGTCGGTCCCGGCTGCGTCGTAGTAGGCCTGCAGCGCGGCGTCGCCGCTGCCGCCGCTGAAGTGGATGTTGCTCGCCACTACGGCGGGCATTCCTTCGGCGCTGCCCAGCGCCGCATTGATGCCGGCGGCCAGCCCGCCAGGGCCGAAGTCGAACTCATGGTTGCCGAGTGTGGTGACGTCGTACTTGAGGAGCTTCATCGCGCGATAATCCGGTGCGGTGAAGGGCGTTGCCAACTGCGTGAGCGACCCGCTGATGTTGTCGCCCGCCGACACGGTGAGAACGCTCGCCCCCGAGGCGGTGGCCGCGTCCCGCTCGGCCTGCAGCACAACCGAGCGCCGCGACGCGCCGCCCTTGATGCTGCCGTCGCCGGCCGCGTTGGCAATGATCGGGAAGTCGTCCACTTCGGGGGCGAGGCCCAGCAAGTGCGAGTGCTCGTCGTTGGTGTGGAGGAGGACGAGCTTGCGGGGCGCGGGCGTGCTGCTCCCGCAGGTGCAAAGGATCGCGCTGGCTACGGCAATCAGGAGGGTCTGTTTCATTCGAAGGGAAATGCATTGAATGCCACGCGGAAGTCAATCGCGGTCAATGCCCCGCGGGAATTTCTCTCCCGCCCGTATGGCGATCGGCAGCACATTCTTGCTCGAGGGGATGGGGCAATTATACAGCAGCGAGAAGGCGCACGCGGGATTGTAGGCGCGATTGAAATCAAGCACCCAGACGTCGCCACTCAACAGCTCGGGCTCGAGATAGCGGCCGACCGGATAGCTCTCGAGGCCGGTCGTCGCGTCGCGGAAGAAGATGGAAAGCGAGCCTTCGCCCACGCCCGGCTCCAGGAGCCGCAGCGCCGACAACTGCAATGACTTGCCGTCGAGCTGGAACTCGAAGGCGCCCAGGTGCAAAGCATGCCGCTTGTTGCCGCGCGTCGACAGCACCACCTCCTTGCGCGGCTGTTCCACCCGGACCAGCCGTGCAAGGACGCGCAGCCCCGGGTCGGCGTCGAACCATTGCGGCCGCACCCCGCTCGCGAGCCCCGGGCTCTGCTCGTCCAGCACCACCGCCGCGGGAAAGTTTTGGTGCGACAGGCGCAGCGTGTAGCGGCCCAGCTCGATCCGGGCGCCCGTCTGCACCGGTTTTTCATCCACCAGGAAGTGATCGCCTTCGACGCGCACGGTGAGCGCGTACGGCTCCAGGCCCACGAGCCGCACCTCACAACCAGCGGCGCTGCCGAAGCGCAGCGGCCGCTCGCCCTGGAAATCTTCGCGCGCGACCGCGGCGAGCGGACTCTTGCGCGGATCCTTGAAGTCGCGCAGCAGCGCGCCCCGCTCAGCCTGCAGCTTCTCCACATAGTCCGGCTCCATGCCCGCTCCGATGCTCCACAGTGCCGCGAGGATTCCTTAGGCACCGCTTGCGCTTTCGATCCATTAGAGTTGCCGCGGAATGACCATCTCCAAAGCGCAAAGCGGTCTCCTGCAGCGGCTCGCCGAGAAAGGATCACGGCTGCGCGAGGTACGAAAAGACCTGCTGCGCCAGCAGCCCGGCGCCACGCAGCGCTGGTTCCAGGGGCCCGACGGCTGCGATCTCTTCCTCTGGTATGAGGAGACCACGGGCTTGGCGCAATTGCAGTTGACCTTCGAGAAACGCGTGGTCGAGTGGTCCTTCCCGGAAGGCTTGCGAACGGGACGCCTGGTGGCCTTCAACCCGCGGACGCCGCTGAATGATCAAGGCCGCGTGCTGCTCGACCCTTTGCCCGACGCCGCTACCCTCGAGTTCGCGCGAGCGGTGTTGTCGCGGGCGAGTGTGGACGAGCTGACGCTTCTACTGGTGCAGCGGCACCTGGGCTTCTAGGCGCGGCTGAAAGCTACTTGCCGCGCCCGGGCTTCTCGTGCTGGGGCTTCTCGTGCTGGGGCTTCTCGCGCTCGGGCGACGGGCCTTTCTCGTGTTGTGGCGGCACGCCGTGGCCCGGCACGGCTGTCTTGTGCGGCCGCTCGCGCACCCACTTCATGAATTTGTTTGAATGCTCAGTCGCGGCGTCGAACGGCCGCGGGCCAGCTGGCGCACGGTCGCGGCGAAACGACAACTCATGGCCCGGCTCGATGCGGTGCGCCCAGCCCGCGGCACCTTTGACCTCGACCGCGCCCTCGTAGACGCGAAGCAAGTCCCCGCCCTGCCCGCCCGCCTCGATCCGGAACTCGGTGCCACGCACCCCGGCGACGCCGTTCTCGGTCTCGATATGAAAGGTCTCGCCGGAGACGAGCTTGTGGACCCGGGTCCAAAGATTGCCGAGAAACAGCTTCGCGCTGAAGGCGTGGCCCGCCGGTGCGGCTGTGCCCAGCAGCAAACGCGAGCTCTCGCCCAGCCGGATCACCGTGCCATTGGCGACCCGGATCTCGAGGCGACCGCCGGGCGGGGTCTGCACCGTCTCGCCCTCGTGAAGCGGGTCGCCCTCGACAATGGGTCCGGCAGGCCCGCCAGCAGCTAGCTTCACCGTAGCGATGCCTTCGACGAAAGTGACGGTCATGGCCAGGCCGTCCTGCGCGCGCAGGGGAAGGGCGAGGAGCAGCAGGCAGGGCACAGCGATCCGGTTCATGACGCCTCCGCGAAAGACAACACTGCTCGCGGCGCGAGGTGAAAGCTGTCGCGCAGCGACCCCTCGTCGATAGCACGCGCTGGATTTGCGCGCCCAGCTTTGGTACCCCCTGCCGCATGCCAATGCTCAACGTCGGCGATGCCGCTCCGGACTTCAACCTGGCCACGCACGACGGCCGGACCGTGCAACTGAGCGAACTGCTGGGAAAGAACGTCGTCCTCTGGTTTTACCCGAAGGCCAACACACCCGGTTGAACCGTGCAGGGCTGCGGGCTCCGGGATAGAGCCCGTGAAATGACGGACAAGAACGCGGTGGTGCTCGGCGTCAGCTTCGACTCGCCCGAAGACAACAATGTCTTCGCGCAGAAGTGGAGCTTCCCCTACGCCCTGTTGTCGGATCCAACTCGCGCCATGGGCGTTCAGTACGGCGCGGCCGAGTCCACCGAGAAGGGCGGCTATGCGAAGAGAATCGGATATCTCATTGGCACCGACGGGCGGATCAAGGCTGTTTGGCCCAAGGCCGACACGAAAACGTTTGCAGAGGACGTATTGGCGAGGCTCTAACGCATGAAGCGGAAGTTGTTGTTGATCGAGGACAACCCCGACATCGGGGAGACCTTGCGCGACCTGCTGGAGCTTCTCGGGCACACCGTCGAGTGGACGGACGACGGGCTGCGCGGCATTGCGTTTGCGCTGGCCACGCGGCCCCACGCAGCGCTGGTGGACATCGGCTTGCCCGGCATCGATGGCTATGAGGTCGCGCGCCGTTTGCGGGCCAGCCAGGAATGCAGCCAGCTGATCTTGATCGCGCTCACCGGATACGGCCGGCCGGAAGACCGCTCCAAGTCGCTGGAAGCCGGGTTCGACGCGCATCTGGTCAAACCAGTTGCCCCCGAAGAGCTCCTCGAGCTGATTGAACGGATTGCTGCCGCCCGTGCGCGCTGAGCGGTTCTGGCAGTGACGCTCCGAGCCCGAACGGAATAGAGTTCCGCCATGCCCCTCGACGTCGTCGTCGTTGGCAAAGCCAACATGGATTACCTGGTGCGCGGCCCGCGGCTACCCGCGCCCGGACAGTCGGTGAATGGCGACGCTTTTCAGGAAGCGCCCGGAGGCAAGGGTGCAAATCAGGCCGTCGGCGCGGCGCGACTGGGCGCTCGGGTGGCGCTGGTCGCGCGCGTCGGGAAGGACGCTCGCGGCGCGGCGGTGATCGAGGCATTGCGCAAGGAGGGCATCGACGTCACGCACGTCCGCGAGGACCCCTCGGCGGCTACCGGCGTCGCGCTCTGCCAGGTGGGCGGCAGCGGCGAGAAGCAGATCCTCTCCGCCGCAGGCGCCAACGCCCGCCTGACCGCCGCCGACGTGCGGGCATCCGCAGCGCTCTTCGAAGGCGCCCGCGTGGTCCTCTGCCAGCTCGGTGTTCCGCTCGAGGCAGTGTCCGAAGCGGTGCGCCTGGGCCGCGCTGCCGGAGCCATCGTGGTGCTTGACCCGGGACCGCCCGCGCCGCTTCCGGACGAGCTGATCGCGCAGCTCGACTTGATCCGGCCCAACACCAGCGAGGCGCAGATCCTCACCGGTATCCGCGTCCGCGACCGGCTCTCGGCGCGCGAGGCCGCTGCCGACTTGATCCGCCGCGGCGCCAAGGCAGCGGCCGTGCAGGCCGGCGAGTTTGGCGACCTGCTCGCCTGGCCCGGCCACGAAGTCTGGCTGCCGCGATTCGAAGTCAAGCGGGTGGACGCGACCGGCGCCGGCGACGCCTTTGCCAGCGCCTTCGCGGTTGCGCTCGCCGAGGGAAAAACGCTCGCCGAGGGCGGACCGTTCGCCAGCGCTGCCGCCGCGCTCGCCACCACTGTGCTGGGGGCGCAGGCAGCGCTGCCGACGCGGGCGGCCGTGCTGGAACTTCTTCTGAGGAGATGACCATGAAGCCTCAAGCGATCTTGTTCGACCTCTTCGAGACCGTTTTTTCGCTGGAGGCCGTGCGCGCGGCCCTCCGTACGGCCGGCCACCCGGACCTCCTGGAGCTCTGGTTCGCGCGCACGCTGCGGGACGGCTTCGCGCTCGCCGCCAGCGAGAAGCACAAGCCGTTTCCGGAGGTGGCCGGCAACGCGCTCGCGGGGCTGATCGGCCGCAAGGACCCGGCCGTGCTGCAGAGCTTCAAGGAGCTTGACGCGCATCCCGACGCCGCGCCCGCCTTCGAGGCTGTGCGCCGGGCTGGTGTCCGGCTGGGCTCGCTCTCGAATGGTTCGGAGGATGGCGCGCGCGGGCTGTTGCAGCGCAACGGTCTCGAGGTGGACTCGGTGCTGAGCATCGACCACGCGCGCCGCTGGAAGCCGCACCGCGACGCTTATCTCGCTGCGATCAAGCAGCTGGGCCTTGCGCCTGGCGAGGTCGCGCTGATCGCCGTGCACTCGTGGGACGTCCACGGCGCGCGCGCGGCGGGCCTGCGCACGGGCTGGTGCAGCCGGCTCGAGAAGCAATTCAATGAAACCTTCGACCGCGCCGAAGTCGAGGGGGCAACGCTATTGGAAGTGGTCGAGCGACTGTGCGCTTGAACATGACTTCGTCGACTTGTTCGCGAGGGCCATCGAATACCGATCCTGTCGCCCTGGACGACACCGATCGATGCCACGCCGCCGGCCGAGGCTATCTATGGGCAGGTTGCCGCCGCGAAATATCCGGAGCTCGTCTGGATCAGGTTGGTCTCCGAATAGATGTTCCAAAGTCCCATTGAGTCGTTCGAACCATAGGCATAGGCATATCCATAGTAGGCATAAGCGCGGCCCTCGGCGGTGTGCGTATAGTTGTCCCGATAGTATGGGTCGCAATAGGGCTGCGGCGCCGAGGTGGGGCGGCTCACGACCGCGGAGTCGCCGCTCTCGCCGCCGGTAGCTGTCGAGACCGCGCGGACTTTGTAGAAGTACGTGCTGCTCGCGGCGAGCCCCGAGTCGGAGGCGCTCGGAGTGGCGACGCTGCCGGCCTTCGCATAAGCGCAGCTCCCGCAAGACGCGCGATAGACGTTGTAGGACTTCGCGCCGCCCACCGGCGACCACGCCAGCGCCACTCGCGACGAGCTCGCGTCCAGGGCGACCAACCCCTGCGGCACGCCGAAGCTCCCGCCCGGCGCCGCGCTCCAGCCGCTGTACTTCGCCGCGAGCCGCGTCAGCATCGCGCGCACCATCTGGATCTGCGAGCCGTTCTTCGTCGCATATCCGCTCTCGTTATAGCCCCACCAGTCCCAGCAGCCATTCGGGTTGGTCGGGCCGGCGCTCGAGGCGATGGTCTGCGGATAGAGAACGATCAGACCGTTGGTATCGGCCCACTCGTTATAACCGGCGTGCGCGTAGTAATCGCTGCCCACCGCGTCGGCGTTCTGCAGGCAGCCGTGGAAAGCCACGTGCACGCGGCAATGAGCGCCCGCCGCGCAGGAGGCCGGGACATAGGCATAGCCCGAGTGCGACATCGAAAGATTGTACGGATCGGTCGAGCTGAACGCGGTCTGGTCGAACTGGATCAATTGCCCCGACAGCGTGCCGCCCTGGCGCGCGTTGAGCCGGCCGAAGAGGTGCTGCAGCAGCATTCCGGCGCCGTCGAAGCCGCAGTTGTTGATGAAGCTCGATTGCGTCGACCCGCACGCGTTGCCGTAATTCAGGGTGATCTGACCGTGGCCGGCGTTCAGCCGGGTCTGGTAAGCGATATCTGCGGCGGCGTCGTAGTGATTGTACCAATTGAAGAGCTGGTCCACGACCGACCGCTTGACCACGCCGTCGTTGTAGCCGCTGAAGATCCAGACCTTCTGCCGCAAAAGGTTTCCGGTCGGGTCGATCGCGCCGGACGCTGCGTAGCTGTCGGTGGCGCTGAACAGCGGCGAGAGAGAAGGCGTGCCGATCTGGCAGGTTCCGGTGGCGGTGGAGACGCTGTCCTGCGAGCAGTAATACGGGCCGCCCGCGAATGCACCGACGCCGCGCACGATGGACGACCACGCGGTCCCGAACTGCACCGCCATATACGCGCCCGACGAAAGGCCCGAGACGGTCGTCTCGTCGAGGCGAACGTCGTAGGAGCCGAGCGCGACCTGCGCACGCGCGGCGCCGGCCGCGAGCAGCAGCGAGAGAACGAGCACTTTCACGGGAACCTCAGAGGGTGTGGCCAGGGACGGGCGCCTCCCGTGTGCGCCCCTTACACTGCGCGCGCAACAGGGTGAGATACCGGGATGCTCCCAGGTCAGCCCCGCGGGCCGGCTCCGCGGGAGCAGCACGGGGTCGTGACGACGATGGCCTGGAGAGCAGCCGAACCTGTCTTACCGGCGCGCCCGGAGCAACCGCGCGGCCAAGAAGGCGCCGGCGAACCCCATCGGAACGACCGCCAACAGTTTCAGGAGCCGCGCGAGGCGGTGCTCCCACAGCTCCACGCGATCGGCGAGCAGCAGCGTCGCCCAATGGCGCGCGTATGTCTCCGGAAGGTTATAGGCCCTCCGGCGGATCATTCCGGAGATCCCTTTAGGCGGATAGGCCGTGCTGAACACCGGTGTCATTTGCCGTAGCTCCATCCGCCGGGTGACGCCGGGCACGTTCCGCATGCGCTCGGGCTCGCGCCAGTGGGTCGCGGGAGTGAGCGGGTCATTCGTTGTCCGCTCCATCGGCACGCCGGGCCGGTCGCTCATCTTGAGGTCCGCGCCGCGCGCGGGACGATCCTTGTGATCAGCTTGCTGCCGGGTCTTGTCCATTCGGGATCTCCGTTGATTCGACTTTCAGGCGTTGGGCAGAAGGACGCACTTCACGCAGTTGTCTTTCTTCGCGGAAAAGAGGTCATAGGCTTTGGGCGCGTCGGACAGCGGAAAGCGGTGCGAGATGATTCCCTTGGCATCCACGCGGCCCTCGCGGATGTGCTTCAGGAGGTGTGGCATATACCGCTTCACGTTGCATTGATTCATCCGCAGGGTCAGGCCCTTGTTCATCGCCGTGCCGATCGGAACCAGATTCCACGGCGGCTCATAGACACCGACTATGGAAACGTTGCCGCCCTTGCGGACCGTATCGATGCACCAGGCGATCGCCGTCGCCGAGCCCGATTCCAGGTTCGACTTGCCGGGCACGCTGTGCATCATCGAACCCTCAGCCTCCATGCCGACGCAGTCGATGCAGACATCAGGCCCGCGGCCATTGAACATCTCTTTGATGAAAAGGGCGATGTTGTCATGCTGCTTGAAATTGATGGTCTCGACACCGGCCCAGCGGCGCGCGAATTCCAGGCGGTATTCGACGTGATCGACCGCGATCACCCGCGCGGCGCCCAGCAGCCAGGCCGACTTCATGGCGAACAGCCCCACCGGCCCGCAGCCGAAGACCACCACTGTCTCTCCGCCCTTGATCTCGCCCATCTCGGCGGCCTGGTATCCGGTGGGAAAGATATCGCTGAGAAAGAGCACTTCCTCTTCCTCCATGTCGTCGGGAATCTTCATCGGCCCGACGTCCGCGAACGGCACGCGGACATACTCAGCCTGCCCGCCCTCATATCCGCCCGTACTATGCGAATAGCCATAGACACCGGAGGACATATCGCTGTTGGGGTTGGTGTTCTCGCAATTGGCCGAGAGCCCGCGCAGGCAATAGAAGCAGCTGCCGCAGGCGATGTTGAAGGGCACCACCACCCGGTCGCCCTCGCGCAGCGAAGTGACGGAACGGCCGGTCTCCTCAACAGTGCCAGTAAACTCGTGACCAAAGGTGCAGCCGATTCGTGTATCAGGAATCAGCCCGTGCAGCAGGTGCAGGTCCGAACCGCAGATGGCTGCGCGCGTTACCTTGAGCACCACATCATTCGGGTGCTGCAGCTCGGGATCCCGCTTCTTCTCCACCTTGACGTTGTTCGGTCCACGGTAGGCCAGCGCGCGCATGCTCCGTCTCCTTGGTGAGGTCCAAGAAGAGTGTCAATGCAGCGGCGGCGCGACGAGGGACGTGCGCTCTTGCGAGCGCGCGCCCGACCGGAGGGCAGGCCGGGCACCCCGCTCGGCTCAACACGACTACGGAAAGCGGCCGCTGGCGGTCAATAGATCGATGCGCGCCTGCCGTGCGGCGTCCTCCGAGACCAGTGCCTGCGAGTCGGCATCGCGCGCGCGGCGCTCGGCGTCGACCACGTCGAGGTCATTGGTCGCGCCTTCCTTATAGGCAAGCTGCGTGATCTCCAGCGCCTCGCGCGAAAGCCTGGACGCTTCCTGCGCCGCGACCAGCGCCTCGTCTGCGCGCTGGACCGCATCAAAAGCGATGCGCACCTCGGACCGCGCCTGCCGCAGGAGCCCGTCGAGCTGGGACTTTGCCTCCGCGGCCAGGGCCGAGCGTTCACGCTCTTGCCCATAACGAAGCCCGCCGTCAAAGAACGGAATACTGAGCACCAATGAAGCCTGCCATCCGCTGGTCGGCGAGGTGAGCGTGGCAGTGCTCTGCACGAAGGGCGACACGTTGGCGGTCAGGAGAGGCAGGTAATCGGCATAGCTGTCGTGCAGGACATTGCCGGCGGCTTCGAGCCGCCGCTCGGCCGCTTTCACGTCGCGGCGCTGCACCTGGGCCTCCTGCAGCGCGGCCTCGGGCGTGGGCGGCGCCGGCAGCGGCACCTGCTCCAGCGTATCGATCGGTCCCTCGTCGGCCACCAGCACCCCCAGCGCCTCCTTCGCGCGCGACAGCCCCAGCTGGGCGTTGGCAACCTGCGACGAGGCCGTCGCGGTCTCCTGCCCGGCGCGCACCACGTCCAGCCGATTGCCGGAACCGGCCTCGAATCGCGCCTTGGCGAACTCGAGATGATCGCGCGCGTTGGCGACCGACAGCTCATTGATGGCGACCAGGCGATGCTGAGCGAAGACCGCGAGATAGGCGCGCGCCGTGGATACCGCTACCGACCGGCGCACGTCCTCGGCCGAGAAGCGCGCTACGTCCACGTTCTCGCCCGCGTGCTTCCACTGCACCCACCGCTGCGGCGCCAGCAGCGGCAGCGACAGCGACAGGTTCGCCTGCAGCTGGTTTTGCGGAATCACGACTGTATTGGTCGTCGAGAGGCGGGCGCTGTCGAGCCGTGTATAGACGCCGTTGCCATAGAGCGTAGGGAACGAGGCTGAGCGCACCTCGCGCAAGAGGCCTTCGGCGCGGTTGATTTCTTCCTGCGCCACCTGCACCGTCGGGCTGCGTTGAAGAGCGCGCTTGACTGCCTCCTCCAGCGAGATTTTTTGATCGGCGGGGGCGGCCGCGAGCAGCAAGGCAATGAGACAGACCATAGGGGTGGCCTTCTAAGGCAGAATGCTTGCGTGCGCAATGATTGCGTCCGGCAAGGATTATTGGCTATACACGGCTCGATGGCTCTGTCACGCACGGCATTGGCTGAAGAGATCGGGCGGTCCCTCACGCGCGTCCGGCGGCTCGCGGCCGTCGATGCCGCGCGGCGATTGGAGGAGCGCGGCGAGCAGATCCTGCGGTGGCAGGTGCTCAATTGTCTCGACCGCGAGGGCGCTGCCTCGCAGAGCGCCCTCAGCAATGCAACCGGCCAGCACCCCACGGGGCTCTCGCGCGTGCTCGAAGAACTGGAGGCCGCGGCGTGCGTGCGACGGGACCGCAGCGCAGCCGACAAGCGGCGCAACGTCGTTGAGCTCACCCGCAAAGGCCGCGCCCGCCTCGAGGCCGGACGACCCTCGGTACTGGCGGCCTATGAGCAGATACTCGCTCCACTGGCGCGCCAGGAGCGGGAGATCCTGCGTGACCTGCTCGCCAAGCTGCTCACTGTTGCAAGCATGTTTCCGAATGGACCGTCGCGATGACCGACATGCTCTAACCCTTTGATGCGCGCACTTCTCCTCGCAATCGTGGTCGCCTGCGCCCTGGGCTGCGCGAAGAAAGCGGCTCAGAGCTTTCGTACCGAGCCCCTGACCCGCGGCCCGGTGAGCGAGGTCGTCTCCGCCACCGGCGACGTGCAGGCCATCATCATTGTCAATATTGGCAGCCAGGTCTCGGGCATCATCTCGAAGCTGTACGTGGACTGGAACAGCCCGGTGACGAAGGGCCAGCTGCTCGCCACGCTCGACCCGCGGCTCTTCCAGGCACAGCTCGAGGGCGCGAATGCCGCGCTCGCCAGCGCCGACGCCACCGTCCAGAAGGCCAACGTCGCGCTGCTGGATGCGCGACGCCAGGAGAAGCGCATTCGCGAGCTGCTCGCCCAGCGGCTGGTGGCGCAGTCCGACGTCGATACGGCCCAGGCCAACCGCGAAGGAGCCGAGGCAACGCTCGCCGGCAACAAGGCTTCGGTGCTGCAGGCCAGGGCGCAGCGCACGCTTGCGGTGACCAATCTCGCCTATACGCGCATTCAAAGTCCCATCGACGGAGTGGTGGTCTCGCGCGCAATCGACGTCGGCCAGACGGTAGCAGCCGCGTTTCAGGCGCCGACCCTTTTCACCATCGCGAACGATCTGACCAAGATGCAGATCCTCGCCAACATCGACGAGGCCGACGTCGGGAAGGTGCACGAGGGGCTCCTGGCGAGCTTTACCGTGGATGCTTATCCGGGCGAGACCTTCAATGGAAAGATCAGCCAGGTGCGCCAGTCGCCCAATACCATTCAGAACGTCGTCACCTATGCCGCTGTCATCGACGCGCCGAACCCGGAGCGCAAGCTGCGGCAGGGAATGACGGCGGCGGTGACCGTGACGGCGAGCCGGCGCGACGATGCGCTGCGCATTGCCAACGCGGCGCTGCGGTGGAAGCCGGAAAACTTCGCGCCGGATGCAGTCGGGAAGCCGGGCGCGGAGGGAAAGCCGCAGGCCCGGTCGCAGCACGAAGGCGGCCGGACCAACGTTTCTGGGCGCAGCGGACGCGCGTTCAAGCTCGAGAACGGCAAGCCGGTGCTGGTCTCGCTGCACGTCGGTATCTCGGACGGCCAGCGCACCGAGATCCTCGATGGCCTCGCCGAAGGGGATCAAGTCATCACCGGGGACAACGCGCCAGGCAGCGGCGGGAAGCCCGCGGGACCGCGCCATGGCCCCTTCTAGAGACCTGCCGTCGCCGGTCGTGGAGACCTTTGCCGTGGAGAAGACGTACACCATGGGCGAGCAGAAAGTGCACGCGCTGCGCGGAATATCGCTGCGCATTGAGGGCGGAGAATTTCTTGCCGTGATGGGCGCCTCCGGCTCGGGCAAGAGTACCTTCATGAACCTGGTGGGCTGCCTCGACAAACCCACCAGCGGCCGCTACCTGCTCTCGGGCGAAGACGTCTCGCGCCTCTCGCGTGACGAACTCGCCCGCGCGCGCGGCCAGAAGATTGGCTTCGTTTTCCAGGGATTCAATCTATTGCCCCGCACCAGCGCTCTCGAGAACGTTGAATTGCCCATGCTGTATCAGGGCATCAAGAGCAAGGAACGCCACGAGCGCGCGGCCGAGGCCCTTCTGCGCGTGGGACTAGGCGACCGGCTCGACCACACTCCCGCGCAGCTCTCCGGCGGCCAGCAGCAGCGCGTGGCTATCGCGCGCGCGCTGGTCAACCGGCCCACCCTGCTGCTCGCCGACGAGCCCACCGGAAACCTCGACTCGCAAACCAGCGAAGAAGTGATGCGCATCTTTCAGGAACTCAATCTTTCGGGCCTGACGGTGCTGCTGGTCACGCACGAGCCCGATATCGCCGAACACGCCCGGCGCACGGTCGTCTTCAAGGACGGCCTGGTGCTCTCGGATACTCCGGTGCTGAAACGGAAGCTCGCGTGAACCTGCTCGCCTCGCTGCGAACGGCCCTGCGCGCGTTGCAGAAAAATCTGCTGCGCTCCTTCCTCGCAATGCTTGGAATCGTCATCGCCGTCGGTGCGGTGATTGCCACCGTCGCCATTGGTCAGGGCGCGCAGGCCAAGGTCGCCGCGCAAATGGCTTCGCTCGGGTCCAATCTATTGATGGTGCTGCCCGGTTCGATGAACATGCACGGCGTCTCGGTTGGCGCAGGCGCCACGCAGACGCTCACGCGCGAGGACGGCGCCGCCATCGAAAAAGAATTGGGCAACGTGGTCGGCGCGCTCGCACCCATCAATCGCACCGGCGCGCAGATCATTTATGGCGATCAGAACTGGTTCACGCAGGTGCAAGGCA
The DNA here is from genome assembly GCA_025358085.1 of Deltaproteobacteria bacterium. GTDB lineage: Bacteria > Myxococcota > Myxococcia > Myxococcales > 40CM-4-68-19 > JANYKT01. Next base: position 34,743 of record JANYKT010000179.1, on the reverse strand, counting down.
CCACCGCGGCCTATCTCGCGGTCCGCGGCTGGTCGCTCGAATCAGGCGAGATGTTCGGCCGCGAGGAGGACGCCGCCGCCGCCAAGGTCTGCGTGCTCGGAAAGACCGTGGTGGACAAGTTGTTCCTGCCGGACCAGCCCGTCATCGGCCAGCAGATCCGCGTCAAACACGTACCCTGCAAAGTCATTGGTATCCTCGCGGCCAAGGGCCAGAGCAGTTGGGGCCAGGACCAGGACGACGTGATCCTGATGCCTTGGTCCACGGTGGTCCGGCGATTGATTGGCTCGCAGGCCGATACGGTCGGTCAATTGATGGTCTCGGCGCGCCGGCCCGAACTGGTGGAGGAAGCGCAGCGGGAAGTCACTTCCTTGCTGCGCCAGCGGCACCATTCCAGCGAGGGGGCCGAGCCTGACTTCCAGATCCGCAATCTCGCGGAGATGCAGAGTGCGGCGCGGGAGAATACGAATACCATCGCCGTACTGCTCGGCTCGGTGGCATTGATCTCGCTTCTCGTCGGCGCTATCGGCATTGCCAATGTGATGCTGGTCTCTGTCACCGAACGCACCCGCGAAATCGGCATTCGCATGGCTGTCGGCGCGCGCGGCCGCGACGTGCTGGTGCAGTTCCTCACCGAGGCCGCGCTGCTCGCCACGGTGGGCGGGGGCATCGGACTCTTGCTCGGCGTCGGGCTCTCTCAATGGATGGCGAGCCGATTCGACTGGCCTGCTCTACTGTCGCCCACAGTCATGCTCGGGACGTTGGTGCTCGCGGGGCTTGCAGGCGTGGTGGCCGGATTCTATCCCGCGCTGCGCGCATCGCGGCTGGACCCCATCGAGGCGCTGCGATTCGAGTAGATCGCCAATCGAGGAAGGTGTGCCGCGCGAGGAACCTTTCCTTTTACGTCTTGTTATTTCCTCGTCGACCCTGGGCAAACTCGACAGCGTAGCCGTCAGGGTCGAAGGCCGTCATCGAGCGCTCCACGGCTCATCGTGAGGAGGCTGGGAAAAGACGACGCCCCTCGCTTTGAGCTCCTCGCAGAGTTCATCCAGAACATCGGTCGAGAGCTCGACGTGGATCGCTCGCTTCTGCGAGTCGCTGGACGGCATCACGCCCTCCTTCTCGGCCTCCGCCAAGGCGAGCAGACCGATAGTTCCTTTGCCCAACCGGAGCATCGCGAACGCGGGAACCCTCTGGCCGAGGGTTTGCGACGCGCGGCCAACTCTTCCAGCCGACCCCAAGCCTTTACGCCACAGGCTTCGACGCGCCGTATTCGGTCACTTTGAATCGAGCCTGGAGAGTTGAAACTGAGGACTTGTCCCGGGACAAGTCGCGCCGGGCTCGCCAACCGGATTGTTGTCGGGTGAGGCCGGGCTCCGCGTTCGCTTCATGAATGCCCGTCCATACATCAGCTCCGCTGCATACTGGTGGTGCGGACGACCGAGGAGGCGGATTCGTTCCAGGGAATGGCTCTGCGGAACGGGCGAAGCCGTCGAGGTGGTCAAACTCGAGCGCACCGATTTCAACGCATCTGCGCCCCCTGTCGTCGGTGAAGGTGCAGCGCCCGCCGTCCCGCTCGTAGACGGCGCGCTTGATGCCGTCGGGAATGTGCCGCGCGACAGGGAGGTTCGTTGCCTTCGGAGCGCCAGGGTTCGCCGGCTCGCCAAGGCCTGCCTGTGCGGCTGGCCTCGCCTTCCGGCCCAGACCTAATCGCTCCTTTTTCACTGAATGAATCACCGAGTTGAGCGCGGCCTCGAAGACGGCTGCCCATAGTCTCAATCATAAAGCAGTTCTATCATTGCACATTCATACGCCCGCAGCCGCTCGCAGAGCGCGGCCATCGATTCAGGTCATTCGCCAGCCAAACGAGCGCGCTCGCGCAGCGGAGCGCATCCCCAGTGGTCAATGAATGGCCCTCGCTGCAATACCCGGCGACTTCCACCGGAGCGCGTCTCGACACCTTTCAAGGTAATACGCCGCTTTCCTGCGGGCCGGCTTCCATTTCGTGGATGAAGGCCAGCAGCTGACCCAGCACCGCAAGAAGGTCACCCAGGTCGAAGCTTAAGCTTCGCGAGCGCGCGCTGCAGTAGGTTGCCGCGCGATGCGTTTTCTAAATCTGGATGGTTCCGGACCCAACCCTGGCAATGCTGTCTTTCGCTGGGCCGTGCTCGACAAGCTGGCGGGCCGCCGACGCAAGAGCCCGTCCGGTGCGACAATGCCTTTTGTCGTGCCCGACCTGGCGCTGCTCGCGACTCCGCCAGCCGAAGGCGCGCGCATCACCTGGATCGGGCACGCCAGCTTTCTAATCCAGCTCGATGGCACCTCGCTGCTGATCGACCCGGTCTTCAGCCGGCGCATTTCAGGCATCATCTCGCGCAATGTACCGGCGGCGCTGCAGCCGGCGCAGCTCCCGCGCATCGACGCGACACTGATTACGCACGGCCACTACGATCACCTCGACAAGAAGTCCGTACGCAGTGCCGGGGCGCGCGCCATCTGCGGAACTGGACTTTCGCGTTCCATAAAGGGAGTGCCGGTCACCGAGCTGGGTTGGTGGGACTCGGAATGGATCTCAAAGAGCGTCCGAGTCACTTTCGTGCCGTCGCAGCACTGGAGCCGCCGGGGGCTGCTCGATAAAAACGAGACGCTGTGGGGCGGCTTCGTCATCCAGGGAAAAACGGTGTGCATCTATCATTCAGGGGATACCGCTTACTTTGAAGGATTCAAAGAGATTGGCAAGCGCTGCGGCGCCATCGACAGCGCGCTGTTGCCCATCGGTGCCTACGACCCAGCCTGGTTCATGGAAAAGCAGCATATGAATCCAGAGCAGGCGGTGCAGGCGTTCATCGACCTGGGTGCGCGCGCTTTTGTCGCCATGCATTGGGGGACTTTCAAGCTTACGGACGAGCCGCTCGACGAGCCGCCGCACAGGCTACACGCGGAGTGGGTGCGGCGAGAGTTGGCCCCGGCCGCGCTGCATATCCCCGCCATCGGCGAGTCGCTGTGAAAACGCCCAAGCCTGTCCCGCCTCCAGGGGCGAACTTCGCGGACTGCCGGGGACACCATGTCTCCATGGTGGGAATGCAGGGGACACCAAATGCGGGGGACACCATTCTTCTATGGTGTCCCCACTGGGTTGTATAAGGCTATACACATCATGATTGAACGCGAACTCGCGCTCTACGCCGTCCCCCCCGCGGAGTTCATCGCCGCGCGCGATGCGCTCTCCCGCGCGGAGTCCTCAGAGCCTGCTCTTCAGCAAGCCGGCGTCAGGCTTGTCACGCCGGCGTAAGGCTCGTCGTGACGCTCGAGGCCAGGCTCATCCCCGCGCGCTGCTGCTCGAAGCTCGCTTGCGGGTCTCGGGAGGAGTGACGCCCTGCTTCGAAGACGCCGAAGCGCGTCGCCGCTGCGCCGAGCGTACCTAGAACGCCCCCGGCAATCCGCAGCCAGCGCGACTTCCGCGGCACCACACTGACCACCAGACTCGCAAGCACGCAGACTTTCGCCGCCTTCCAGAGCGGGTTCTTGCGCAATGGCCGCCCCACGCGCTCGACTACATTGGCCTCCCGCTGCACTGCAATTGCGCAGAGGATATCGGCGAGCTTTGCTGCGATTGAAAAGCGCCGGACCACGCGCGCCTCGTCGGCAGGGAGGTCGAACAACTCCAATGCGGACGCCGCGCTGGACGCAGCGGAGGAGACAAAGAGCAGAGGCAGCGCATTGCGTGTTCCCTGCCAGAGCGGCACCGCGGTGTTGGCGAGCAGGACCGCCGTATAGCTCGTCAAAGGCAGGCCAAAGATGCCGGCGCCGAGGCATGCGGCGTCTCCCAGCCGGCCCGGCAGCGCAATCGCTCCGAACGCAAAGCCGCCGAAGGCCGAGAGTATCCAGGTGCCAACGTTCATCGGGGAGGAGGGCCGGAAGACGCGCAGCATATAGATGAATCGCGAAGGCCGGCCGAGGTCCTGGATCAGGAAAGCCGCCGAGACGACCGAGCCCCCGAAGGCAAGGATGCGCCCGGTCCGGCCGATGGTCCCGAGCGAGTCGCGCCTCAGCAGGGACGAGGCCGCGAGCGCGGCAGAGGCGCCGGCCAAGCCGCCAACATAGAGGTAAGCCGGAATGGCCCACTTCCAGGGCGTCTCTTTCAGCAGCGGCAATCCATAGTAGGTAGTGCCTGTCGCAAGCTCATTCGACGGCGTCGGGCGGCTCGCCTGGATGCGCTCGACCTGCTGGTGCGAGCCCTCGCCGGCGAGCGTGCCGAGCCGCGGATCGATGTTGCGGCCGTCTTCCACCGGCCGGCTGACGTCGGTTTCAGGATCCGCAATCACGGCGCCACCACCGCGGAGACGGCGAGCACACCGAGCCCCAGCGCGGCCCCTGCCATGGTCAACCAGCTGCGCTTCATCAACTTGGTCGGCACCACCGGATCGGGCGGCAGGTTGTACGCTTCCGGCTTGTCGACCAGCAGGAAGAAGGCATTCAATCCACCCGTGCCGGGCTGGTTCTCGGCATCGACGCCATACAGGTAAGCCTCGGCAAGACCGCGCGATTGCAGCTCGACCACGCGCTCCTTCGCCTTCACCCGCAATTGAACCAGATCACCATATTGAATGGAGGCTGTCGGGCAGGCCTTGGCGCAGGCCGGCGTCATATCGGCCTTCAATCGATCGTAACAGAGCGTGCACTTCCAGGCGCGGCCGTCATCCTCGCGCCGGTCCACCACCCCGAATGGACAGGCCGAGATGCAATAGCCGCAGCCATTGCAGATCTCGGGCTGGATATAGACGGTCCCGAACTCGGTGCGGACAATGGCGCCGGTCGGGCACGCTTCCAGACAGCCGGCGCGAGCGCAGTGCTTGCAAACGTCGGACATCATCAGCCAGGAGAAGTTGCCCAGCTGCGTGCCGCCCAATGGAACCGGCCGCTCGACGAAGGCCACATGCCGCCAGGTCGAGGCGCCAAGTTGTGCTGTGTTGTCGTAAGAAAAGCCGGTGAAGTCGAATCCATCGTCGGGCAGCTGGTTCCACTGCTTGCACGCGACCTCACAGGCTTTGCAACCGATACAGAGAGTGGTGTCGGTGAAGAATCCTTGCGGCATTTATTCTTTCTCCGGATCATTCTGCAGGGGCTGCCTCTTGAAAGGGACCATTCCGGGAAGATTGCGCAAGGGGCCCGGCTCTGGCAGTTCAATTGCATTCCCGGGCGAACCGCCCAGGGTCGCCCTCCGGGCTGTGGCGCGGCGGCCCGGAACAATGTTGCCCGTCAGCACTTTGGACTCCTGGATATGCACGTTCGGGTCGGCGACGAAGCCGATCAGATCATTGGCTGCATCGCCGCGGACCCGGCCAATCCAGCTCCAGTGGTAAGGCATCCCTATCTGGTGCACCATTTTTCCGCGGATGCGCAGCGGGCGCATTCGCTGCGTCACCACCACGCGACATTGCACCTCTCCGCGCGCGGTGCTCACCGTGGCCCAACCGGTGTGCTCGAGGCCCCGCTCCGCGGCGAGCTCCGGGGAGATCTCGCAAAACATTTCCGGCATGAGTTCGCCCAGCCAGGACAGCCAGCGCGACATGCCGCCCGCGGTGTGGTGCTCGGTCAGCCGATAGGTCGTAATCAGGAATGGATAACGCGGGTCGCGATAGGCCAGGTGATATGGATTGTCCCTCCGGTGCCACTCCATCCGCATCGGATTGCACTGCTGCGGATAGAGCGCGTTCTCGACCACCGATTCCTGTGGCTCGTAATGAGCCGGCAATGGGCCATCGACGATTCCGGAAGGTGCGAAAAGCCATCCCTTCCCGTCGGTCTGCATGATGAATGGATCGGTCCCGCTGATGGCGTCCAGGCCGGTCGCGCCCGGCACCGGCCGATACGTGGGCGCCCGGTCCGCGATGAAATCAGGCACGTCCACTCCGGTCCACTTTCCCAGAGCCGCGTCCCACCAGACATAGCGTTTGCGCTCGGACCACGGGTTGCCTGCAGGGTCGGCCGAGGCACGATTGTAGAGCATGCGGCGATTGTTCGGCCAGGCCCATCCCCACTCGGGCGCGACATAGCTCTGCTCGCGGGCGGGCTTGCGACGCGCGGTCTGATTCACGCCCCCTGCCGTGCAGCCGGCATAGATCCAGCAGCCGCAGGCGGTGGTCCCATCGTCTTTCAATTCCGTATAAGCATTAATATATCGACCATCGAGCAGCCCTTGCCCGTTGATCTCGCGCAAGACCGCGGCCGCGTCCGGCTCGCCGGGGCTGGACTCGGGATACTCCCAGGTCAACGCGCGCAAGGCGTCGTCTTTGCTATCGCGCGACGCGGCATAAAGGGCCTTCAAGCGCTTTCCCAGCTTCCAGGTGAACTCGAGTTCACTGCGCGCCGCGCCCGGAGGCTCGACCGCCTTGTGGTGCCATTGCAGCAGACGCTGGGTATTGGTGAAGGTGCCCTCCTTCTCCGTGTGGGCCGCGGCCGGAAAGAAGAACACCTCGGTGCCGATCTGCCCGGACGGGACCTCGCCCGACACCACCTCGGGCGCGGTGCGCCAGAAGTCGGCCGTCTCTGTGAGCGCAAAGTCGCGCACGACCATCCAGTCGAGCTTCGCCATCCCTTTACGCTGCAAAGTGCCGTTCATCGACCCGACCACCGGGTTCTCGCCCATGACCAGATATCCCTTCACCTTCCCGTCGACCATGTCGGCGACGGTGGCCATGTGCGAATGGTCGCCGGTGATGGCCGGCAGCCAGTTGAAGCGCCAGCCATTTTCCTTCGTCGCCGCATCGCCGAACCACGCCTTCATCAGCGAGATGAAGTAAGCGGGAAAAGCAGACCAGATCCCGGCGCTGGCGGTATTGCTCTTCAGGTAGTCATCGACACCGTTGTACTTCGGGTGCCGCATCGGGATGTAGCCCGGCAGCAAGTTGAACAGTGTCGGGATATCCGTCGAGCCTTGAATGGAGGCGTGGCCACGAAGAGCCATGATGCCGCCTCCGGGCCGGCCCATGTTGCCGAGCAGCAATTGAATGATGGCCGCGGTGCGGATGTATTGGACGGCGACCGTATGGTGCGTCCAGCCAACCGCATAGCAAAAGGCTCCAGTGCGATCGCGCCCCGAGTTCTTGCAGAGCGCCTCGGCGATACGGAGGAAAAGCTCTTCCGGCACGCCGCAGACATCGGCCACCATGGCAGGCGTATAGCGGGCAAAGTGCCGCCGCATGATTTGGTAGACGCAGCGCGGATGTTGCAGGGTTTCGTCGCGCCTGGCGCTGGTGACGGCCTTGCCAGGGACGTGCGGCGTGCTCCCGCCCGGCACTGCTTCCTGGTGCCCTCCGGCAGGAATGGTTTCTTCGACGCCTTCATATCCCCAACTCGCACCGTCGTATTCCCCTTTGACCGGATCCCAGCCGCTGAAGAAGCCTGCCAGTTCCTCTGTATCCTTGAATTCTTTGTTGATGATGTTGGCGGCGTTCGTATAGGGAATGATGTATTCCTTGAACGCTTTGTCATTCTCCAGGATGTACCGCACGATCCCGCCCAGGAAGACGATATCGCTCCCGGCCCGGATGGGAGCGTGGATATCCGCCATGGCACTGGTGCGGGTGAAGCGCGGGTCAACGTGGATGATGGTCGCTCCGCGCGCCTTGGCCTCCATCACCCATTGAAAGCCGACCGGGTGACACTCGGCCATATTGGAGCCCTGGATGACGATGACGTCGGCATTCGCCAGGTCCTGCTGGAAGGTGGTGGCGCCGCCGCGGCCAAAGGAGATCCCCAGACCGGGGACAGTGGAGCTGTGTCATATCCTTGCCTGATTCTCGACTTGCACGATTCCCAGCGACGTATAGAGCTTTTTCAGGAGATAGTTTTCTTCATTGTCGAGCGTGGCGCCACCCAGGTGCGCAATGCCGAGCGTGCGCTGGACATCGTGGCCCTTCTCGTCCTTCGCGTCCCAGGTCTCGTCGCGCGTCTTCTTGACGCGCGCGGCCACCATTTCCATCGCCTGCTCGAGCGGAATCTTCTCCCACGCAGTGCCGTACGGCTTTCGATAGAGCACATTCCGTACGCGGTGCGTGCCGGTGACCAATTGAAAGGTAGCCGAACCCTTTGGACAGAGCCGGCCGCGCGAGATGGGCGAGTCTTCGTCGCCCTCGATGTCGAGGATCTTCCCGTCCTTTACGTAGACCTTTTGCCCGCAACCAACTGCGCAGTAGGGACAGACCGACTGATGAACTTCGGCGCCGTCGATGCGGGGCCTGAGTCCCACGCTGCGCTCCGACCAGGAGAGCGAACCCAGCCCGGTCACGTCGCGCTCCGCTATCTGCTTCGCCAATGGCCAATGGTCGCCAAGTATCTTGAGAAAGCCCATCGCCTGAACCTACGCACGGAACGGCGCCCGCGACACGATGCGGGCGGACAGGCCGGGCGGACACCAGGGGCCCGCCTGCTCGCCCGTGCTATGCAAAAGCATGGTCTCTTCCATCCACCTCACCTTTGTTTGATGCAGCGGCCACTCGTATTCATCACCCGCTGCCTCTCCGTCGATCCGGTCGAGCGCCTGGGAATTGGCCTCGAGGTCGAGGTCCATCCGGCTGAAACGCTGTCGCGCGAGGAATTGCTCGCGGGCGTGCACGGCGCCTCCGCGCTGCTTTCAATGCTCTCCGAACGCGTCGACGAGGAGCTGCTCGACCAGGCGCCGCGCCTGCGCATCGTCGCCAACAACGCGGTCGGCACCGACAACATCGACGTTCTCGCTTGCACCCGGCGCGGCATCTGGGTCACCAACACGCCTGATGTCTTGACCGAGTCCACCGCCGACCTCACTTTCGCGCTGCTGCTCGCCGTGGCGCGCCGGCTTCACGAAGGCGAGGCGCTGGTGCGCGGCGGCGGCTTTCACGGCTGGACGCCCACCATGCTGCTCGGCCGCGAGCTGCGCGGCGCGACTCTGGGGATCCTCGGCTACGGCCGCATCGGGAAGGCCGTGGCGCGGCGCGCGGAAGGCTTCGGCATGCGCGTGCTCTTTACCAGCCGCGGTGGAGGGGTGGAGTTCGAAGCCCTCTTGCGCGACTCCGACTTCTTGACGCTGCACGTACCTTTGAATGACCAGACTCGCCACGTCCTCGGCGCGGTTCAGCTCCTGCAAATGAAGCGCGGCGCCATCTTGATCAATACCGCTCGCGGGGCCCTGGTGGACGAGGCGGCCCTGGTCCGCGCGCTCGAGACAGGCCACCTCGGGGGCGCCGGCCTGGACGTCTATGAGGATGAGCCGCGGGTCCATCCGGGCCTTTTGAATCGGAATGACGTGGTGCTGCTGCCGCACCTGGGCAGCGCCACGGAAGCAACGCGCGCGCGAATGGCCTCGCTGGCGCTCACCGATATAGAGCGCGTCCTGCGCGGCGAGCCGCCGCTGCACCCGGTCAACTCGATAGGAGCATGATTTACAGGGACCGGCTCAATCCCCCGCCGGCGACTCGATGGAAGCGCGCCAATCGCAACAAGAATAGAGTGCCGGCCGTGGCCACTCCTGATAAAGCGCCGTCGCTGTGGATCGCTGTCGGCCTCTCGCTGGCGCCCGCTGTCTCCAATGGTCTCGGCCGATTCGCCTACGCGCTCATCCTGCCGGCGATGCGCGCGGATTTGAAATGGTCGTATACGCAAGCAGGCTGGGTGAATACCGTCAACGCGCTTGGTTATTTCGCGGGCGCCGTCGCGACGCTGCGCCTGATCGGCCGAGCCGGCCCGCACCGGCTGCTCTTCTGGGGAATGCTCTCGACTGCCGCATCCATCGTCGGCTCCGGGCTGTTCCGCGGCTTCGCACCTTTATTGCTGATGCGCTTCATCGCTGGCGGCGGCGGCGCACTCGCGCTCATCGCTGGTGGCGCGCTCGCCGCCGAACTCTATGCGCATCACCAATCGCACGCGGCGTCGGGGATCGCCGTCTACTTCAGCGGCGGGGGGATTGGTATCGTGGTCCCGGGCCTCTTCGTACCCTGGCTCCTCCAGGCCCGCGGGGCGCCCGCCTGGGACGAAGCCTGGATCGCGACCGGCCTGGTCGCAGCCGTCTTCTGCGTCCCTTGCCTCGTCGCCGCGGCGCGCGTACCAGAGCTTCCACGCAGCATCCAGCGCGTGCCGTGGAAGAAAGGCCCGCTGTTCGCCTCGCTCTTTGCCTATCTCTGCTTTGCGCTCGGGGCCATCGTCTATATGACGTTCATCGTCGCCTGGATGCGCGACCGCGGCGCGACGCCGCTGGAAGTCAGCGTTGTGTGGAGCATTCTCGGACTGGCCATCATCATATCGCCCCTTCCCTGGCGCGGACCCCTCACGCGCTGGCGCGGCGGGTGGCCGCTCGCGGCGGCACTCAGCGCCTGCGCGGTTGGCGCCGCCATCCCGCTTTTGAGCACGTCTTTAGGGGCGATGGTCCTTTCAGCGGCATTTTTCGGTGGCGCCTTCTTCATTCCCCCTTCCGCCGTGACCGCGCTGTCGCGGTCGCGCCTGCCCAGGGCGGCGTGGGGCGCTGGAATCGCCACCTATACAGTGCTCTTCGGCGCAGGCCAGCCCATTGGTCCCATCCTCGCCGGCGCCGTCGCCGACGCGACCGGGACCCTGTTCGCGGGGCTCGCTACTTCCGTCGCCGTGCTGCTCGTCGGCGCGGCGGCCGCCGCGCTGCAGGATTGATCCTGTGACCTGAACTGGTGCCGCCAGCGGTGCTGCTCTGGCAACGCGGAACCTGCCCGCTCCCTGGTAAGGCAACCTCTCAAATGTTTAGATGCGGACGCGTCCATGGCACTGCCCTGCTTCCAGTCCGGCGCGACGGGCGGCTGCTGGCGCCAGGATGTGAAGTGGTGAACTGGCCGGGAAAACATTCAAATTTCGTGTGTGCCGGGTGAGCGGTTCGCGTAAGTTGCGTTACGCAATGCTCCGCCACACTCACAGAATAGAAAAGAAGCTCGGATGAGCGGCTTGCTTACGCAGGCCTCCCGGGGCCTCGGGCAGCTCTACGAAATCAGCAAGCTCTTCGCGAGTTTCGAAAATGCCGAGCACACCTTCAACGCGGCTCTTGGCATCGCCGCGACCGCATTGCCGCTCCGCAGTGCGATCCTCGCCGAGACCGAAGACGGCCGCTCCCGGATGATCGTCTGGTCTGCCGAGGGCCAGAGCCCGGAGCAATTGCAAGCAGCCACGGAGCACCTGGGGAAGGCGTACCGAACCCTCTTCGGAGCTGCCTCCACTGCAGCGAATCATTCCACCGGCGAACAAGCCGTCATGACCGCACTGCCGCGCCCGGCGCCAACCGGAGGGATCGCGACGGACAAGTTCGTCGTCATTCCGCTGGTGGTGGCCCATCGCCCGCTCTTCGGCGCTCTCCAGGTGGAAGGAACCCAGCCCCTCGACGAGACCGATCTGATGTTCGTGAACGCCATCGCCAATCAACTCGCGGTCGCGCTCGACCGGGACCGCGTCTGCCGGCAAAACATCACCCGGCGGGAGCACGCCGAAACGAAGGGCGCAAATGCCGAGCGAGACCGTCGCAGCGCCGAAAGTTCGAGCGAGAGATACGAGGCGCTCGCCCACGAAAACGCCAAGCTCTATGGCGAAGCGCAGCAAGCGGTGCGCGTGCGTGAACAGCTCCTCGCCATTGTCTCTCATGATCTGAGAAACCCTCTCGGGACGATTCTTATGACCGCCGACACTCTGGCGAAAAAGGGGGCTCTTCCCCAGGCCGTTGGCAGGATCCAGCGGGCGGCCAATCAAATGCATCGGTTGATTGAGGATCTACTTGATTTCGCGAGTATCAATGCCGGCCGCCTCGCGATCCGGCGCCAGCCGCAGGATCCCGGCTCGCTCATCCAGGAAACGCTGGCGAGTTTCGAGGGCGTCGCACAGGAGAAGGAGCTGCGACTGACGGCGAATGTCGAGCCACACCTGCCGCAGGTGTTCTGCGACTACGATCGCATCATCCAGGTTTTCGCCAACCTGGTCGGTAACGCCACCAAGGTAATGTCCGAGGGCGGGCAGATCAGTCTTCGAGTCGAGGGCCGAGGTCACGAAGTCTTGTTTGTGGTCTCGGACACCGGGCCGGGAATCAGCGAAGAAGACGTCAAGCATCTCTTCGAGCGGTACTGGCGCAGCGACGATTCCGGGTACAAAGGCACTGGCCTCGGCCTTGCGATCGCGAGCGGGATTGTCAGCGCGCACGGCGGCCGGATCTGGGCGGAGAGCGAGCTTGGACGCGGCGCGACCTTCTTTTTTACGATTCCCACGGCGGATGTGACGCTGCTCTTCACTGCCCCCGCGCTCGAGGCTCCGCCGCCAGCCCAGGGCGTGAAGGACAACGGCCCGGCAAATGGAGCCTGAACGAATGATTGCGGTCGATAAGAGAAGAGAAGAGGCGGATGCCACTTTGGACGTAGGCCACACGGAAGCATTGCTGAAAGCGGGGGCGCTGCAGCGCGCCATTTTCAACAGCGCCAACTTCTCCAGCATTGCGACGGATGCGAGGGGCGTCATCCAGATTTTCAACGTCGGCGCCGAGCGGATGCTGGGCTACAAGGCCGGCGACGTGGTGAACAAGATCACGCCGGCCGATATCTCCGACCCGCAAGAGGTCATCGCGCGGGCCAAAGAGCTGAGCGCCGAACTCGGCACCGTGATTACTCCGGGCTTCGAGGCCCTGGTGTTCAAGGCGGCTCGCGGAATCGAGGACATCTACGAGCTGACCTATATCCGCAAGGACAGGAGCCGCTTCCCGGCGGTGGTATCGGTGACGGCCTTGCGCGACGCCCAGGGCGCCATCATCGGTTACCTGTTGATTGGCACCGACAACACCGCGCGCAAGCAGGCTGAAGAGGCGCTGCTCAAGGCGGGCGCCCTGCAGAGCGCCATTTTCAATAGCGCGAACTTTTCGAGCATCGCGACGGATGCGAAGGGCGTCATCCAGATCTTCAACGTCGGCGCCGAGCGCATGCTGGGCTATACGGCTGCCGAGGTGATGAACAAGATCACGCCGGCCGATATCTCCGATCCGGAAGAATTGATCGCCCGCGCCAAAGCGCTGAGCGCCGAGGTGGGAACCGCGATTACGCCGGGCTTCGAGGCCCTGGTCTTCAAGGCCGCGCGCGGAATCGAGGACATCTACGAGCTGACCTATATCCGCAAGGACCGCAGCCGCTTTGGAGCGGTGGTGTCAGTCACGGCGTTGCGCGACGCCCAGGACGCCATCATCGGTTATCTGCTGATTGGCACCGACAACACGGCCCGCCAGAAGGCGGAGACAGAGCTGCGCGACGCGGGTGCCTTGCAGCGCGCGATCTTCAACAGCGCCAACTTCTCGAGCATTGCCACTGACGCAAAGGGCGTTATCCAGATCTTCAATGTCGGCGCCGAGCGGATGCTGGGTTACACGGCGGCCGAGGTGATGAACAAGATCACGCCGGCTGATATCTCCGATCCGGAAGAAGTGATTGCTCGCGCCAAAGCCCTGAGCGTCCAGCTTGGAACTCCGATTGCCCCGGGCTTCGAAGCGCTGGTTTTCAAAGCATCGCGCGGGATCGAGGACATCTACGAGCTGACCTACTTCCGCAAGGACGGGAGCCGGTTTCCGGCGGTGGTGTCCGTCACGGCGCTGCGAGACGCGCAGAACACCATCATCGGTTATTTGCTGATCGGCACCGACAACACCGCGCGCAAGCAGGTGGAAGAGGAGCGAGGAAAGCTCGATCAACGGCTGCGCGATCAGCATTTCTACACACGCTCGCTGATTGAATCGAACGTCGATGCGCTGATGACCACCGACCCGCGCGGCATCATCACCGACGTGAACAAGCAGACGGAGGCTTTGACCGGATGTACGCGGGACGAGCTGATCGGCGCGCCCTTCAAGAACTACTTTACCGACCCAAGCCGGGCCGAGGCGGTTATCAATCGGGTGCTGGCCGAAGGCAAGGTGACGAACCTCGAACTCACCGCGCGCGCCAGGGATGGCAAGCAGACGACCGTGTCTTACAACGCAACGAACTTCTATGATCGCGACCGGAGCTTGCAGGGCGTGGTTGCCGTCGCGCGCGACGTGACGGAATTGAAGCGCTACGAGCAAACGCTGCAACAGAAGAACGCCGAGCTGGAAGACGCGAGCCGCATGAAATCGGAATTCCTCGCCAACATGTCCCACGAGCTGAGGACGCCACTGAATGCCATCATCGGTTTTTCCGAGGTGCTCAGGGACGGTCTGATGGGCGCCATCACCGATCAACAGCGCGGGTCCATCGCCAATATCTTCAGCAGCGGCCAGCATCTGCTCGCCTTGATCAATGACATCCTCGACTTGTCCAAGGTGGAAGCCGGCAAGATGATGCTCGATCTGGAGCCGGTGCAGCTGGCTTCATTGTTCGTCAACAGCTTGTCCATCATCCGGGAGAAGGCCGAGACCCGCCGCATCCGCCTGGGTATGGAGGCCGCCGAGGAGCTGGGGCCAATCCAGGTGGACGCGCGCAAGGTCAAACAAATCGCCTACAACCTGCTTTCCAATTCGGTCAAATTCACCGGCGAGGGCGGCAAGGTGACCCTGCGCGTCGGCCGCGTCTCCCGCGCCGAAGTGGGTCAGCCATCCGGCTCGTGGCCGCGCCGGACCTTCCCGCTGGCTGACAATGACTTCGCGGCCTTCCTCAAGGTCAGCGTTTCCGACAACGGCATTGGTATCTCGCCAGAAGGGCTCGAACACCTGTTCAAGCCTTTCAGTCAAATCGACAGCGGGCTGGCTCGGAAATACGAAGGCACGGGACTGGGGCTCGCCTGGTCAAGCTCCTCGCCGAGTTGCATGGCGGCACCGTGGCGGTGGAGAGCTCCGTGGGCGAGGGTTCGTGCTTCACGGTCTGGCTGCCGCTCCGGGCGCCGCGAGAGGGAGTGGTGGCCCAGGTCAAAGCGTCCCTTCCTTTTGTCGAGACGCGCTGGGGCTCTGGCCGCACCGCGCTCGTGGTGGAAGATGACCTTAAATCTGCTGACGTGATCCGCTTGCAGCTCGAGGCCGAGGGCTTCAAGGTGGTGCGGGCCGGCTCTGCCGAGGAGGCGCTGGTGCTCGCGCCGCAGCAGACATTCGCTTTGATTACACTCGATATCATGCTGCCCAGCATGGACGGCTGGGAGCTCCTCCATCGACTCAAGCAGATGCCGACGCTCGAGGGGGTTCCGGTGGTGATCATTTCAATCGTTGCCGACCGCAACAAGGGGTTCGCCATCGGGGCCTCGGCGGTCATGCAAAAGCCTATCTCCCGGCTGGAGCTGTCCGACGCGCTCGCTCGGCTCGGTTTGATCCCCGTCCCACAGGGCCGGAGGCTCAAGGTCCTGGTGGTCGATGACGATCCCAAAGCAGTGGAGCTGGTCGCTCTGTTCCTGATGGAATTGCCCGCGACCGTGCTGCGGGCGTACGGCGGCCGCGAAGCGATCGTGGTCGCGCGGAAAGAGCAGCCGGATCTGGTGGAGCTCGATTTGATGATGCAGGGAGTGAATGGCTTTGAAGTGGTGAAGGCGCTCAACAAACATCCCGAGACGGCGCGCACTCCGATCGTCGTGCTGAGTTCCAAGCAGATCACTTCCGAGGACCGGGCCAGGCTTGATAGCTGTGTGGCGATCATGGGAAAAACCACCTTCGACCGTGCCCGCTTCATGGACGAAGTCCGGCGCGTGATCTCGGGCAGCCAGGGAGCGGCCTGATATGGCAAAAGTCCTCATTATCGAAGACAACGCCACGAACATGACCTTGGCAATCTTCCTGCTCCAGTCAGCTGGTCATCTCGTGGTCAGCGCGACGGATGCCGAGGCCGGGCTGACGTTGGCGCACGCCGAGCGGCCTGACTTGATCTTGATGGATATCCAGCTTCCCGGCATGGACGGCCTGCAGGCAACTGCCCTGCTCAAGGGAGACCAGGCCACGCGCGCCATTCCCGTGATCGCGCTCACTGCGCTGGCCATGAAAGGCGACGAGGAGCGGATTCGGGCCGCCGGGTGTGATGGCTATATTGCCAAGCCGATGCGCTATCAGGAATTCCTGGCGACGATCGCGGCCCAGTTGGCGCGGGCCTGAACCGGGGCCTTGTCTCAATGCCGGTCAGTTAGCAGCGCCTTCCTCTCTGCAAGGAACGCCGCGCTGAAGATCCCCCCGTTCTAGCCCGCAAGCGCGCAAGAGACCTCCGTCTCCATCGCGCGGCTGGCCTACCGCGGAAAGCGGAGGATCTCAAACGACCTCCCCGAGCCACGTGCGATGTATGGCGATGGGACAGGTTGCCAACCACCCTTGAACGAGGGCGAACCAGGTCAGCGCAGCCTGAAGGAGAGAAAGCCGGATGACTGTCGACTGGGATGACTGTCGACTGGGCGAGGAACGGATGCGCGCTTGCGAACCGTTTGCGCAAGAGCTTCAGCGCGCGAGAGCCGCAGGAGGAGCGTGGGGGTCGACGAACGAGTTCGCGACACCCCTCGCAACCCAGGTCGATAACGCAACACCGGTCAGGGGGGGCGCGTATGTTTGAGGGCGGCGACCCCCACGCTTCTCCTGCGGCGTTCGTTGCCCAGGTGAAAGGCTTCAACTGTGTGGCATTGGGCCTTGTCTAGGCTTTTGATTTGCTCCCCGGGAACGTCGGCTCGCTATCGGCCCAGGCGGAGATGGGTTTCGCCACGACTTGCTCTTCCACCATCGACGCTCCCGGAATGCTCAAGTCGGTCAGACGGCGGCGCTTGAGCGAGGCCTTCGGCGCCTCCTCCGCCTGCGCGATGCGCTCGCTTGCCTTCATCAGCGCGTCCGGAAGCAAGCTGATTGAATCAATGCCCTGCTCGACCAGGAAGGCGGCAAACTCCGGGAAGTCGCTGGGCGCCTGGCCGCAAATGCCGACCTTCTTCCCCGCGCGTTTCGCCGCCGCGATGATCATCGCGCAGGCCTGAAGAACCGCGGGATTGCGCTCATCGAAGAGCGGCGTCACCAGCGCGCTGTCGCGATCGACGCCCAG
Organism: Deltaproteobacteria bacterium; assembly: GCA_025358085.1. Lineage (GTDB taxonomy): Bacteria > Myxococcota > Myxococcia > Myxococcales > 40CM-4-68-19 > JANYKT01. The sequence goes on along the minus strand of JANYKT010000179.1, from coordinate 17,767 downwards.
CACCAATTGCGTCAGGTCATTCGATCCGATGGAGAAGCCGTCGAATATGGCTGCGTATTGATCGGCGAGAATTACATTTGAGGGCAGCTCGGCCATGACGTAGACCTCAAGGCCGTTCTGGCCCTGCACCAGGCCCCCCTCGCGAAGCACCGCGAGCACGCGCTGCCCCTCTTCGGGCGTTCGGCAGAAGGGCACCATGATCTTGAGATTGGTCAAGCCGAACTGCTCGCGCACGCGGCGCACCGCCGCAACCTCGAGCATAAAGCCTTCTTTGTATTCCGGATGGTAATAGCGCGAGGCGCCGCGCCAGCCCAGCATCGGGTTCTCCTCGGAGGGCTCGAATTGCCTGCCGCCGAGCAGTGTGGCGTATTCATTGGACTTGAAATCGGAGAGTCGCAGGATCACCGGCTTGGGATAGAAGGCCGCGGCGATGGTGGCGATTCCCTGGGCCAGGCGATCGACGAAGTAGTCGGTCTTGACCTCATATCCCGCGGTGACTCTGTCCACCTCGGCGCGGACCTCCGCGGGCAGCGTCTGGTAACGAGTCAATGCCAGCGGATGGACCTTCACCCAGGAGGCGAAGATGAACTCCATGCGCGCCAGCCCGACGCCGTCGTTGGGTAGCATGGCAGTGTGGAATGCCTGCTCGGGATTGCCGACATTCAGCATCATCTGCGTGCGTGGCCGTGCGAACTGCGAGGGGTCGATCTCCTCCACCTCGTATTCGAGCGTGCCTCGGTAGATTTTGCCCTGCTCGCCTTCGGCGCAGGACAGCGTAATGGGCTCGCCCGATGGAACGGTCGCGGTGGCCGACGCGGTTCCCAGCACGGCCGGGATGCCCAGCTCGCGAGCGACGATGGCCGCATGGGAAGTCCGCCCGCCGCGCTCGGTGACGATACCGGCGGCCATCTTCATCACGGGCTCCCAGTCGGGGTCGGTGCTCTCGGTGATCAGGATCTCGCCGCGCTGGAATTGGTCGAAGTCTTTTGCACTGCGGATGACGCGCGAAAGGCCAGTCGCGATTCCCTCGCCCACCGCCAGCCCCTGCGCCAACAGCTCGCCCTTTCCAATCAGCTTGTAGAAACGCAGCGAAGCGCCTTTGCGATTGGAATGAATCGTCTCCGGCCGGGCCTGCAGGACGAACAGCTCGCCGGTCTCTCCGTCCTTGCCCCATTCGATATCCATGGGCGAGTCGGTGCCGCGCTTCTGCGAGTAATGCTCTTCGATGCGGACCGCCCAGCGCGCGAGCTGGAGAACCTCGTCGTCGGTGAGCGAGCTCTTGCCGCGCAGCTCGGTCGGTACGGGCTCCATGGCAATGCCGCCCGGCGCATAGACCATGCGGCGTTCCTTGCTGCCGATGGTCTTCCAGACCAGCGACTTGAACCCTTTCGCCAGCGTCGGCTTGTGCACGTAGTACTGGTCGGGGACCACCTGGCCCTGCACGATGGCCTCGCCCAGACCATAGGAGGACGTAATCAATACGACGCCGCGGTGGCCGCTCTCGGTATCGAGGGTGAAGAGCACTCCCGAGGAGGCCAGATCCGAGCGCACCATCTTCTGGACGGCGACGCAAAGCGCGACCTCCAGGTGGTCGAAGCCCATGTCATCGCGGTAGCTGATGGCGCGCGCGGTAAAGAGACTGGCGAAGCAGCGGCGAATGGCGTCGAGCAGGGCCTCGGGTCCCGAGATATTGAGATAGGTATCCTGCTGGCCGGCAAAGCTCGCGCCGGGCAGGTCTTCGGCGGTCGCCGAGGACCGCACCGCGACGTCGGTGTTGGCACTGCCGTACCGTGCCGAGAGCGCCTCATACGCAGCAACGGCTTCCTCGGAGATCTCCTTCGGCAATGTACCCGAGACGATCAGCTCGCGGATCTTCGCGCTGCTCTCGACCAGGCCCTGCACGTCCCCGGGGCGGATGCCCTCGAGCAGCCCGCGGATGCGCTCGTCGAAACCGGAGGCAGTGATGAAGTGACGGTACGCTTCGGAGGTGACGGCGAACCCGTCGGGGACCTTGATGCCCAGCGGAGCGAGCTCGCGGATCATCTCGCCGAGCGAAGAGACCTTGCCGCCCACCAGGGCCACATCGTCGAGTCCCACCTCGGCAAACCATCGGACAAAGCGCATGTACACCTCCGCCCCGGAACGTATGGATGGTCCGGCGGCGCTGCACGATGTAAAAGTGGTCAGCGTGTCGCAGCCAGGACCATCTCCTCGATGCGGCCGAGCGCGAGATCGAGCTTGGCCTGCTCCGGACCGAACGAAAAGCGCGTGTAGTGACGGAATCGCGACGCGCGCGCGCTGCGCCGCTTGCCCGGGTTCACGTCGAAGAATTCGCCCGGAACGGTGATGACCTTGCGCTCGAGCGCGGCGCGGAAGAAGCCCATTCCGTCATTCAATGGCGGGGGCAAGCCCGAGAGATTGCCCCAGACATAGAAGGTCCCATCCGGCGCCCGGTCGGCGCGGATGCCCAGCCGGTCGAGACGCGAGAGCATCCGGTCGCGCTTGTCGCGAAAAACGGCGTGGGTGGCGAGGGTCTCCCTGGTGACGTGCTCTTCAGTCATCAATGGAATGGCCGCGCGCTGCAACGGCCGCGAGGCGCCGCCGTCGAGGAATGACCCCGCGCTGGAGACCGCGTCGATCACCTTGCGCGGCCCGATGGTCCAGGTCACCCGCCAGCCCGGATAGCGCCAGTTCTTGGTCAGGCCATCGAAGAGCACGACCGGGTCGCGATCGACGTCTTCGACGTAGCGCGCCGCGCTCTCGATGGGCAACTGCCCCGGCCGCGCGGTCCAGATGTAATGCGAATAGAACTCATCAAGCAATATTGAGCATTCGAGTTCTCGCGCGAGTCGCACCCAGCGCTGCAGCTCCTCGCCCTGCACCAGCTTGCCGGTCGGATTGCAGGGATTGCTGAGCAGCAAGGCGGAGAGCCCGCGGCCGAGCACCTCGCGCTTGAGGTCTTCCGCGGTGAAGGCATAGCCGCGATCGCCCTCGAGCAGGATAGGAATCGCGGTGAAGGCCTTGAAGACATCGAGTAGCTCTTCATAAGCGGTGTAGTCGGGAAGAAAGTGCCCCAGGTTCACATGACCAAGCGAGGCAGCAGCGCGGGTGAGCGCGGCCCGGCCGCCGCCCGAGATGGAGACATTCTCGGCGGAATACTGCGACGGCAATCCTTTACGATAGAGCCGGTTGTAAAGCCCGGCGACGGCTTCGCGCAGATCCCAGAGGCCGGGAACGGGCGCGTACTCCTGATCGTCGACACCGACTTCCAGGAATTGCACGCGAGGAGGCGCACCCGGCAGCGGGCCGGTCTCGGGCTGGCCCTGTCCCAGGTTGCACCACTCGGGATCGTTGGATCGATAGCCGCGCTTGTGCGCCTCGGTGGTGACGAAGATGACGCCGGTGCGAGGCACCGTGCGAAAGGCGGGAATGATGATCTCTTCGCTCACGCGCGGAGAGTAGCTTAAAGGGGAAGAAGGGCGCGATCTTCCTGCGAAGTACGGCCGGGGAACTTTTCCCCCAAACCAAGTCGAACAAGTTCGTCCGCAGATCAATCACGCGGGGAGACGATCGCCGAACCCCCGCCGAGCGCCGACGCCGGGCCGCACCAGCGCGGCCCACAGCGGTTGCTTTGGCTCCCGATGCTCACAACTGAGGCTCATTTTTCTTGAACCTCGATAAGCCTTGTCTGGTCCGTTGCGGCGGCCGGACGATTGCCGCCGCGTCATCGCGCCGCTCACCGGAAAGGTTCAAGTTTTGCCTTACCGACACGCGCCCATGCACACAAGCGCACTGGTCGGCGGACTCGACTCGTCCCGGGACGAGTCCCCACACCAAGCTGCTCTGGGTGTCGCGGAGCAGTAATGGGCTGGATCCAAACCAACGTGGTCATTTGGCGTGGTTCCCCGAGGAGTCATGGGGCCAGTGACCGCGTGATTGAAGTCCAGCTCCTAAGAAAGAATATCTCCTTCCGTGGCGGCAAGGATGTCTTCCGCCCGCCAGTTCGGGAGATCATACGTGAGCTCCTGCAGCAGTTGATCAAAACGGCTCGCGGCCAAGGCCCGACGTTCGGGCGAGCGAGCCGAGACGCCGTCGGCCAGTTCGCGCCACTCGGGAGAGAGCGCCAGGCGGCTGCGCAATGCCGCACCCAGAAGATCAATCCAGGTTGGTTGATTGAAGGTGAAATTGAGTGCGAGAGCTTCGCCCGAGGCTTCGGTGCTGTGCCAGAATCCTCGCGGAACAAACAGCACCGAGCCTGGATTCAATTCGATTTCGATGCTTGCAGCCGGCATTCGATCCGGCAATCCGGCGGTCAGACAGGAAGCGAGTTCCGCATCGAGCGGCTGGCCAATCGCGTGCCGCTGCGTGGGGTTCTGTACGTGTTCGTTGGCGGCCAGCCGCCATCTCTTGGTGCCGTGAAGCTGCAGGACGAAGTTCACGTTCTGGTCGAAGTGTGCGGCCGTGCCCCGGCCGTCCGGAGTTGCGTACACCATGCAGCGGGCGTGGGTCATCGCCGGGAGCCCAAGATCGGTGCCCACCGCGTTGAGCCAACTCTTCAGAACGGGTGAGAGGTCTTGCGCATCATTGAAGAGCAGGCTCATATGATTGCGGAACAGCTTGCGGGCGTCGGAGGGTCTCGCGTCCACCGAACTCGACTCGTCGGCTGCATCGGGCAAGTGCGCCTGCACCGGCGTGGGCCACGCGCCGAGCAGGGCGTCCAGTGAGGCGAGGAACGGCAGCTCAAGCAATTCGCGCACTGAAGCTTTTGCTCCGTGAACGGCGTAAGGCACCCCCGGCCAGTTGTCGCGCAGGAACTCTTCGCCTGTGCAGGGGTGAAGAAGTCCATCTAGTCCGCGCATCTCGTCACTCCTTGAATCGATGTTTTCTTAGACCATTGTATGCTTCCTGGGGAATCAGCAATGGCGCAGACGATCCTGTGCCGTGACCTTGGCCGGAAATGCGCAGGGTGTCCCTGTTCCTTCTTGCGGCGCTGCAGCCGAACGCCCTGCGCCAGCGCAGGAGTGAAGCGATCGCCGACTTTGCGCGGCCGGCCAGGCATAGTCTTGACCACGCTGGGCAAGCTCAAGCGGTCACACATGCCGTGAAGAAGCTGCGCGACTTCACTCGATTGCTCAATCGTAGCGCCGTCTGCAGAGTCCAGATCGAAGAGAACCCAATCAGGCATGGTCAATGAATCCATCCTGGAATGTCAGGCGTGCAGTTCGAGCACCGGCATCTGCCCGAGCCAGCGCAGCGTTTCGGGCCGGTCGGCAACCAGATGGCGCTGCGAAGGGGGGACCGCCCGTCGGCGACATCCTGCTTGATGAGCCCGTCCCTCGGGTAAAGCACGCGGCCGGGATTGCTGAGCGCGACCTTGTCCGCGCGCAATCCCTGGAACGCCGGGTGCCGCAGCTTTCCGTTCGCCGTCCATTCGGTAAAGCGGATCTCCGCCACCAGCCGCGGCTCGACCCAGCACGCGGCGCGCAGGCGCGGCGCATCGCCGGCCACGGACTCCCGATTGCGTCTTTCGATGGATCCGCTTGCAGCTCCCTTCGCTACTTGAGCTGGCCCTGCCGCTCGGGTAGTTACGCGGCCGCTCATCACTGACTCGGGGCGCTCGACGACCACGTGCACGACGAACCTGGGGACCGTATGCTCCGCGGCAGGGCCAGGCGGAGGCTGATTGGTGATTGAAAAGTCCCGCCGTCCGGAAGCCGCTTGTGCAGCGGCTCCGAGCGCTTGCGGGTGGTCACGCCTCTGCGGCCTTTGATCGGGCCTTTGATCGGCATTGACAGAAATCAAGCATCGCGAAAAGGCTGGCGGAGCCGGTGCGGAAGTCGCGCGCGCTAGCGGAGAAAATCGAGCAGCAAAGCATTGACCCGGGTGGGCGCATCAAAGTGGACCCAGTGCGTGGCCTCGGGGATGCGCTCGAGCCGGACGTCCTTGACCCACCGGGGGTCGGGCGCAGCCAGCTCGCGGCCGAGAGCTTTGTCGCGCTCGCCCCAGATGACCATTGCAGGTCTCTCGATGCGCTCGCTGCGCCGTCCGAACGGTCGCGCGGCGGCGCGATAGAAATCGAGCGCAGCGGTCAGGGCGCCGGGCTGCTTCAAAGCGGCGATGATTTCTTCGACCCTGGCGGCCGGATACGGCTCGACCGGCTGCCAGCGAAAGACATTGCGCAGCCGGCGGAAGTCATTGACCGAAAGAGCTTGCTCGGGCAGGAACGGGAGCTGAAAGAAGAACGCATACCAACTCTTTCGTAGCTGCTTGACCGTTAGCAAGCCGCGCTTGAAACGCTTCGGGTGCGGCATATTCAGCACCACGAGTTTTTGCAGTCTCTCCGGATGCCACATCGCAAAGTGCCAGGCGACCACGCCGCCCCAATCGTGGCCGACCACATGCGCACTTCGGACCCCGAGCGCGTCAATCAAGCCCGCGACATCGGCCGCAAGCTTTTCAATCCGGTATTCGCTGACGCCCTCCGGCCGGTCGGAGCTTCCGTAGCCGCGCATGTCTGGCGCGACGACGTGAAAGCCCGCTTCGGCGAGCGCCGGAATTTGCTTGCGCCAGGTCACCCAGTGCTCGGGGAAACCATGCAGCAGCAAGACCACCGGACCATTGGACGGCCCGGCTTCAGCGCAGTGCAGACGCACTTGGCCAGTCTGCAGCGTGCGGTGCGTGATCTCGAAAGCGCTCACCGGCGGCAGCGGAGGAAAGCGGCGAGTGGCACGAGAGCCAGCAGATCAGCGAGGCCCGCGCTGGCGCAGCCGGTCTTCGAGATGGCAGACGGAGTTGACGCGTCGGCATACGTCACGGTGACCATCGATTCCAGGATTTGCCCGTCGGCCGGGAGGGCGTCGATGACGATGCGATTGGCGCCCCGCTTCAAGATTACCTGGACCGAGAAGGCGCCGGTCGCCGGATCGAAGTCAACCGATTCATGATCAACCAATATCGACTTCGGGCCCTTGACCCCGGCAGCGCCCGAGACGGTGACCATCGCGCTGGTCACCGTTGCCCCCTTGCCCGTCCGCGGAAGCGCGTAGCTGACGTGGACGGTCTGCGGCTTAAAGCTGCCGGGCGCGATGGTAAAGCTATAGGTGCCGCTCGCGTCAGTATTGGTGGAATAGGTGGTTCCCTCGAGCATCGCAGTGGCAAAGGGCAGCGGCTTGCGCGAGCCTGTGCCAAGCCCGCAGCAAGCGTCGCCAACAAAGCCGGTCAGGGTACCAATTGCCGCAAGCCCGCCGCCGGTCACCAGCGTCATGTAATGATTCCAGTCCCACTCGCAAGCGCTCACGTTGTGCCAGGTAGGGCTGCCGGCCCAGCTGTCGCAGGGGTCGTGGTGGCCGCCTGCGCCGCCGAACCAGCCGGGGTGATTCGGGTCAGGGATCTCTTGGTGACCAATGATATGCGTGCAGTCCTGCGGGATATGGAAGGTATCGTAGAGCCAGCGCGTCAGCGCCGCCGAGGACTTGTACATTGCCTCCGTGTACCACTGCGATCCGGTGTGCGCGTGTCCCTCGTGCTCGATACCGATGGCGTGCTGATTTACGTCCCAATTGCCGCCGTGCCAGGCGGTGTCGCCATCGCGCACCTGCTGGGCCACCTGCCCGTCCGACGAGCGGATGTCGTAATGCGCGCTCACTTGCGATGACGGGTTCTGGAACCAGCCGATGGTCCCTGAAAAGCTGCCTTCCATATCGTGAATGACGATGGTGGTCATCGGCAGGCCGACCGTATACTTCAAGCTCGCGGCGGGAACGAACGCGACACAGCCACCGTTCGGGCAGTGCTCGCCGCCAAGGTCCTGCTCGAGTCGCCCCGGATCGCGCCGTTGATCTGGAAGGCTTGCGGCACGAGGCGCACCGGGCCGCTCCCGGTCACGCTGACCGCGCCGTCGCGCAGGACGCGATAGACCTGCGCAGCGTAATCGTCGGCGAGACGCGCGTTGGTCACGCCCGAGGCCCGCATGATCACTTGATACCAGCCGCCCAGCCGGGTCTCGTCGAGCTTTAAGGCATCGCTGAAGAAGTCGTCTGCCTCGGCGCGCAGCAATGCCTTTGCCGCCGCGCATTGGCGAAGGCGCCGGTGCGCAGCGTTTCTTCGGACCGACTCGGCAGCTGGGCCGCGCGCGCGCGCGCTGGCTTCAGGCTTTTGCGTCGAGCGGCAGATCGACAGTGAATAGCGAGCCCTGCCCCGGCACGCTCGCAACAGCAATGGTCCCGCCGTGCGCCTCGGCGATTTGCTGAGAGAGGTAAAGGCCCAGGCCGAGCCCGCCGAACTGGCGCAGGGAGGCGGCGCGCTCGAAGCGCCGGAAGATGCGCGCCTGGGCCTCGGCGGCGAGGCCAATGCCTCGATCGCGCACCTCGAGACGCGCGCTCCCGTCGTGCTGCAGGAGCCGCACTTCCACCGGGTGCCCGCCGCCGTACTTGATGGCATTGCTGAGCAGGTTCAAAATCAATTGCCCGATGCGCAGGCCATCAAAGCGACCGACGATCGGCGTCGCGTGCACGACGAGCGTGCACCACTGTTTGCGCGCCTCCTCCTCGAGCCGGGCGACCACCGCGTTCAGCAGCGGCTCGAGGTCGAGTTTTTCCCTGTTCATCTCCAGCTTGCCAGCGCCGATGCGCGCGACATCGAGCAGATTGCTCACCAACCGCGCCAGCCGCTCGGTCTGGCGCTGCGCCATCTCGACCTTGGGCGCGAGCGCCGTGCCTTCCACCGCCTTGCGCACGATCGCGAGCTGCAACATGAGCGGCGTGAGCGGCGTCCGCAGCTCGTGCGAGGCGATACTCAAAAAATCCTCGCGCATGATGACCGCTTCCTCCGCGGCGGCGCGGGCGGCGCGCTCGGCGGCAAACAATTGCGCGCGGTGCAGCGCCTGCGCGCACTGGGAAGCGAGGCCCAGCAGAAACTCGCGATCGCGCGCGGTGAAGCGCTTTTCCTCGGCAAAGCTCGCGCCGAGTCCTCCGATGCAGGCGCCGTCAAGCATCAGCGGCAGAGCCGCCCAGGCCTTGTGGCCTGCGCTGACCGCGGGCGGAATGGAGAAGCGGGCCGACCACTGCCCCGCGCTTTCGAGCAACACTGGGTCCTGGTGCTTGCAGGCCCAGGCGATGGGAACATTCATGTCGAGAGGCAGGCCATTGAAATAGCGGGTCGAGGCCACCGGATCATAACCGACAGTCTGAATGGCATTGAGGACCCCGTCGCGGAGGACCGCCACGCCCCCGCCCGCGGCGCCCATGGCTTTGAGTCCTTCACCGAGGATCACGGCGGCGACCTGCGACGGGTCGAGCGCGCTGGCGAGCCCGCTGGTCACGGCCTGCAGGCGCAAGGTGCGCTCGGAAGCCTCTTCGGCTTCGAGGCGCGCCTCGACATAGACCTCGACGAAGCGCTCGACGGCGGGGTCGCGCGGGAGCGTGGCAATCAGTTCTGCGATTCGTTGGTCGCTGGACACCTTCTTGGCGAATAGCACGCGAGCGGCCATTTATAGGTAATTCTTCCGGCCGCTGTCGTTTAACAATGCAGCCTGCGCGGAAAGCGGCAGTGCGCTTGGCCGCGCACAGAACGGGCCCGGCCGCAGGTGCGCGCGGCGCGAGCGGTGCGCAGGCTCAGGCCTGTGCACGCGACCGAAATCATCGGCTGGGTCAGCTCATTCATCCTCGTGCTCACTATCGGCAAGCAGGTGTGGAAGCAGTGGCAGGTGAATGGACTCGCTGGTGACGCGATTACGCTCAGGCACCGTCGCAGAGAGCGTGCCCGGGAACTTGCCTGCGTAAGTCTCCCCGGTAAAGGCTCTGTTTCAAGCGCTGTCGCGGTCCCAGGCGGAGACCCAGGCGCCGATCGATTGCGCATATCGGATGAAGCCGTCATAGAACGGGTGGCGGGCAATGGTAGCGCCATCCCCGATGACGACCAGCTTTTTGCGCGCCCGCGTGAGCGCGACGTTCATACGGCGGATATCTTCCAGAAACCCGAGCTCGCCAGAATCATTGGAGCGGACCAGACTCAGGACAATCGCTTCTTTCTCGCGGCCCTGGAAGCCATCCACGGTATCGACCTCGAGCTCGGCGAACTCCGCCAACAGGGCGCGGATACGCTGCACCTGGCCTTCATAGGGAGTAATGACCGCGATCTGCCCGGGTGAAAGCAGGACCAGCAGCTTGCGAGCCTCCGAGGCCGCCAGTTCCGCCTCGCCAATATTCATCTTCGACTCGGACGCTTCGGGCGTCTCGTCCTCGAAGCCGCGGCCCGCCGTGTCGATGAAGACCAGAGGCATTGAATCGATATGATGGTGCGCGACCGAAGGGTGCGCGCGCAGCTTGCCTTCATAGAGCGCGTCCGACGGATAGCGCATGATCTGCTCATTCATCCGGTGCTGCTCATAAAGAGTCACCATCGCTTCGGGACGGGCCGACGCAAGCCTCTCGAAGAGCGAAATGCCCAGCTCGGCCGCATCGGGTGAGAGAAGAGTCGGCGGCAGCTGAAGGTGGTCCCCCGCGAGCACCGCGCGGCCGGCTTTCAGGAGGGCGAGATAGACCGCCGGCTCGACCGACTGCGTGGCCTCGTCCACCACCGCCAGGTCGAACTCGCGGTGCGCGAGCAGCTTGGTCGCGACACCCGTCAGCGTCGCGAGCACTACCGGGGCGCGGTCGAGCACGTCGGCCTGTGCGCGCGACTCGAGCTTCCGGGCTTCGGCAAAGAGAGCGCGCGCTTCGCGCTCGTGGGCGCGGGCCTCGCTGAAGCGCCCCGGACCGCGCCGCTGCTGGCGTTTGCGAGCGCTCGCGCGGAGCTGCAAGGCATCGTCAATGAGCTTCCTGGCGATGCGCGAGCTCTCGTGGTCGCGGACGCGCTGATCGAGTGTGTGCTCCAGAACGGAGGGCAGCACGCGCGCGGGATGACCAATGCGAAGCGGCTCGACTCCGGCCGCGGCCAGCCGCTCCACCAGGTTGTCCACGGCGAGGTTCGAGGGCGCCGCGGCCAGGACCTTTTCGCGGCGGGCGATGGCGCGCCGGATGACCTCGACCAGCACCGTGGTCTTGCCGGTGCCTGGCGGGCCGTGGACCAGCATGAAGTCCTGCGCACGGTCGGCGAGCTCGAGCGCCGCCTGCTGCTCGGCATTGAGGGCGTTCGGCGCTCCGGACCGCGGCGTGTCGAAGCGCGGCGCGCCTCCCGACAACACTTCATGCCAGCGCTTTGCTTCGCCCATGCGACTGACCGCGCCAGTCAGCCGCTCGTGCGTCACCGACGACGGCAGCAGCTCCAGCACCACGCGGCCGTCGGTCGCCCAATCGGGCGGCGGCTCGTCGAACGCCGCAGCGATGCGAGACCGCGTCCGCCGCGCCACTACGCCCGTGGGGGCATCATCGCGCTGTTCGCGCCGGAGCGTAACGCGCACGAGCGAACCGACGTGGATCTGCGAGCCCCCCGGATCAAGGCCATCCTCGCGTGCGTAGGTAATGAGCGAGCGCCCGGCGAGCCCGCCCTCCTCGACCGCCTCGACGTCCAGCGCGACGAAGCCCCGCGCGGCACGTTCGACGAGGGACAACTTCGACCGCGCGTCGTCGAATCGCTGCTTCTCCGCCGCGCTCTCGAGATTGAGCAGCACCTGCAGCCGAGCGAAATGCGATTCGAGATCCATTGCGAATTCCTATACTCATGTCTGCAAAAGGAGGCACGCATGGCGAACATCGACAAGCACGTGACCCGGGAGCTGGTTGCGCTGGACGCCGGAACGCCGTGCCGCGACGCCGCGAAAGTGATGGCGGAGCGGAAGATCGGCGCGGTGGCGGTGCGCGAGGGGGGCAAGATCGTCGGCATCGTCACCGAGCGAGACATGGTCTCGCGTGTGCTCGCCACCGGAGACAGCGGACGGATGCCCATCGGCGAGGCAATGCGCACGGACATGCCGTCGATCAAGCCGGGCTCTTCCGAGAAAGAATGCTCCGATTTGATGCGCGACCATTACACCCGCCACCTATTGGTCGAGCACGACGGCGCGGTGGTGGGCATCATATCGATGCGCGACGTGATCCGGCTGATGCTCGACGAGAAGCAATTCCTCATCGAGCAATTGCAGACTTATATCGACGGCCGCTGACGTCAAGTTCAGGCTGCGGTGCGTGGAGTTGCTGTTATAAGGCGCGGCCGTGACCCTCTTGCGCGCGGCAGATCTCGCTTTGGCCTTCGGCAGCCGGACCGTCTTCGATCAACTCGAGTTGGTGATCGAGGCGGGCGAGCGAGTCGGCCTGGTGGGCGTGAATGGGGCTGGCAAATCGACGTTGATGAAGATCCTGGCCGGCGCCCAGAAGCCCGACCGGGGCGAATTGCAGATGCAGCGCGGCGCGAGCGTGACCTACCTGCCGCAAGAGCCGGAGTTTGCCGAAGGGGCCACGGTCGAGTCGGAATTGTCGGTGACGCACGGCCCCCTGCGGGACGCTCTCGACGCGCATGCGCGGGCCTCGGCAGCATTGGAGGCCGGCTCGGAAGATCCGCGGGTGCTGGATCAACTCTCGGCGGCGGCGGAGACCGTCGAGCACCTGGGCGGCTGGGACACCGGCCACGAGGCGCGCACGCTTCTGGACAAGCTGGGAGTGAAGGACTGGGAGAAGCCGGTCGCGCAGCTGTCGGGTGGCACGCGCAAGCGGGTGGCGATCGCGCGCGCTCTCTTGACGCGGCCGGATCTGTTGCTGCTCGACGAGCCCACGAACCACCTCGACGCGGACACGGTGGACTGGCTGGAAGAAGAGCTCGATCGCCTGCGGGGCGCGCTGCTTCTGGTCACGCACGATCGTTACTTCCTCGACGATCTGGTCGATCGCATCGTCGAGATCATTCCCGGCGCCGGCGTCGTCTCGTATCCAGGCAATTACGAGGCGTATCTGGCGCAGAAGATCCAGGAGGCGGAGTTGAACGTCGTGCAGCGGCACAAGCGCGACCGCTGGATCAAACAGGAAGTGGCCTGGTTGCGGCAGGGCGTGGAGGCGCGGCGCACCAAGAGCAAGGCGCGCATCGTCCGGGCGCAGAAGCTGATGGCCGAGAAAGGCCTGCAGGGGCCGAAGACGGCCGCGCTGCGCACGGCGACGGTGCCGCGCCTGGGCCAGAAGGTGATTGAAGCGGAGAAGGTGAGCAAGTCATTTGATGGGCGCTTGATCATCGATCAAGCATCAATGATTCTGCAGAAAGGCGAGCGCATCGGCATCGTCGGGCCGAATGGCGTGGGCAAGACCACCTTCCTGCGCCTGCTGCTCGGAGAGCTGCCGCCCGATTCGGGAAGCGTTGTCATCGGCAAGGCCACGCGGGTCGCCTATTACGACCAGCAGCGCGCGGCGCTGGAAGACGAGTGGACGGTCTACGAGGCGGCGCTGGGCGAGCAGATTTCGGGCGACGTGCGCCGGTCGGAAGACTTCATTGAACTGGGCGACCAGCGCGTGGCGCTGCGCGACTACCTCGATGATCTATTGTTTCCGGTTCCGATGCAGAAGATGCGGGTGAAGGCGCTCTCGGGCGGCGAGCGCAATCGCCTGCTGCTGGCGCGACTCTTCCTTCAGGGGGCGAACGTGCTGGTGCTGGACGAGCCGACAAACGATCTCGATCTGGTGACTTTGAATGTGCTCGAGGGCTTGCTGCTCGGCTTCCGCGGCTCGGTCCTGCTGGTGACCCACGACCGTTACTTCCTCGACAAGGTGGCGACTTCGATTCTCGCCTTCGAGGGCAGCGGAAAAGTGATTCGATATGAAGGCAATTACGAGACCTACAAGATCCTGAAAGCGCAGGGAGAGGCGCAGCGGCGCAAGCCGGTGGCGGCGGAAGAGAAGGCGGCTCCGCAGCCGGTCGCCCCGAAAGTGCAGCGCCCGAAGCTGACCTTCAAGGAGCAGCGCGAGCTCGATGGCATGGAGGCCGCGATCGAGGCGGCCGAATCACGGAGGGCCGCCGCGGAGGCAACGCTTGCAGACCCGGTGACGTATACGCGCGACCCGCACCTGGTCCCTTTGATCCAGCGCCAGCTCACCGACGCCAGCGCCGAGTCCGAGCAGCTCTATGCCCGCTGGCAAGACTTGCAGGACCGCGGCGCGAAGCAGTAGTCGCAAGCCCTCGCCACAGGTGGGAAGCAAGGAGGGGTTCCAGCAAGCCACGCAGCCGCTCGTCGTTGGTCGAAGCCATTTAATCCCTGGGGCTGAAGGTAAAATGCGAGTGGTCGCGCTCGGCATCGATCAGCGAACGATCGGTGTCCCGCGGCTTGAGCCAGGCAATCATCTCCTCGGCCTCCCAGGCATAGGGCGCGCCATTCAGCATGACGCGCCCCTCCGCGAGCGCGCGCGTGGCGGCGCCGAGCGGCATCTCGCCGAGGTCCCTCACCAGGGCCTCGAAGCGGCCCTGCCGCGCCGGGTCAACAAAGCGCAGCGCAGCGCGGCCTGCATAGGCGGTGTGATAGGCGGCCGGCCGGAAAGCGACGCCCTCGAGCCCCAGCCGCATGGCCATCCGCGCCAACAGGGCCGCCACCTCGCGCGCGAGCCCGAGGCCAGGAACCTCCTGCCCCGGCAGCCGTCCGCGCAGATCGCTGAAGCGCGCGCGCGGGTGCCGCAGCGTGAGCCAATGCACGTAGAGAACCTCGGCTTCGGCGACGTGCTTCTTCTCGAGCATGACTTCGATAAGGGTCTCGCCGGAGGGCCCGTCCGCCACCCGGATGCCCTCACCCACGCCGTCGCGCGTGGCAGAGAACTTGAATGAAGGGCCGTACCCAAGCCGCTTGAGTTCGGCGAGCAAGCCATATCGATGTAATGCGTGCTCGATACCTTCGACACTATAGAAGCCGAGCAGCAAAGAACGATTGGAGCGCAAGAGGCCCAGCTCTTCTTCGACTCCTCCCAGCTGGTCCTCTGCGATGGACGCGGCAATGGCGCGATAGCGGAACTCGAGTGGATCGTAGCTGTGCGGAATCGGTGCGCGCGAACGCGTATTCAGCGCAACGCCAGTGCCGGCCAGCACGCGCCAGGCATCGCGGCTGTAACCGCCCGCCGGCAACCAGACGCTGGGAATGCGGGAGAGCGCGTCGGCCACGCGCAGATCGCGCTCGCGGCAGCCCCCGAGGGTGAGGCCGAGCAGTCCCAGGCCGTCGCCTGCGAGAACGTCGCCACCTGCGAGCACGAACGCCAATTCCCCGGGAGGCATTCGCTCGAGCAGGTGATCGAGCGCAAGCAGATACCCGGCGTCGCCGGTGCCGGAAGGCAACAACGTCTCGTCGACCTTGCCGCGCAGAGGACCGAAGTCGGACCCTGAGAGAGAGCCAATCCAGCAAGCCGGATCATTCTCGAGGCATTCGGCCGTGCCGTCGGGCGGATGGGCATCCAGATCGAGGACCAGCACGCGGCCGGTGAAGCCGTCGCTGCGCACAGCCGCGATCGCGATCGCGACGTCGTTGACGGCGCAGAAGCCGCCCGCGCGCCCTGGCCCCGCATGGTGGAAGCCGCCAAATAGATTCAGCGCTCTTCGGCCCGTCGTGCGCGCGCTGGGGAGCAACAACTCGCGCGCCGCATCGATGGTGCCACCGCAGGCGAGGCGCACGGTGGCCAGCACCGCGTCCACCTGGATATCGGCCGCATCCACGGCAAAAATGTCGGCCAGTTTCTCAGGCCGCACGAGGGAATCCAACAGCTCGGGCGTGTGGACGCGGGCGAGTTCGGCATAGTCGGCGCGCCGGGGCGTGCGCAGATTGGACGCCGCGATCACGTGGCGGTCGAGGAGATACCAGGCGGCGTAGTCGGCGCGGCGCGGCTCGAAGCCGTTGCGTGACTCGACCGCAGAGAGCGGGAGCCGGTAGGCATCGTGGTGATAGACTGCGAGGCCGCCGCCGTAGAGCCAGCGGCGCACGCGATTCTGCAATCCTCGCAGCATGGTTGCGACATATCATGCGACGGTGAGCGCCATCCTTCATGTCGATATGGACGCCTTCTATTCGTCGGTCGAGCAACGGGACGACCCGCGGCTGCGCGGCAAGCCGGTGGCGGTGGGCGGCGCTTCGCGGCGCGGCGTGGTCTGCGCGGCAAGCTACGAGGCGCGGCCGTTCGGGGTACGGTCAGCCATTCCGATGGCGCGGGCGATCAAGCTCTGTCCGCAGCTGATGGTCGTGCCGCCGCGGTTCGATGTGTACAGCGCCGTGAGCGACCAGGTGTTCGAGGTCTTCCACTCGTTCACGCCGGAGGTGGAGGGGCTCTCGCTCGACGAGGCATTCCTCGATGTAACCCGCTCGGTCACGCTGCTGGGAACGCCGGTGGAACAGGCCCGTGCCATCCGCGCGCGGATCCGCGAGCGCACCCAACTGACCGCGAGCGTGGGCATCGCCGAGGTAAAATTCGCCGCCAAGATCGCCTCTGATCTCTGCAAGCCCGACGGACTGCTGGTGGTGCCGGCGGGGCAAGTGCGGGAATTCCTCGCGCCGCTGCCCGTGTCCAGGTTGTGGGGAGTGGGGCCCAAGACCGACGAGCAACTCAAGCGGATGGGGCTGCGCAAGATCGCGGACGTCGCCCGCGCGGACCGATCCTTCCTCGAGCTGCAGCTGGGTTCGACCGGACTGTGGCTGCACGACCTGGCGAACGGCATTGACCCGCGGCAGGTGGAGCCGGATCTGGCGGCGAAGAGCATCGGCGCTGAGGAAACTTTTGAAGACGATCTGCTGGGCGAGGACCTGCACCCGTTCATTCATGAGCAGGCGCTGAGGGTGGCCGCGCGGCTGCGGCGTTCGGGAGCGAAGGCGCGCTCGGTGCATTTGAAAGTCAAATATGCTGACTTTCAAATCGCCACGAGGCAGGAGACGCTCCTTTCCCCCACCGACGACGGCGCCGAACTCTACCGGACCGCGCTGCGGCTGCTGCAGAAGATGGACGCCGACCGGCCGGTGCGGCTGACGGGGGTGCACGCGGGAGACCTGGGCGAGGCGCCGCCACAGCTTGGATTGTTCGACCGGCCCCGGGACGAGAGGCGGACGCGGCTCAACAAATCCCTGGACGCGATCGTCGAAAAGTTCGGCAAGGATGCGGTGCAGCACGCAGATTTGTTACACAAAAAGCGCTAACTTGCATGGGGAGGCGGAGCCTGTGACAATCTGGGCCATGCGAGTCAGACAACGCGGCTTCACACTGATTGAAATCATGCTGGTGGTGCTGATCATCGGCATCCTCAGCAGCCTTGCCATTCCAATCTTCCAAGGCATTACCGCTCGTGCGAACCGCAGCGAGGCGCACGTGGTGGTGGGCAAGATGCGCGTCTACTTCGTCAGTCTCTATGAGAGCACCGGCACCTACGAGTCCGCGGCCGCCAAGATCGGTGACGTGGTTTTGACCAACCCGCCCGCCGCTGGCCCCGTTATGGGCCAGGCCGGCACCTGGGACTCAAGCACGTCCCAATGGAAGGATCTGACTTTCCCGCCCGAGGGGCCCGTCAAGATGCGCTATTTTTACAAGGTGCTCGCCATTGATGAGATGGAGGTTTGGGCCTGCGGCAATTTCCCCGGCTTTGGCTCTCCCAGGCTGCCCTGCGGGGATCTCGGAAACTCGGCGAACTACACCTACGTCGAGCATTACAGAGGCGCATCACAGATCGCGGGCAGCCCTTTCGACATTCCATCGATGTAGGCTAGCGGGCGGACTTGCGCGAGTTCCCGGCCTTGGGCAGGCCGTAGATCTTCCCCTCCTGCACGTCAAGCATTCCCGCCGGCGACCCGCTGGAGGTGGCCAGCACTGCCTTCTCGACCCCGCGGCTGCGCAGCACA